>JBGVFY010000021.1:0-95136 GCA_045121435.1 Paludibacteraceae bacterium | reverse complement strand
ATCACAAAAAAGCATTACCTTTGCAGGGTAAAAATGCGGATAACCGCAAAAATACCCTACAAAGTATGAAAATCGAGCGGAAAAGACACCTACAAAGACTCATCAATAGTCGAAAAAAAGGACAGATAAAAATTATCACTGGCATAAGACGCTGCGGTAATGAATAACACACACACACAACACTTGCATAACTCAAAATAATTCACTACCTTTGCAGCAAAATAATGTTGAATTAAGAATTTTAAATTTCACACAACCATGAAAAGCAAATTATTACTCCTCTTGCTGATCGTATGTGTCAGCTGTTGCCCCAAGGCAAAAATCGAGAACCAAGCAAGTCAGGTCGTAGTAACTTCGTACCCCTCCTCCGTCGGTGATGCAGGCGTTGCTGTTTATTTGCCAGCGGGATATGCCTCCTCTGAGGTGGATTATCCAGTACTCTATCTCCTGCACGGTAGTGGCGATGATGAGGCTGGTTGGCTGACCAAAGGTTGCGCAAAATATATCCTTGACTCGCTGATTACCAACGAATTGTGCAAACCTATGATTGTAGTTATGCCTAATGGCTATCTGGAGCAAACGGGCAAATACTATGACCCAGAATCGCGTTTGTGGATGGAAAGCACCTTCGAAGAGAACTTCAGCCAACTCATTGCGTGGACAGAAGCGCACTACCGCACCATCAATGACAAACAACATCGCGCCATTGCGGGCTTGTCTATGGGCGGATTCCACACCATGCACACAGCAGCATTGCTCAATCAGAGTTTTGACTATGTAGGTATCTTCTCCGCACTATATGTGCCACATACCAAGCAACCTCACGCTGAGCGCACTATAGAGATGAGCGCATTGGCACTCTCCGACAAACCTGCATATCAGCAAACAGAAACTCTGCTCGCACAACAGTTTGCTAATCCTCCACAATTGTATTGGATAGCCTGTGGCGTAGAGGACTTTCTATACGAAGACAATGTGATTTACCGCCAATACTTGGATGAAAAACAATACCCATACGAGTACCATGAGTCCGCAGGCGGACACTCGTGGCAGAACTGGATGGACTACCTAAAAATATTTGCGCAGCGAATATTTTAATTATGAATTAAGAATTAACAAATTATAAATTACATGAAAAAGACCTTTTTGACATCACTATTTATGGCTTGTGCATGCATGGTGTTTGCAGCAGAGCCTTATTTTCGTGCTACATGGGTGAGCACAGTAGCTAACATCGATTTCCCAACCAAAGCGGCTATCGGCAACTATGAGCAACAAAAAGCCGACTTGATAGCTATGTTGGATGCCTTCCAAGACATGAACCTCAACGCAATTGTCTTCCAAGTACGCCCAACAGCCGATGCGTTGTATAAGTCTGAATTGGAGCCTTGGAGTGCTTGGCTCACAGGTAAGCAAGGCGAGGCTGCTACCTACGACCCATTGGAGTTTGTTTGTGCCGAGGCACACAAGCGTGGTATAGATGTGCATGTATGGATTAACCCTTATCGCGTAACAGGTGGTGGTAGCAAGATTGAGGATATCGCTGATAACCACATTTACCACAAGCACCCAGAGTGGTTCTTGAAGTATGGTACACAATGGTACTTTGCTCCTCACTTGCAAGAGACACGCAATTTCCTATGCAAAGTGGTGGCTGACCTCGTTACTCGCTACGATATTCAAGCCATTCACATGGATGACTACTTCTATCCTTATCCTGTTTCGGGTCAAGACTTCCCAGATGCTGAGGCATTTGCAGCAGACCCACGCGGATTTGATAATGTAGGCGACTGGCGCCGCGACAATGTGAACTTGGCTATCGAGCAAGTACACAATACCATTAATAGCATCAAACCAGAGGTGCAATTTGGTATCTCGCCATTCGGCATTTGGCGCAACAAAGCAAACGACCCACGCGGTAGCGAGACCAACGGTCTGCAAAACTACGACCAACTCTATGCCGATATTCTCCTATGGATGGAGAAGGGTTGGATTGATTATGTAGTACCACAACTCTATTGGGAGATTGGTAAGAAAATTGCTGATTACGAGATACTTGCACACTGGTGGGCACAACATGCCACCGACAAGTGCCGCGTGTATATCGGTATGGCACCTTATCATTTGGGGAATCCTAAGATGGCTGCGGCATGGAACGAAGGCAACGAAATCTGCCGTCAGTTGCGCCTCAACCGCACCATCCCAGGCATTACTGGTGAGTGCTATTTCCCATCGAATGTATTGTTGAAGAACCACCACAATTTGGTGGATAGTCTGCAACAAGTGTTCTACCCAACCTATGTGCCTGCGCCACGCAAGTGATCTGGTGTTTAGTGTTTAGAGGACGCCGCTAAAGCGGCTACAGTTTAGAGTTTAAAGGCACGGATATGAAAAAGGCGAGAAGATTCTCGCCTTTTTCTGTATCCAGCCTATCGCCTTTCGCCTATAGCCTATAGCCTATCGCCTCTCACCTTACTTATACAGGAATCGCTTAATGCTCTTCTTAGGTGTTTTCTCGAATGGCTCTTGCTTCACCTCTATATCGTGTACGCGTGAGTAGGAAGGGAGCAATTCGTTGAGTTTCTTCAGGTTGTCTTTCATCATGCGCTCTACCTCTGCCAGCGAGAAACCTTTGGTAGCCTCCTCATCGGGGAATACCAAACCAATCAACTTGCCCTCGCGTTCCACCACGATACTTTCGGCCACACCCATTTGGTTGTTGAGTTTGTCCTCAATCTCCTCGGGGTAAATATTCTGTCCGCTTGCCCCTAAGAACATCGACTTGATACGACCACGGATAAAGATATTTTGCTTTTTATCCATATAGCCGAGGTCGCCTGTACGCAACCAACCGTCCTCGGTGAAGGCATCGATAGTAGCCTCCTCATTCTTATAGTAACCCATCATTACATTCTCGCCACGCACAAGAATCTCGCCTTCGCCCTTCTCGTTAGGGTTGTCAATCTTGGCTTCCATGTTGGGCACAGGCGCACCGCAACTGCGGCGTTTGAAGTATTTGGGTGGCAAACCGCTGACGAGTGGTCCGCACTCGGTCATACCAAAGCCGATAGACAATGGGAAGTTCACATCCATCAAACACTTCTCCACGATTGGGTTCATGGCTGCGCCACCGCAGAGGAAATAGCGTACTTGTCCGCCAAATGCTTTGACAAGCGATTTTTTCACTACCGCACGCACAATATTCATTATACCTGGTGTGTACCAGCAGAACTTAAAAGATAGTTTGCTCAATAGTGGGTCCAATTTTTTCTTGTATATCTTTTCAATCACCAATGGTACTGTAGCCACCAGATATGGTTGCACTTCTGCCATTGCCTTGAGCAAAATGCTTGGGGTTGGGGCTTTGGTTAGGTAATAAATGGTGGCACCTGCGCTGAAAGGATAGAGGAAGTCTGCCAATTGACCGAACATATGTGCCAATGGCAGCATAGATACCACGCGCTGACCTGGCTCTACAGGCAATATGTACTGACCGTTCTCCACATTGTTGGAGAGTGAACGGTGGCTAATCATTACGCCCTTGGGGGAACCCGTACTGCCAGAAGTGTAGTTAATCAATGCCAGCGAGTCGAGGTCAATCTCGCCATCTTGTACGAGGGAGAAAAAATTGGTCTCGGTTACGATGCTTGGTTCGCTCATTACATACTCCACATTGCCCTTATATGGCTCTGCGAGGTGGATAAAAGAGAAGTCATCCATCGACATGATGGCTTGCAGTTCTGGCAATTGCTGATGTTGCAGTTCGCGCCAGACATATGGTCCCACAATAAGCATCTTAGAATCAGAGTGCTCAACCAATCGTGCCAAATCCTCAGCCTTGAAGTCTTGCAAGAGGGTCACAGCCACTGCCTTGTAAGACATGATTGCCATATAGGAAACGACCCAGTTGGAGCAGTTGCGACTGGCAATGGCAATCTTATCTCCCTGTTTAATGCCCAATAGACGGAACAACTTGTGGAAACGACGCACCTGTTGTGCCACTTCGCCATGGGTATATTGTTTTTTTTCTCCGTAATCCACAAAGGCAACATCGCGCCAACGGTTGTGGATTACTTGATCCATATAATGTAAAAAATGGTGTTTCATGTTAATTTTGAATTGTGATTTAAGAATTTAGAATTACCCTCTCAATCTATAGGCGCATGCACCGTCCTGTAACGACGCGTCCTCTAAACTCCTAAACTAGTTAATACTTCCTCCCTATTATTTCCCCAATTTATCTTTGCATTGCTCAATATTCATCTTCACAGCGGCGTGATTCCACATCTCATATTCCTCTGCTGAAACGCCATACAGGCTATCTGCTTTTTGAAAATATTCTAATGCTTTTTTCTTGCTGCCAAATGGATTGTAGAACTCTACATTCCCCATCATCGACAATACCAATGCATCGTTGCTATCCAATTCCATTGCGCGCTTGATACTGGCAAATAATTTCTTCGCATGGCTCATAAAATGCGCTTTATCTAATGCCATTTTATAGGTATAGATGCTTGACAAGTAAGCGCAATACCTTGCTTCGGATAGTTCGTTTCTCAGTGCCTCAAGATGTTGCTCGTAAATTGCAACAAGACTCTCCGCCTTTGCTATATCTTGTCCCAATATATATGCCGTAAAACCGTATTCATAATTCAACAACTGCTTCTGTTCCTCTACTGTTAAACTATCCCACTTTGCCGAAGCAATATACTCTTCCCATACGGTCATATCGCGCTCCGAATACGCTTGATATAACTGATGGTTCGAGTACTGCGCTTGGCAGACACTCGAAACCATCAATAATATTAGCATTTGCAATTTCATAGATCGCTTTGCTGTTAGAGGTTAGACCACTTTGTTGTTAGAGGTTAGACTCCTGGAATCTATCAGCCACGAAGTGGCGGTCTAACAGCGTAGCGGTCTCTCATCTGACAGCCCTTCGGGCGGTCTTACTTACCTTCTTGCTCAAGCATAAGGGTGCGAGTTGGTTGGTCGCAAACCTCAGATGGACCATAGTATTGGATAGGACCTGGGTAAATGTAGCTGAGTTGTGGGTCAGCCCAATCTGCACGGTGAGCAGCCAAGTACTTGAATGGTGCACCGTTAAGATCCACCAATGCCTTTTGGATTACAGGTTTCATCTTACCATGGCGACGCTCCATGTTCATCATCATGGTTACAGGCACACCACCTGCCACCCACTCGCTTGCAGGCTTGGTCAGGTTCTTCACCAATGCCATATAGCCAGTCTTACCTGCTGCAATGAGGTGAGCCGCAGTGTTACCGAGGCTATAGCAGTAGTCAGCATCGAAGTTGCTTGGCATAGCGCAACGACCTTCGTAACCGAAGAAGTGATTCAATGCAGAGAATTTGCCTTTGTAGGTGCCTGCAGCCTTGAGTTGAGCAAGGCGTTTTTGTACCATTTCAATCAACAGTTTCTCGGTCTCGATTTGGCTCACCATCACATTGCCGTGAGGGTCACGGTCGAGGGTGAGTTGCTTAGCGATACCCTTTGGCAAACTGCGATAGAGTTCGCAACTTGCAGGGGTAAGCATTGACTTCACATATTCGCGCTTAGCGTCATCACCTTCCAATGCAGCAAACTCCTCGTTGTCAGCCAACAGGTCGTTGAGCTCTTGGATCAACACGCGCATAGCAGGGATAAACTCAATCAAACCCTCTGGAATGAGGATAGTACCGAAGTTCAAACCAGCGTTAGCACGAGCTACGATTACCTCTACGATTTGCTCTACAACTTCGTTGAGGGTCATGTTCTTAGCCTCTACCTCCTCAGAAATGAGGCACACATTTGGTTGTGCTTGCAATGCGCACTCGAGTGCGATATGGCTTGCAGAGCGACCCATGAGGCGGATAAAGTGCCAGTATTTCTTAGCCGAGTTAGCATCGCGTTGAATGTTACCAATCAATTCAGCAAAGGTCTTGCAAGCGGTGTCGAAACCGAAAGAGGTTTCAATCATCTCGTTCTTCAAGTCACCATCAATAGTCTTTGGGCAACCGATTACTTGGATACCGCAGTTCTTTTGGAGGTAGTACTCTGCGAGTACGCACGCGTTGGTGTTACTATCATCACCACCGATAATCACGATAGCCTTGATACCCAACTCGTTGCAAACTTTGATACCATTGTCGAATTGTTCGGTCTCCTCCAATTTGGTACGACCTGAACCGATAATATCAAAACCACCTGTGTTGCGGAACTCATCAATCACATCAGCAGTCAATTCAGCATATTTGCCATCTACCAAACCGCTTGGACCACCTAAGAAGCCATATAATTTGTTGGCTGGGTTTACGCGTTTCAGTGCGTCAAACAAACCGCAGATTACATTGTGACCACCAGGTGCTTGACCACCAGAGAGGATTACACCTACATTGAATGGTGCAACCTCTGCTGCCTCAGCAGCAGGTTCAAACTCAATTACAGGCATGCCGTAGGTGTTAGGGAAGAGTTTTTGAATCTCCTCTTGGTCGGCTACGGACTGTGTTTTTGCGCCTTCTTTCAGGCTAACATTGCCTTGCAAAGCTACTGGCATCTTTGGTTGATACGCAGCGCGTGCAATTTGCAATGGGCTTTTAGTCATTGTCATAATTGTATAAATTAAAAAGTTTTATTGTATTAACATGTTTTCAATTTCGCCGCAAAGGTACGAAAATTTTGTGGAATATGCAAATCAGGAATTAGTATGCCTCTGAACTATTGGGGAAAGTGGATTGCTTCACTGCCTCTATGTATTCGCCTACTGCTCCTTTCACCGCTTCGCCTAATTGGGCGAAATGGCGCAAGAACTTGGGTTTGAAGCCCATATTCAGCCCCAACATATCATGTAGCACCAACACTTGTCCATCCGTGACATTACCTGCGCCAATGCCTATGGTTGGGCAACTCACTGCTTTGGTTACTTTCTCCGCCAAGGCTGCGGGAATCTTCTCCAGCACAATGGCAAAGCACCCTGCCTCATCCAGCAGTTTCGCATCGCGAATCAGTTTCTCGGCCTCTGCCTCCTCTTTGGCGCGCAGTCCGTATCCACCTAATTGATTCACACTCTGAGGGGTTAGCCCCAAATGTCCCATTACGGGTACACCTGCTTGCACGATATGGCGCACGGCAGGTAGCACCTCTTCGCCGCCTTCCAATTTCACGGCATCAGCACCCGACTCTTTCATCATACGAATGGCATTGCGCACAGCCTCTTCCTCGCTCACTTGGTAACTGCCAAAAGGCATGTCCAGCACCACTAAGCAGTGTTTTGCTGCGCGCACCACACCGCGAGCCAAGAAAATCATCTCATCCACGGTGATTGGTAGCGTATAGGTATTGCCACAAACGATATTGGAGGCGCTGTCGCCCACCAAAATCATATCAATCCCTGCCTCATCCAATAGGGTAGTGAGGGTGAAATCGTAACTGGTGAGCATGGCAATCTTTTCGCCTTGTTGCTTCATTTGGCGCAGACGGGTGGTCGTCATGCGCGTAGTATGCGTGTGTACAGACATAAGTATAATTTACGATTGGACTATTTACAAATTACTTTTTTTTGTGTTGAGATAGATAAACTCTATTTTAGCCTGCAAAGTTACTATTTTTTGAGCAGATATGCAAAAAAAAACCAATTTTTGCCCTCTTTAAGTCGCAAAAATGCTCAAAAACATAGAAAAATCACATAAAATTGCATTTTTTTTCAAAAATATTTGGTCATGTCAAAAAAAAGCAGTACCTTTGCACTCGCTTTCGAAAAGGAAGTGCGACATAACAAATTGGTGCGGTAGTTCAGTTGGTTAGAATACATGCCTGTCACGCATGGGGTCGCGAGTTCGAGTCTCGTCCGCACCGCAAGAAGCAATCCAAAAGGGTTGCTTCTTTTTTTGCTGAAATTTGGCATCCTGGCTTTTGGGCATCCGGATACCGGCTTCCGGCTTCCGGCTGCCCATGAATCTTGGCTTCTGGATAAAACAATCGCCATTGACTGCATGTCAATGGCGATTGCTTTCTACAACCTGCGGGGCGACCTTATACCGTAGCCTCGATATTCCACATGAAGGCGCGGACACCCACTTCTTCGTTGCGGCGGTCGAGTTTTTGCACCGCTTCGAGCAGGATAGGTGCTTTCTCATCGGGTACGATGGTGATGACACAGGAGTTCATCTCTGGCCATGCGTGGGTACCACGGCGTGGTTCACCATTCTTGCTGCCACGGCCTTGCACATCCTCAAAGAATGTGAAACCGCGTATCTCTAACATATCAAGCATATACTCTACACGCTCGGTGTTGGCTTGATTGAATATGATCATTACAGATTTCATAAAAAAACTTTGTTTTTTGACCGCTTCGCTGTTAGAAGTTAGATCGTTCCACTGTTAGACCGCTTCGCTGTTAGATATTATACTCAGGGGATCTCTCAGCCCGTAGGGCGGTCTAACAATGCAATGGCTCTCTTCTCTCAGCCACAAAGTGGCGATCTTAGTTATTATTTCTCTTCCTTGTCTTTCACATCAATGTCCATGAAGATAAATTGTTCGCGGACTTTCTTGAGTTTGTCGCGCTCGCCTTTCTTGGAGATTGCACCATATACAACAGGCACGATATACAGGGTCAAGAAGGTTGCTACTGTCAAACCACCAATCACGACAATACCCAATGGACGCCACATCTCGGCACCTTCACCTTGGCTCACAGCCATTGGAACCATACCCAAGATAGTAGTAAATGCCGTCATCAATACAGGACGCATACGGCTTTGACCTGACATCTGGATAGCCTCGTTGAGTTCGTAGCCGCGCTCGCGCATGAGGTTGATATAGTCCACGAGCACAATACCGTTCTTCACCACAATACCGACCAGCAAGACAATACCCAATGCACCAATCATATCCAGTGACACGCCCGTAATCCACAATGCGAGGATTACACCTGAGAGTGCAAATGGCACGGTAAACATAATAATACCTGGGTTGGAGAACGACTCAAACTGACTTGCCATCACGATATACACAAGGATAAGAATCAGTGCACCCAACATACCCAATTTGCCGAAGGACTCCTGTTGATCCTCATACGAACCTGCCAAACGGATAGAGTAACCCGCAGGTTTGTCGATTTGAGGAAGTACCTGTGTATTAATTGCCTCAGCCAACTCACCCAATGAAGTTTCGTATGGAGTAACCTTTACGGTCACGATACGCTGGCGTGACTTACGCACGATTTTGGGTGGCGCCCAATACTCGTCCACCGAGCAAATCTCAGAGAGTTTGATGGTTTGTCCCATTGGTGTTGGGATAGAGAAGTCCAGCACATCGGAGATCGAGTTGCGGTTCTCCTCTTTGAGGCGCACCAGAATATCGTACTCGTTACCATCCTCCTTCAAATAGCCTACTGCCATACCATTCACGCGGTTACGCAGATAGCTGGAGATGGTAGCAGAGGTCAATCCGTGGCGAGATGCCTTCTCCTTGTCCACGATAATCTTGATCTCAGGGCGGTCGTCATCACGGTCGGCATAGACGTCACGTGCACCAGGTAATTGCTTGGTAAGAGCAATGATTTGTTGCGCCATTTGGTTGGTAATATCAAAGTCGTAACCATAGATTTCCACATCCACCGTATTACTACCACCAGGACCACCACTACTCAAAGCAGCCTGATACTCAATGATTTCTGGATATTGTGCCAACTCTTGACGCAGCACCTCAGCGATTTGCCAGATAGTGCGCTCACGCTCCCATTTCTTGTTCAAACGGATCGTCATAGAGATGGTATTGTTCATTGTAGTAGAGAAGATAGCACCTGTACCATCATCATCGTTGCTACCCGCGGAGGTAGAGATCATCTGAATCTCAGGTACGAGCAACATGAAACGCTCTTCCAATTTGCGAGCTGTCTTGACGGTCTCTTCGATGCGCGTACCACGTTGCAACTCAACCGTTACGCTCAAGCGTGCATTATCTTGTTGCGCCATAAAGTCGGTACCCACTTTACCCATAGCAAATGGCACCAATGACGCTGCAAAGAAGACAAACAATGCAATGATAGTCAATGTCTTATGACGCAAGCACCAACCCAGCGACTTGGCATAAGCAGCATCCACTTTGTCAAGGAACGCAACGACAGTGCGGTCGTACCAAGTCTTCTTGGCGCTATCATCAATCAGTTTGCCATTCTCCACATGGAATTTGCGTGCCTGCAACAGTTTCGAGCAGAGCATAGGAGTAAGGGTGATAGCAATCACGGTAGAGGTACAGCAAACGACTGTAACGATCCAACCCAGTGACTCAAACATGATACCTGCCATACCATCCATCATGGTCAGAGGCACAAACACAGCCACAAGCACAAGGGTAGTTGCGATAACGCTGACCCAAACCTCGTTGGTGGCATAGATAGAGGCCTCGCGAGGGTTCTCACCACGCTCAATATGGCGGGTGATATTCTCGAGCACCACAATCGCATCGTCCACTACCATACCAATCGCGATACTCAACGAACAGAGCGAGATAATGTTGATTGAAGAGTCTGCCATCTTTAAGTAGATGAAGGCTACAATCAACGAGATTGGGATAGTAAGGGAGATGATAATGGTCGCACGCCATTTGCCGAGGAAGAACAATACCACCAGCACCACGAAGAGCAACGCATAGAGCACAGACTCTTCAAGAGAGTTGATACTATTGCGAATATTGTCAGCCGAGTTGTAGATCTCTTGGATCTTCACGTCGGTAGGCAGTTGCTTTTGAATCTTAGCCAACTCCTCTTGCACATCCTCGCAGACTTGCACGGTATTGGAGCCTGATTGCTTAGCTACAATCAAACGCGCAGCCTCACGACCGTTGGTCTTCTCGTCGAGCGAGAGATCCTTGATGGTATCGCGCACAGTAGCAATATCACGCACAAAGACTTGTTGACCTTGTGGGGTGATAGTCACCATCAGGTCGTTAATCTCGCTACTCTCCACAAACTCAGAGCGCACTTGCATTTGGTATTGCTCCTTCTCCATCTTCACCGTACCGGAAGAGAGGTTGAGGTTGTTGGCGGAGATTACTTGACCCACTTGCTCCAGCGAGATACCATAGGCATCCAACTTTTGTTGGTCGATATCCACATATACATAGCGGTCAGGTGCACCTGATACCGACAAGTTACCGATACCATTAATCTTGTTGAGCTGTGGAATCACCTCATCGTTGAGGATTTTGTCGAGCGCAGGATACGACTCGTCTGCCGTGATAGAGTATTGGCAGATAGGCATGGTGCTGGATGAGAACTTAAACACCATTGGGGATGAACATCCGTCTGGCAACTGGTTCTTCGCCATATCACAGAACGACCGCACATCGTTGACGGCCTCCGTGATATCACATCCCCATTCCAATTCCAAAATAACCAGTGATACGTTATCCTTACTAGTCGAGTTGATATACTTCAAGTTATCTACCGAAGTCAAACTATTCTCCATAATCTTGGAGACGTTGGTTTCTATCTCCGAGGCAGATGCTCCAGGATAGGTGGTCATCACCATCACGTATGGAGGATCCATCTCAGGAAACTGATCCACAGGCAGTTGCACAAAGCAGAACAGACCTATGATCATCACCGCAACAAACACCAATAGGGTCGTTACGGGATTCTTAATCGCGGTTTTATAAATTGCCATAGTCGTTTAGAATTTATTTCACTTCAATCTTCACGCCATCCACCAACTTGCTTTGACCTTTGTGGATGTACTCAACACCGGGTTGGATTTCAGGAGCGATAATCTCGATGTTCTCATCAAAGCGTTGACCAAGTTTCACGCTCACACGCTTAGCATAACCATTCTCGTTAATGAATACAAAACGCTCGTTCGAACCAATCAACTTTTCTACGGATTGATAAGGCACCACGATGGTGTTCTCTTTTCCGAGACCGAGGGTAGTGGTCACATACATACCTGGGCGCAACTTCTCGCTGGCGTTAGGAATCACCACTTTGCATTGGAAGGTGTGGCTAGCTGCATCAATGGTAGGATAAACCACCTCGATGGTTGCATGGAAAATCTCCTCTGGATAGATATCGCTCTTTACTGTGAGTTTCATACCCTCTTTAATCAATGGGTAGTAGGTCTCTGGCACAGCAATGAGGGCTTTCAGTTTCTTCACTTGGGTCAGCACCACGATAGGTTGACCAGTAAACAACTCACCATCCTCGTAAGTCTTAGCCGAGATAACACCCTCGAAAGGAGCTTTGACATAGGTGTTCTTCTCCAAGAAGTCTAAGTTTTGCTTCAGTTGGTCGTAACCCACTTTGGTTTGGTCGTAGGTCTGTTGGCTCACGCTACCTGTAGCAAGCAATGCCTCCAAACGACCCATCTCCACCTCAAGGTTAGCCAATTGAATCTTGCTGGTGAGGTATTGGTTTTGGTCCATGCGTACCAGCATGTCGCCCTCTTTCACAGCATCGCCCACCTCTACAAAGATGTGCTCGATCTTGCCTTGCAAAGAGGGTGCTACATTCTGTGTCAAATAGCCTTGAAGGTTGGTACTTACATTGAGTACACGCTCAATCTCGTGATTTTCGAGGATCATGGTGCCTACCACTTCCACGCGCTCAGCCTCTTGCTTTGCCTGAGCATCTTTTTTGCCGCAGGAAATCAAACAAACAGCGGCAACCATCAATAATACAATCTTTTTCATTATCTTGTTATTTAGTTATCAGTTTTTTGGTGTCCGGGAACCGGCGTCCAGAAGCCAGATATTTGGCAGCCAGCTTCCAACTTCCGGTATCCGGTATTATAGGTTCAAGAATTTCTCCAGTTCTACTTGGGCGTTCACCAGTGTCAGTACCGCTTGCACATAACTGGACTGCGCGGTAATGAGGTCGTTGCTGGCGTTTACGAGGTCGAGGTTGCTGGCAGCACCTTGGTTGAACTTGTTGGTGGTGTTGTCAAACACGCGTTGTGTAACCTCCATATTATCCTTTTCGTTCATATAGGTCTCATAACCATTTTGGAGGTTATAGCGCAATTGGTCGTTTTGAATACCGAGGTTATTGGCTGTCTCGGCGAAGGTGTTGCGTGCTTCTTCCAGCGCGATTTTCTTCTCCACTACGCCTGCGGCGCGTTTGCCAGATGACCACAAAGGCATGCTGATATTCAGCGAGATAGCATTAGGAGGGGTCATATTGAAGCCCTCTTTCTCACCGAAATAGTCTTTTTGGCTATATTGATATGCTAATGCTACGGTAGGACCGTATGCCCAGCCTGCCATGTGTACATTCTTCTTTGCCAAGTCCACATTCTTCTCCAACAGTTGGTAGTTGAGGTTGTTCTCCAATACAAAGTCTTTGCCCAATAGTTGTAGCACGGTTTCGGCAGAAAGGAAGTCCTCGAGGGTAGAGGTCAAAACCAACTCTGTTTCTGCGGGTACATCCAACAGCACTTTCAGTGCGTTCAGTGCCAGCTGTGTGCTGCGTTGGTTGGCATTGATGTTATTGCGCAAGGTGTTTGCGCGCACCTTGATAAGGTCGGCGGTAGTTTGCTCTGCTGCACCCACATCCACGCTGCGTTGGGTCATCTCTGCCATCTGTTCGATATTGGCGAGCGAGTTCTCCAACAGGGTTACTACATTCTGCAGCACCAACACGCTGGCGTAACTGGTTTTAATGTTCGCACGCAGGTTGTCCTCCGACTGTTGCAAGTTGAGTTTCTGCATGTCAATCGCTACATTGTTCAATAGTGCGCCTACGATGGCTTGACCATTGATACCTACTGCTGCGGTGATACCCAATGTACCATTATCGGGCATAGCGATAGGCATACCGCCGAGCAACATCTCGTAGTTCATCATCGAGGTGTATGCCCATGTCAGGTCGGCTGATGGCAACATACTGGCGATGGTTTGCCAGCGTTGTGCATAGGCTTTTTGCACAGCCAGATTAGCGTTGCGCAAACTGCGGTTGGTTTCTACAGCATAGTCTTGTGCCTCCGCGAGGCTTAGGTTTAGTGTGGCAGGCACTTCGCGGGGGTCCACTTTTTTGGTGGCAGCCATCACATGATTCTCTGCCCAAATGCCATTCGCGCAAATAGCGAGTAGGCAAATTGATAAAACAATTTTTCTCATCATCTTTTATACCTTAATATATTATATGTTATTTTTCACTTTCTTTCGCAACCGCAGCAATCCATTTTCTGAAAGTATGCCACGCACTAAGATATCCATACCCTGTTGCCCGATACGCAAAATCTCCTCACGGCTTTTCTCCCCTTTGGACATAATCTCCATCAACTTATATTGGATATCTATAAACACCATTGCCACAATCTTTACATCAATCTCCTGACGGAAAATGCCTTCTTCTACCCCTTTTTGCAAAAACTGTACCAACACCGCTTCCGTTGCTGCTCGCATGTATGCCTTATGTTGCTTAAATAGTTGTGGGTAGTATTTCTCCAAATCATAAATCATTGGAGGGGTTTTTAGTGTATGTTTCTCAGTATGTTTTGCAATCTTCACCCATTCCACTAAACTCTGCTCTACTGTTCGCTTTTGTAACGACTGTGCCAATTCCTTTGCTACTTTCTCTTGATGTACACCCAATATAGCCTCCACCAACTCATCTTTTGAAGCAAAATACACATAGAATGTTTTTTTAGATATGCCCAATTCATGACAAATATCATCAATCGATACCGAACGAATGCCCACCTGTTGCATTCGCGCTATCGCAATTTTTAATATTCCATCCTTTGTATCTGCCATATCTCGCCATTTTACAAAAAGCGTGCAAAGGTACTGCTTTTTTTGTATATGACCAAATATTTTAGGAAACTTTAACACTTTTGTAGTTTCCAAGTGGCAAATCTAAAAACAGCGTTTATCGGGTGGATAAGCGGTGGATAAGCGGTGGATAGCATATTTTTGTTTTTCACAACAAGACAGCAAGACAGCAAGACGGGACGTTCCTCTCGCCTCTAACCTCTAACCTGCAGCCCTGCTGCCCACCTCATCGCCTTTAAATCTTACATCAATACCTTATAGACTGAAATTTGCTCAAATGGACAAAATTAACGCGATTTCAGCAATTTTTATGTCTTAAATTTGCTCAAATCGACCAAATTAACTCGATTTCAGCAATTTTTGTGCGAATTATTTGCTCAAATCAAAAAAATACTACTTTTGCGGTCGTAATTATAAATTTTTTATTACTAGTGTTGCGATAATCAATGATATATTTTGCATAAATTGCTGTTTGTTATTTACTTATATTGTTTTTATATTTTTTTGATTTGATTTTGTTTTTTACTCACTAATGCAGTTTTCTGCATTCTTATGAGTAAAAACAAAACATAACAATCTGATTTTTAATTATTTTTGTAGCAAGCGAAGCGTAGCGTATTTTTGTTTCAAAATAATCGCAACAGCACTAATTTCTTATGAATCTATGCAACATGTCGCTTGTGATTTTTCTTCCAAAGTACTAATTCGTTGAATATCTTTCGTTTAATCATATTTTAGTGTGTTTTTGCAATGTTTTTGTACGGTTTTTAGTATGTTTTTGCAAAAAAATGAGTTGGACATATCTCCAACTCATTTTCTTATCCTCGCCTCATCGCCTTTCGCCTCACTCACGCTAAATCGGATATATCTAATGTATAAATAATAGGCTCAGTGTTTGAGTGCTTCTTCATGAACATGGTCATGTATATAGGCATGTAAGTAATATGTTCTTCTGTCTGTACATTGTCGTGGCATAATACGATTGACTTTTGTATATGAAAGTTTTTGCACTCCAAACATTTGTCCAGCGCGTTATGCTTGCGATAACTTTTGCCTGATTTTACTTCAATGGCGGTCAATAGACTATTGTCTTCAATCAAGAAATCCAATTCCCCATACTTCTTGCTATTATAATAATATAAGGTGTATGCATTGGCTTTTAGTTCTTGTGCAACGAAGTTTTCGTATATAGCTCCAAAATTCAATTGGCTTTCACCATTTAGAATGTCTAATTGAATACCATTGGAGTATTGGCAAGCCAATAGTCCTACATCATTCTGAAACAACTTGAATAGATTACGCTGTTTGTTGAGAATCAATGGGGGACAAGGTGCTTCTACATTGTAAACGGGTAATGCTACTCCAGCATCACTCAACCATAAGAAGTCATTTTCGCTGCGCGAGAATTTGATGTGTTGATTGATGTCTTTTAATACAAATCTTTTGTTCTGCGCATTGAGTTCGCTGGGAATTAGATCAAATATATCCTGTATGTAGAGTTTTCGCTTTAGGTCATATTGTGCTATATCCTTTTTACATAGTTGTAGTATATTGCGTTGAATCTCTGTGACGTGTTGCATGTTGTTGCTATCAATATACGCTTGTACTGCTGCGGGCATACCGCCTACGATAAGGTAGAGATTGATAAGTTGCATCATTTTTTGATGCACCACATTGTCAACGGGCGTTTGGTTCTCCCATGCGTATTTGAGGGCATTGATAGTGGTATTCCCTACGCCAATAGCTCGGATAAATTCTTCAAAACATAGCGGATACACCTGAATCTCCGACAAGTATCCCACGGGAAGACTGCGGATGTCTTTCAATTGCACTCCTAACAAACTGCCACTGAGTGCATATCGATACTCCCCTGAATCTACAAGGAATTTAATCCATGTTAGTATATCAGGATAGACTTGCACTTCGTCAAAGAATATGAGTGTATCTCCTTTCACTAAAGGTTGTTGTATAAAAGTAGATAGGCGCAGCAAAAGGTCTGTGGCTGAGGTAGCATTTTGAAATATCTGTATTGCTTGTGGTTGTTCAATAAAATTGATTTCCACAAAACACGAATAATTAGTTGTGCCATACTTGCGTATTGCATAACTTTTTCCTACCTGTCGTGCACCCGATAATAAGAGGGCATTATGGGTGTTAGTGTAATGCTCTTTTATTAGTGTGTCTAATTGTCTGTTAATCATGCTGTTCTGTTTATTTTGTCCGCTTTTTCCGAGGAATTGAATGGCATTTTGCCCGCTTTTTCCGAGAAAAATCGGTTGTTTTGTCCGCTTTTTCGCTGCAAAGGTACACTTTTTCTCTGATATACGCAAGTGTTTTTGCAAAAAAATGAGTTGGACATCATCCAACTCATTTTTTTTTATCCTCGCCTTTAGCCTCTCGCCTTTAACCTCTCGCCTTTAACCTTTCGCCTCATTGCCTCCTCGTCTCTCCCATCCCTTCAGGGAGGGGCTGGGGGTAGGCTTTTTTTTTTACAAACGCTGTCCCTTCGCATCAAAGATGCCATCTGCGGTGCGGATGAAGAGTTTGCCGTCGATGAGGAACTTCTCCACGCCTTTCGCCTTATCGCCTTTCGCCTCTTCGCCTACATTCTCCACAGAAGTGGCAGTGCGGTCTGGATCGACTACAAGGTAGAAGCGATTTTCGATAGTGCCTGCATCGAGGGTGATGGTATATTCATCCATCAGCATGTCGGTATGTGTACCTGTGGCATTGTCCACAAGAGTGACA
The DNA here is from genome assembly GCA_045121435.1 of Paludibacteraceae bacterium. Lineage (GTDB taxonomy): Bacteria > Bacteroidota > Bacteroidia > Bacteroidales > Paludibacteraceae > Colicola. The sequence continues at coordinate 77,621 of JBGVFY010000021.1, read as the reverse complement.
CTAATGCCATCTGTACCATCAGGCATACGGAAAGTATATTCGCCTGCGGTGGCAATGCGCACACCTACTGGCACGGTAGCCTTGTCCATTGGCAGGGTGTTACCTGATAGCGTGATACGTTGTTCACCTGCGAGGGTGTAGATGCTTGCATTTTTGTTCATAATCTTTGTGAGGTCGAGATTCACATCGTATTCCGCTGTAGCACGCTTGTCTTCATCCAACAGAATGAATGTTTGGTCATGAAGTTGGTCATCTGTAGTCAATTCGAGACGGAGATCGTACTGCGAAGGCATCGCACCTGTGCGACGTGCTGCTATTGTGGAAGGACCAGTGAAGGTCTTTGTACTCCAGTTAATTCCACCATGGTATTGTACCATATAAGAATACATAGTTTGGAAGTTTGCTGGTGTTTTATTACCGCCTGCTCTTCGCGTTCTATATTCATTGGTTTGAGGTAAATATTCATAATAGAAGTGGATAGAGTCTTGGGTAAATAAGTGATTGCCAATTTCTACATTCTCTATATCCGCAAATCCAGGTACACCAATGACATTCCAGTGGGAGTCGTAAATCTTGTGTATTCCGTTTTCGCGGTCGATGGTACATTCATGCTCTTTAGCATAATAGTTAGTTGGAACACCTGTGATAGTACCCAATGCACCATTAGATGGGAAGTAGAGACTAACTTCATCAGTATTGTCAAAGATGTTGGATTCATATCCCATCTTGTTGAGGTTAAGACTGATGACGTAGCCTTGACCCTTTTGGAGTATATAGTTTTTGTTGGTAATATATTTCCAATAGGTATCTGTATCAGCCCACAAACCATTTTTTGCACGTGCTTCACCATCGTAATACTCCATAATCCAATAGTCGCCATATTCGCCAAAGCCAAATACTTCGCTGAGTTTTACATCGAATGGGAAGGAAATCCAGTACAATGCACGCGCATAGGGGGATTGTTTGTCTGCATCCGATAAATGGCTTCCATCTTCGGCGCGGTTGTTAAGGAAGTACTTATCGAAAGTCATCACAGCGTAAGCTGTTCCTACATTAGACAGTTGTCGACTTGTTGGATCAAAGTTCAATTGTTCAGCTTTTTCCTGGTTATGACGAATAATCATCATGTCAGCACCTAAAGTTTGGTCTTGACCTTCAATTGTTTCATCGCCTGCCAACCATGCGGAAATGAGTTTGTTGATTTTGAAGTCGTAGATAAGGCGAATCTTGTAATTCTTTCCTTCAGTACTTCTAAGCAATGCAGTTGGTTCTTTTTCGCTACCTTTGAAGTATTGAACAACCTCGTTGTATAATGCTGTTAATTTGATTGTTGTTCGGTTATTGGCATGTACATCCAATTGGTAAATCCAGTTACCCATATCTGCAAATATAGCCTCATTTGCATGTAGTCCATCTCGACTTCCGTTAGTAGTTCCTTCTGGGAAAGATAGAGGATCCCCTGTTTCGTCGTCAATATTGATGTCAAAGAGTTGGTCATTACCTGATAATACGAGGAATCTGTCTCTTGTCCATGTAGAACCTGAGATGTATGCTCGACTGAGGGTATTGTCTTTGTTGTTCCAAGTAAAGCGAACATTGGCATTCGCGGGGAGAAAACCTTGCTCTGTTTGGTTGTTTTTAATTACATCATCATTGTCCAGTGTATCAGAGATACAATAACTATAGTCGTTAGCAATGGTATATTTCACATTGGAATATCCTTTTTGCTCGCTTGATTCAATCCATTTACAGAAGTAGTGGGTAAAATTCTCATGGTCACTGGCATAGGAGCTGAAGTGTATCATATTGTCTTCCTGACGGAAATAATCCCATCCACCTGGGGCCTTGTCTGTGCGTATGTAGAAGTTACCTGTATAAAGATGTGTTTTGTCCATCAGTACTGTAGCTTGGTGTGTAGCATCCGTTGTTCCTGTTTGTTGGAGTACAAAGTTATATACAGAGGTGGAATTTACATCTATAGGATAGGCCTCACCGACAGTTTCCCATGTAGCAATACCCTTTACTGCATCAATAGCAATACACTTTTGTAGCAATAATTTTGGACTATAATCTTTATGCACAAAGAAACTAACAGTGTCTAATTGTTCTTCTGTAAGGCGTTTGCGGATATAGTGTCCAGGGTGGAAGCCTGTTGTGTTGTCGTTGTATGCCAAACGGTAGTCATTGATATCTAATGGGTATTCCAAAGAAATCATCACTTTACCGTCGCCTAAATAAATGGTAAAGATATATTCACCAGTTACGTTTGGTTGGATAGTTGTGTTATACTTTTCCTCCATGCGATGTTCTAACCACAAGTTAGTGCAGTTTTCTTTGGTCATCGTATGTATCTTACCATACCAATCGCCATTGATATTATTCACCTTAAATTTGTATTCGGTTCCTCCTTGCAAACTAACCTTTGTGGAGAAACTGTACCCACCTTTGTTTGGAGCAGTAAATGGATTTGTGTCCGTGCTCCAACCATTTTTATCACTTGACCATTTGTAACCAGACTCGGTAGAATTATACTTCATCCAAATACCTTCACTATAGTAATAGGTATCATTTCTTTTTTGTCCTACTTGTCCTTCTCTTTGTGGGATAAAGAGTTGCATTTTATCTGAACGGTCACCACGATAAATAGCATTGCATTTGTAGAGGAAATTATTATCTGGTTGGCTCTGATCGCTGAACGCGATATAGTTGAATCCTGTTGTAATATTAGTTAGGGCATAATAATAGACATCTGTAAAACCTATTCTGGTCATTTTTCCATGCTCGATAAGATTGACTTTTGGTTGCACACCCATATCGTCATTTGGGTTTTCTTGATTATCTCCATTATGCCATACATTATTTGAGAATGTATATACATAGATGTTATCCCAATTCAAGTTGTTTTTGAAGAAGATACATTGTTCGTATGGTATCCAACGAGCGCATAATTCAATATCGTGCTCGATAGGTGTATCGAAATCAAATTTATTAGCATCTGTGAATGCGCTGCCATTAGGATACCAACCTCCAAACAAATAGCCCTCTAACTCTACTACGGTAGGTGGAACTGCTTTTTCACCTTTTACTAGTTCTTGAGGGTTTATCTGTCCAGGATATACTAAGCCTCTTGGTGGATTAGGGAGGAAAGTCACGAGGCAGTATTTCTGTATGAATTCCAAATTGATAGTAGTAGGTCCACAAATCTTATAAGAACCTTCAACTTTCAATGGTTCCTGTCCGTTTGAAGCTATTTCAATAGTGCCATTGGATGTATAATCCCAACGTTCAGCAGCGGTGATGGAGTTAATGTTGAAGGCAGTATTTACCACTACATCTTCTATCTTCAATGTAGTCTTTCCTTCACTGGTGCCTTCGTATGTCTGACCATTAATCACAATCGCACCTTTACCTGTGATATTGATTGTCACGTCGTAGGTTGGCTCGGTGTAGGTAGTCCATTGACTATTATCTAAGAATCTGCTCCATGTGCCATCACCATTGCTCCATGCGCCATCTTTTACCGTATATAAATTGTTGCCATTGGTGGGTATTGTAAGGTCATTTGTTTGATCCCACTTGTTGCTCCAATTATTGGCGGTAGTGTTTGGATTCATACGGCAGAGAATGACATTTGGGTATTTTTTGTTCGTAGGAATCTCGCATGTATAATAATCGTCTCGGTCTTGTTCCATGCTAACCCATGTTTCTCCATTACCAAAGAAATAAGCAGCAAAGCGGGCTCCTGCTTCTTTCCAATTTGAGTTGGGCTTCAGGTGGAGATATGAGAGTGTTTTATTATCCACATCGTACAGGTTATTTCCGTTGGTAGGAACGGTAAGGTTACCTGTTTGATGACTGCCTTTGTTTTCCCAGTTATTGGTGGTGTTGGGTTTCATTTGAACAAACATTAGATTGCTATAACCCGCAGGGATTTCGGCTTGGTAGTAATCGCCATTACAACCCATATCGGTCATATCTACCCAATCAGGATTCTTGCCATCTTGCCAATAGTGAACCGCAAATCGTGCGTTGTCTTTTTTCCAGTCATCATTAGGCTTGAGATAAACGGTGGTAGGGTTTTCGCTTTGTTTTGGGAAGCCAACAGTCAAGTTAATTGTACCGTCACCGTTATCTGTATATGTAAAGGTATAGCAACCATTCACACCACTGGTCTGAATCGCACAGTTTGTCTCAGATTGGAATGCGTAAGTATTCGATAATTTGTATGTGCCATCTGCTTCAATAACGAGTCCTGCGGCACCATACCAAATACCATTAATCTTGATTTTGAACTCCCATTTCTTGCCTGTTCCGTTGAAACAAATTTCAGCAGTATTGCCATTGAACTTTATACCATGTTTTTCTGTCCAGTCGTGTCCTGCACCACCATCTTTAGGTAGCGCATCGGTTCCTGTTTGACCGTCAGAGAAGTCACCCACGATATAAGATGCTTCTGGTAGGTATGCTGGGTGCTCAACAGTAAGTTCTTGGGATTCTACATTGTATTCAAATACATAGTTGCCAGATGTATCAGCTTGTAAAAGGAGATTATAATAAGGATCGCTATTATAGTTATAGCCGTCGCTTAGGACTTTTGTTTTACTTTGGCGGGTATATTGCAGAATTTTTTTACCATCTTTAGTTTCTACAGTGTATTTCGTGCCATTGACCTGCAACTTAAATTCATATTCGGGTTGACCTGGACCATTGGGGTCTGTCATGTCGTAGCGATCGCGCTTGTTGAAATGTTTGGTCAATGTATATACGCCAAGTTTAGTTGGGTGTGCTGTAAACTTATATTCTTCGGTAGGATTATCCCAACCAAACTCACCTACGAGATAGATTTCTTTTTGCTCAATCCACTTTGCGTAGAATGTTTTATCGCCCGTAGAACCTTGTCTAATCTCAGTAACAGGGTCTCCAGAGAAATTATTTGTTGTGTACCAACCAGCAAAACTATAGCCAATACGGGTAGGGGCTTGCAGCGTGATGGTTGGTGTCTCAACTGTATAATCTGCAGGATTGTTTGCATGGTTTGTACCACCATCGAGATTGTAGGTAATGTTGTAAGTTAAAATGCCAAAGTTAGCGTAAAGAGTTCCTTCTCTTCCGCTACCATCTGCTGTGAGTGTGACTGTTGTTCCACCCGATGCTTTAACAATTTCCCTATTTGATACAGCCCATGCGTTTACTCCATATCCAAGATTAGGGTTCGCTGTTACTTTTTTTGCGGTGCTTACACCTACCTGCACTGTATTACCCGAAGCGAAATCTACGCCATCAACAGTAAGAGTACCACCTTTTTCTGGCTTGGCAACGATTGTTATGGTGGATAGTATTTCTTCCGCTATTACGGTAATAGCTACATCCTTACCTGGCATTTCAAAAGAATATTCGTTTCCGTTAGGTACAGGTTCAGGACCATCACTTTTAACAGTTACCTTGTAACCTGTAGTTGGAAAGACCTCAAATCTCACTTTATCTCCTTCTTTTGCTGAAGCTGGTTTTTCTCCGTATGTCCAACCCGTTCCCTGTGCGGTATAGGTAATGTTATGAATGTTTGCAGGAATCGCCTCAAATTTTACATATACATTTGTGCCACCTGTGATTGTAACTGTGTAAGTTTTATTTGTTCCATTGTCGATAGGCGTGGTACAAGCAGAGTTGCTATACCAACCTTCTATTTGGTAGCCTGCCGAAGGTGTTGCAGTGAATATAATTTGACTGCCACCAACTACCTTGGTCCCAGAGGTAATCGAGTTGCCACCTGCAGTTGCGGTAATTGAACCATTCCCTGATGTTCCAAATGTTACGGCATATTTTTTTGTAAAGAACGCGTATACGGTAGTTGCCGCAGAAATGTTATATTCGTAAGTACTATTCGTACTAGATGGTGTAGTACTTGTTCCCCAACCATCGAATTGATAATCATCGCTAAGATTAGAATAGCTATGAGTTACCAAACCAGTAACAACAGTGCCATATTTATTACTGTCTGTAGATTTTGTTCCTGAAATCTCACTACGCGTACTTGCTTGCCATCCAGATAAATATGTACCTTTAATTTTGAGAGTAGCAGGGAAAGTACCTGAAATATTGGTATATGTTCCTGAATTTATGTCTCGAACTTTAGCTGCTTGTTTTGCATCATAGGTTGGTATTGATTTGTAGCCTTCATTGGTGTCATTTGATTTGTAAGATACAGAGATACTAGATGAAACACTTCCTGTTACATAATAAGTATTATTGGAATTAAAATTATAATTACTTTGAATGCCAATATGTGTCAAATAATTGACACGGCTATTAAAACCAGTCCCTTCTGCTCCCCAATTTTGTGAATTTCCTATTGTGAAATATTTTTGATCACTCCAACTTGCTGTGGGGTGAAAATACACTAATTTTGTGTTATCAATAGGGTTTTTTGTCTGATTGTAACCTTGTGAATATGAATCATGTCCTACAAATAGCATTGCAGGATTCCAATTCAAATCTGCGTTGTTAAAATAAATATGTGGACTATAAAAATTATATGCCCACGCATTACTTGTTCCCACAACGAGGAGCATTAGCATAGCGGTAAATCGTATACCTTTGGTATATCCTTGTAATAGGTTAAGAAATTGTTTCGCCTTCTTCTCGGCGTAAGTTGTAAATGTTTTCATATTGTTTTTATTGTTTTATTCGGAGGGGGTTATCTATAGTTGGTTATCTCTGAGAGTTGAATATTTACATTCAATGTTCTTAAAGAAGAATCACGTTGTAACATATTTATTATCTGTTTAACATTCATATCCTTTTCTTGACATTTGGGACCTAATATGATACCCTTTAATTTGAGTGGGAATGTAGCCGTTTCTTGTTCTATTTTGTCCAATAAGTTAAACTGTATGTATGGAGTAAAAATACTATTGGCATTATTTAAAACCCAATTATGAGAGAGATGATCTTGGTCTGATTCCTCATATAATAAACGAACTTCATGTTCGTAATAATAATCTCCACTTTTGAAAAAAGGTAACCACTTGTTAGGATTATTGATCTTTAAGGGAAGACCAATGTCCTGTAATTCAGTCGTTAATTGTTTTAGTAATTGCCATCTTTTATCTATTTGTTTTCTGCCTCTTTCACGAGTGAATTCATAAATTGTTTTCGCTAAAAGCAATGGGGCCTTTGGCTTGTCTACGTCAAAAATCAAACAAACACCCTTACCATCATCTCCATATAAACGCCACATTTCTAAAGAATCTTTTTGTTCTATAGAAGAGCATGATAACACATAGGTGCGATTTATACTATCTTCAGTTTCTTCTGTAGGTTGATTACCTCTAAGAAAACAATCACATGCATATTTATATTCTGACTTATCATTCATTCCGGCTAATCCATACATACGAATATTTTGATTCGATAACATTTGGAATAATGTTTCCAAAGTACAATACCGACAAACTTGCTTAAATCGTGCTCCATTCGTCAAAAACAATCGATGTAACTTGTCTTCGTCAGTCTGCAAAAAAGAGAATGAATCATTTTTTGAGTCATAATAATATCCTTTTTGAATACCTATGTTTCTTGCAATTCTTTTTAAAAAATCAGCAATAGCTTTGTTATTTTTCTTATTTGTTTCTGCAACATGTAGTATTGTGTTTTTAAGTTTTTCATTTGGAGTTTGAAATTCCCTACGCAGTAAATCAAGTAATTCTGTGTGTGTGTATGATTTAGGTTTGCTTTTTTGAATTTCCGCGATTGTTTTATCCTGCAAATTTTGATAATCAGATTGGCAGATTACTGCATATTCGTCAACCGAATTTTGTTGTATATAGTATTGAAATGAAATATCTTTGTATGCAGTACTTTTTAGAACAAAAATCTTAGCAAGCACATCCTTAGTATAAATTATTACAGAAGCTTCGTGGTTATAAAATATGGTAAAGCAAAGGATATTTTTTGTATCTCCAATTGGTGTCACTTCAATATGGGAAGTAGAGTGCTTTTTGATGTTTTGTACTTCAGAATACAATACATTAAGATTATTTGTGATTTGCGAATCCATAAACATATGCTATGCCAATTATTAATATTTTACACCAAGCCTTTGTGTTTATTTTATTTTCTCCCTTTCGGATGATTTTTACTGTTATGTTATTTTGTTATTTGCTTTCTACGTAATGTTCTTCTGCAATGGCAATGGAACGATTAAATCATTGTTGCGACATGTCGCCACTATCTTTTAGCATGCCATCCACTGTTATTACCCAGTAGCCTTTCTTAGTAGCACCTTCATGGCGTAAGACCCCCTCCGCGCACAAATCTGCAATATAACGTTGCGTAGATCGAAAACTATAACTTAATTGCAAACTTAACATTTTTGCAGTCATTGTTGGGTCTTGTCGCAAAAGTTCTATAATTTGATTTTTTTTATTAGCAACATCACTATTAACTTTTCTTGCGTCATTTCTTACGCCACTTCTTACGCCACTTCTTACGCCATCTTCGTTCGATATAGTTGAAACATTTGACAACATGTTTTGCTTGTCCTCTTTGAAGGCTCCGATTTTGACCGTATAGACATCTTCGTCCTCTATTCTTGGTGCAACTCCAGTGTAAATCGGAGCATACTTATAGATATTACGAATACCTGTTCCCAAATGCTCGGCACGACCAATCTGTACAAAGAAATTGGCGATATGGGGATTCTTGGGATGGCTTGAGTAGTTGGATAAAGTGACTAAGCCTGCTTTCAAAGGTCGATTGGCATTCTTAGCAATCACTCCATCGCGCTTAATCTCAATAATAGTTGGCGTAGGGTTATGGTATTCACGGTGTACCAACATATTAGCAATAATCTCTCTATAAATCTTATCTCTCAAAGATACTCGCAAATCACCCTCCATGAAGAAATTATCTGGCAAATGCTTCGCAATGAAGTCCATCAACGCATCATAGTCGTCTATAATATTGCCGTCCAATGTCAATCTGTCGTCGTATCTATCCACATCATTGATTCGAACTACTGCATCTATTCTATAATAAGGCAATGCGCTTTGAATAGATTCACGCTTACCAAATAACATCAGTGCCGCCAATGTGAAGCCTTCTTGGTTGGTTTGAAAATCATAGCGATATAGATTGGCTTGCCTAAAGAAGTCCATATCGGATAATGATAGCCACGGGTGTGAGGAGCGAGTATTGCGAATAAGATTTTTGGCTTTCTCTATAGTGGCAGTATTCAAATGCTCTAAGCGGAGATACGGGAAAATTGTATTTTCAGAATACTGCGTGCTTTTGCGTTGGTACATAGCACTGATTTCAGCATCTGTCTTTAATTCAAAATCTCCGTCTGAACTTCGATCGTAAATCTTACCAGCAAGGCGGTGTACCTGACTGCTTGATGGGACTTGTACCACAATCACCTTCTTTCCTTCTGTATCTACTACTTCTGGTTGCAACAAGAATGTGGGTGAAAATTTCTGGGGGTTATTGCTTGTGTTAGAAATGTTCTTGCACATTTGCTCTATCGCCTCTGGATTTACGCCTCGTTTGATAGTCCCGTCATCTTCCACACCAAGAACAATAGCTCCTCCGTCACGATTGAGGAAAGCGCACACGGTATCGTACAAGTTGCTGGGAACTTCATTCCAAGCGCGCTTGTATTCTAAAGTGCGTGTTTCTCGCCCACTAAGCAATATGTTCAGCTCTTGTTCTGTCATGTGACTATTATTGTGGTTAATATTATTAATTGTTAATTTCTTTCCTCCGCCGAAGGGTTACCGAACCTTTGGTGAAGAGGTGGTTTGTATGTTTTATTCTACGAATTGACTTTAATTGACAAGTAAATTGACGCCAATTGTCGTTATAAATGTCTCTCTAAAGGGCAAATACCCTCCAACGCCGACACTACTTTTATTACTCCCTATCTTCGGGGTATCTTCTGGGTATCTTCGGGATAAATGCCGCTCTGGTAATTACAAACAAAAACGGCAACTCCATTAATTAGTGGAATTACCGTTAAAATATATGAATGTGTCAAATGTAATTAGTCGATTGAACGATACATCCTTAATGTTTCAACTGTGGGATTGACGAACTCTGCCGCCCAAAAATTGCATTTCTCATAGAATCCTACAGCTGAGTATTCTTTTGTGCAATAAGCATTAACTGATAAGAACAACGGATGATAGTAACTATAAGTGCTTTCTTTCAATGACTTAATAATTGAGATAATATCTGTTCCTATGTGCTGTTTTCTATATTCTTTTCTAACAGCTAAATAGTCTATCTCTATACTTGGGAAAAATCCTGCTTCCCAATAATCTTTTATTTCACTCCATTCTTCAATGCCAGGAAATTTCATACGTAAATCATCTTTGCAATCTTCATCTAAGACTAATCGCCCTTCAGAGATAACAAACATAGCAATCACAGTGCCGTTCGTATTGCGAAGCACATAGAAACGGCTATTGCGGTATGCACGCAAAAAAGCGGATAAACGAGTATGGATAAAGGTGTCCATCTCATCTACTCCCGAATAAAAATCCTCAAGGATAGATGCGTCCTGCTCTAACTTAAGATGCAAATCTAGTTGCGCCATCACTCACAAATAATGTTATGTGACATGTTAGTTGCTTCTTTAGTTGTTTGCTTCTTCATCTCTATGAGTTTTTCACAGAACTTTTCTGCAAATTGCCCACTGATGGGTTGATTTGATGATTTAACGCCGAACATAATATTAAAATTTAGTAGTATGTAAACCTTTGCGCTGCAAAGGTACAATTTTATTTTGACATACACAAATATTATGCCGAAAAACTTGCGTTTCTCAACCATTTTTAGTAATTCCACTATGTCAAAGATCACTTTTGTCGCTCTACGACGTTTTATTTATCCACCCGGTAGGTGGGAGAGTTTTTGGGCTATAGGCTATTGGCTCGGACTGCAGCTCTGCTGCTATTCCTGCCTTTAACCTCTCGCCTCATCGCCTTTCGCCTATCAGCAGCTCTGCTGCACCTTCCTCTGACGAACAAAGACTACCAGTGCTGCCACAGCAGCAAATAGCAACATTACCCATGCTTCACCAACAGGGGATTCGTTCGAATTATCTTCAGGGTCGCTTGGATGAATCCAATCATCACCATAGTTTGTGGAACCATTAGGTGAATTTTCACTTCCTCCAGTGGATTCGCCACTATTGCGTTTACCAGATATCATGCTGGGGACAGAAGACTCAAAGGGCTGATAGACTGTGGATTGATACGAGTTGTAGTTCACTTGTGCTTCGTGCGCGGAATAAGCGTTCTGCTGCGCAGCACCATACTCAGTAGGGTAGGAGGCATCGTAACGACCGCCCTTGGCTGTGGAATAGACTTGTGCGGAAAGTGGCAACGCACCAACCAACATAACGCATATCACAACGATATGCATCGCTCTGTAAAACAGGCGATTCACAATAAAAAATGGTTTGTATTCGTTTCTCATGACTATAAAATATACAAAATAGTGTGTTTTTAATGGATTGATAATGCGCTGTTTTTTCATGTTTTTTAGGCGCAAAACACAATACTCCATAAAAAGCGTGCAAAGGTACAAAAAAAAATGCAAATTGACAAATGAAAAATGCAATTTGTAGAAATTTTGTGAAAAATGTGTGAAAAAAGCGGTTTTTCGAAAGAAAATATAGATGTCTGATTCGATGAGAGAAAAGGGTTCTAAAACTGCCATAGATGTTTTCTTTCGGGTATGATGAGGGAATGATAGATCTTGCAAATTTATTGTATATTGGATTGCTTGCCCGGGGGGAGCCAGCAATAACGATACCACATCGTTACCACCCCGTAGGTGAGGGTAGCAAAAAAATGACCAATCTTGGGGGGAGAGGATAGATTTCGGACTCCGCCTGCGCTATGCGCATTCCCCCGGAATCGTTAAGGACTTTTACTAAAAGGAGGATAGATTTCGAGGGCACCGACCTCGCTACGCTCGCCCACCTCGGAATCGTTAAAGGACTTTTACTAAAATCGGGTGCGAGTACTACAAAATTTGCAAGTACATACGCAATTGAACATTTTTTTTCAAAAACAGCTTTGCTGTTCTCATTTTGTATATACCACTCCACTTTCAAACGAGTTTGAGTGGGTGGCATCCACAAAATGTGATAGACAAAAAGTCTATCTTTTTTGAAAAAAATGTTCAATTATTTGCGTATGTGCAAATTTTGTAGTACTTTTGCACCCGATTTTGAAAGAGGATAGATTTGGACTGCTTGCGACCTCTATAAAAGAATGCTAAAAACTTGTACCACAAGACCCCAAACAGTCACTTGTGGATTTTTTTATAGCGCTTGGTTGCGCAGAACGGCTACGCCTGTTAGACCGCTATGCTGTTGGATTTTAGACCGCTGCGCTGTTAGAACAAACAACAAACAAAATGAACTACTTATTTACATCCGAAAGTGTCAGCGAAGGACACCCAGACAAAGTGGCAGACCAAATAAGCGATGCCATACTCGACCAATTCTTAGCATTAGACCCTAACTCACACGTGGCATGCGAGACCATGGTCACCACAGGACAAGTCATCGTGGCTGGTGAAGTCTCCAGCGAGAAATATGTGGACATTCAAAACACCGTTCGCAAAACCATCGCTGAGATAGGTTACACCAAATCCGCCTATAAGTTCGAAGCCGAGAGTTGCGGTATCCTTACCGCCCTGCACGAACAAAGTGCCGACATCGCACGCGGCGTAGATGGACAAGGTACCGAAAACATCGGCGAACAAGGAGCAGGCGACCAAGGTATGATGTTTGGCTACGCTACCAACGAAACCGAAAACTACATGCCACTCACCCTTGACCTCGCCCACACCTTAGTATATACGCTCGCACGCGTGCGCAAGGAAGGCAAAGAAATGCTCTACCTGCGCCCAGATGCCAAAAGTCAGGTGACCATGGAGTATAGCGAAACAGGCGAGCCACTACGCATTGACACCATCGTAGTGAGTACCCAACACGATGAGGACGCCACTCAAGAACAAATAAAAGCAGATATCCAACGCGTGCTGTTGCCTCGCGTAGCTAAACGCGATGCACGCTACGCCGAGCTGCTGAAAGGCGACTTTAAGTTGCTGGTGAACCCAACAGGAAACTTCGTTATCGGTGGCCCTCACGGCGATACCGGATTAACGGGACGCAAGATCATTGTAGATACCTACGGTGGTCGCGGCGCACACGGCGGCGGCGCGTTCTCGGGCAAAGACCCATCGAAAGTGGATCGCTCGGCAGCCTATGCAGCACGCTGGATTGCGAAAAACATGGTGGCAGCAGGTGTGGCACGCGAAGTGTTGGTGCAAATAAGTTACGCCATCGGTGTGGCGCAGCCCGTGAGCGTGTGCGTGAACACCTATGGTACCGCCAATGTGGCATTGAGCGATGGCGAGATTGCACAAAAAGTGAACGAGATGTTCGACCTCCGTCCACAAGCCATCATCGAGGCTCTGAAACTGAAACAACCTATGTACGAAGAGACAGCACGCTACGGACACATGGGCCGCACCAACGAAGTGGTGACAAAAACCTTCGTGGACAACGGTGAGGTAATAGAGCGCGAAGTGGAACTCTTTACCTGGGAGAAACTGGACCGCGTGGAGGCAATCCGAAAGGCGTTTGGTATTTAAGACAACATAAACAACTCTTCTTATCTCGCCTATGGGCTCGAACGATTATTACCGCTTCGCCGTACGCAACGCGATCGTTCGAACGAAGTGAGATAAGAACACTGCTCAGCGGCGAGGGGGATGGCAACAATAAGAACAATGATGTGATAGTTCTTGGCAAGCGCGATGTTGGCGCGCGCAGTAGTTGTTAGAGTTGTCTTCCAAAAAAACTAATAGTATGTTGAGTAAAACAAAGCAAACTTGGCTCGTGGTGGGCATCGTGCTGCTGGCATTGGTGCTCGACCAAGTGTCGAAAGTGTATATCAAGACGCATTTTCAGTTGGGCGAGGCGCGCGAGGTGCTGTCGTGGTTCTGGATTGTGTTCGTGGAGAACAATGGCATGGCTTTTGGTATAGAGTGGTTTAGCAAGTTGCTGCTGACCTTGTTCCGCATAGTGGCTGTGGGCGTGCTGGGATGGTATATCCATACGATGATTCATCGCCAAACAGTACGAACAGGCTATCTGGCAACCGTGGCCATGGTGATGGCAGGTGCGATGGGCAATATCATTGACTGCGTGTGCTATGGCAAGATATGGGATTACGCGGGTTGGTTCCACGGGCGAGTGGTGGATATGCTGTACTTCCCATTGATACGCAATGCGGCAGGCGAGTGCCTGTTCTTCCGACCCGTGTTTAATATCGCGGACTCATTTATCACGGTGGCGGTGTTCCTGGTAATCATCTTCTATCGCAAGGACTTGGACGCTTCGCTATCGGAGATCGGGCCGGCGCTCGGAAAACAATAATGGGCTCCCGGCATCCGGTGTCCGGAAAAGAATAATGGGGCTCCCGGCAGCCGGCAGCCGGAAAAGAAAAATGGGGCTCCCGGTAGCCGGCATCCGGAAAACAAGAAACAATGAAAAAATGCTTGGTCATATTGTGCGTATTGTTGGCGATAGTGGGCTGTCGTCCGCGTAATGTGCTATCTAATAGGGAAATGCGCGATGTGCTGTATGACTTGCATCGTGTGGATGGCGCTTTGCAAGTGGCAGGCTATACCTTTGGACATAACCAAGAAGTGGCCGCCTACTACCAGTTTGTGTTGGATAAACATGGTGTCACGCAGGCACAATTTGACTCGTCATTGGTGTGGTTTACTGATAATCCGCAGATATTCAATAAGATATATCCGGGTGTGATAGACCGTTTGCAGGCAGATATGGATTATCAAATCGTTCTGCGTGATGAGCGTGTGGCAACCATGCGAGAGACAAAAGCGTTGAAAGTGAAAAAACTGGGCGAGGAAGAACCCGCGCAAGAACCATCAACGCCACAACCATCCGTGGAGGATCGCCTGAAAATTTATCTCTATGGTATCGAAAATCCATGGAAAGAATGGAAAAGTGAAGAATTTTGCGAAAAAAATGTCGTAATATTTGGTCAATTGGAAAAAAAGTAGTACCTTTGCACGCTTTTTCGGGTTATTTGGTTTAACCACCTTTCAACCCTTAAAACTTTTGAAACTATTAAAACTTTATTTATAAATTCGCTATGCTGGGCAGTTGTGGCTCGAAAGTGAGCGCGTAAAGTGGTCTGTCGGCATGGTCAAAACATTAAAAAACAAATGGATACATTAAGTTACAAGACTGTATCAGCAAACAAAGCAACCGCTCAAAAAGGCTGGGTTGTAGTTGATGCTGAGGGCCAAGTACTTGGCCGTATGTGCTCGAAGGTGGCTAAGATCCTCCGTGGCAAGTACAAACCAAACTTCACTCCAAATGTTGACTGTGGTGACAATGTGATCATCATCAATGCAGAGAAAGTGCAATTGACAGGCAACAAGTGGAATGATCGCGTGTATGTTCGCTATACTGGTTTCCCAGGTGGCCAACGCGAGATGACTCCAGCGCAAATGTTGGAGAAAGGTGCTGATCGTTTGATTAAGAAAGTGGTTAAGGGTATGCTCCCAAAGAACCGCCTCGGTCGTCAAATCATTGGTAACCTCTATGTTTTTGAAGGTGCAGAGCACGATAAGCAAGCACAACAACCAGTACAAATTGATATCAACACCCTTAAATAATTGAAGATATGGAAATGATTAATGCATTAGGTCGTCGTAAAGCAGCAGTTGCTCGCGTTTATGTACAAGAAGGTACCGGCAAAATCACAATCAACGGTCGTGATTTGGAGGTATATTTCCCAAGCCCAATTCTTCAATATGTGGTTAAACAACCATTGAATAAGTTGGCTGTTGCTGAGAAATATGATATCAAGGTAAACCTCGATGGTGGTGGTTACAAAGGTCAAGCAGAGGCTTTGCGTTTGGCAATCGCTCGCGCTTTGGTGAAGATTAACCCAGAGGATAAACCTGCTTTGAAGGCTGAAGGTTTCATGACTCGCGATGCTCGTGAGGTAGAGCGTAAGAAACCAGGTCAACCAAAAGCACGCAAACACTTCCAATTTAGTAAGCGTTAATATCCAAATAGCAGTGACTCCGTGGTGGCAAGCAATTGCACACCGCGGATTACTCTGTTATTCCTCCTATGCGCGCTTCTCTGCGTAGCGGAGGCAGACGGATAAATTATATTTAATAATTCAAAACTAATCAAACAAAATGAGAACAACATTTGATCAACTTCTCGAGGCTGGCTGCCACTTCGGTCACCTCAAACGCAAATGGAACCCAGCAATGGCTCCTTACATCTACATGGAGCGCAATGGTATCCACATCATCGACCTCAACAAGACCGCAGTTAAGATTGACGAGGCTGCTGAGGCATTGAAAGCTATCGCTAAATCAGGTCGCAAGATCCTCTTCGTTTCTACCAAGAAACAAGGTCAAGAGGTTGTAGCACAAAAGGCACAAGAAATCGCTATGCCTTATATCACCGAGCGTTGGGCTGGTGGTATGCTCACCAACTTCCCTACTATCCGTAAGGCTGTGAAGAAAATGGGTGCTATTGACAAAATGATGGCTGACGGTACTTTCGACAACATCTCTAAGCGTGAGAAACTCCAAATCACTCGTCAACGCGAGAAATTGGAGAAGAACCTTGGTTCAATCTCTGACTTGACCCGTCTTCCAAGCGCAGTATTCGTAGTGGATGTAATGAAAGAGCATATCGCAGTAGCAGAGGCTAACCGTTTGGGTATTCCAGTATTCGGTATCGTTGATACCAACTCTAATCCTAACGATATTGACTTCGTAATCCCAGCTAACGATGATGCAACCAAGTCTATCGAGGTAATCTTGACCGCAGTATGCGAGGCTATCAAAGAGGGTCTTGAGGAGCGCAAGGTAGAGAAGGCAGACGAAGAGGCTGCAGCAGCACAAGCAGCAAGCGAGGCTCCACAACCAAAAGAGCGTCGTCAACGCGTACGCAAGGCTGCTCCAAAAGCAGAGGCTGAGAAAGTAGCTGAGGTTACTGCTGAATAATTATGAATTAAGAATTTAGAATTAAGAATTACAACAATGGCTGTTACATTAGCAGATATTAAGAAACTGCGCGACATCACTGGCGCAGGTATGATGGATGTAAAGAAAGCATTGGAAGAGGCTAATGGCGATTTCGATGTAGCAAAAGACTTGCTCCGTAAGCGTGGTCAAGCTATCGCTGCAAAGCGTAGCGAGCGCGAGGCTTCAGAGGGTTGCGTTTTGGCTAAGGCTGAGAATGGCTTTGGTGCAATCGTGGCTGTGAAGTGCGAGACCGACTTCGTTGCAAAGAACGAAGATTATGTGAAGATGGTTAAGGCTATCTTGGAGGTAGCTATGACCGAGAAACCTGCTGACCTCGAGGCTTTGAAGGCATGCAAGTTGGGTGACTTCACCGTACAAGACGCTGTAACTGAGCGTTCTGGTGTGACTGGTGAGAAGATGGAACTCAGCGACTATGTATTCTTGGCAGCTCCAAAGGTAGATGCATACAACCACCTTGGTAACAAACTTAGCGCACTCGTGGCTGCTGATGCAGAGGATGCTAATGCAGAGGTATTGCACGGTGTGTCTATGCAAGTGGCTTCTATGTCTCCAATCGCTTTGGATGCTGATCATGTAGCACAAGAGGTGAAGGACAAAGAGTTGTCGGTTGCAGTAGAGAAAACCAAACAAGACGAGGTGAACAAAGCAGTGGAGAACGCTTTGCGCAAGGCTGGTATCAATCCTGCTCACGCTGATAGCGATGACCATATCGCATCTAACACCGCTAAGGGTTGGATGACCGAGGAGCAAGCAGAGTTGGCACGCCAAATCCGCGCTACTGTTCCTGCTGAGGCAGAGGCAAACATCAACCTCAAGAAGGTAGAGATGATTGCACAAGGTCGTCTTGGTAAGTTCTTGAAAGAGAATACTTTGGTAGAGCAACAATACATCATGAGCGAGAGCAAAGAACTCGTGAAGGATGTGCTGAAGAAGAACAATGTAAATGTAATCGACTTCAAGCGCGTAACCCTCAACCAAGAGTAATCAAACTGATAAAACAGCCCTCCGCGCCAACGGGGGGCTGTTTGTTTTTATATCCAAGAAATTTGATATAGACATTCTATAGAATATAGATAATATAGACAACTAACTTTAATTGCTATGACACAAACACTTACCCCTCCAACCCAAAAGAAACGCCTTCTTTCGTTGGATATCCTGCGCGGCATCACGGTGGCAGGTATGATTTTGGTCAATAACCCAGGCTCGTGGGCACATATCTATGCCCCATTGCGCCATGCTGCGTGGAATGGTTGTACGCCTACCGACTTGGTGTTCCCATTCTTTGTCTTCTGTATGGGTGTGGCAATGTATATCAGCCACAATAAGTCGAACTTCGATTTCAACTGGGCTACTGCGCGTAAGATAGTGGTGCGTGGTTTGCTGATTGTGCTAATCGGTTGGGCACTGAGTTGGTATGGCATGGCATTGCGCCAATTTATTAAAGGTGCCGATTTTACCACAGCCCTGTGGGCATATCCTATCGCCCATATCCGCTACTTGGGCGTGTTCCCTCGCTTGGGTCTGGTGAGTATGTTAGGCGGTTTGTTGCTCCTGACCTTCAAACCCAAACGCATCTTGTGGGTATCGGGTGCTTTGATGCTGATTTACTGTATCTTACAGAGCGTAACTAATAGTTTCGAACTGACCGCTCAGAATATGGAGTCCATTGTGGACATGAAGATTTTGGGCGATAATCATATCTACCACATGCGCAATGCTGCTGGCGAACGCATTGGTTTTGACCCAGAGGGATTGCTCTCTACCATCCCATGTGTGGCACATGTGCTGATTGGTGCATGGATGGGTCGCCTGATTATGACGGAGAAGGACCTTTGGGGCAAAGTGACTCGCGCCCTGTTGGCAGGTGCCGTGATGATGCTTATTGGCTTCTGCTTGGACTATGCTTATCCTATCAACAAAGCCATGTGGTCGGCAAGTTATGTGTTGGTAACTTGCGGTTTGGCAAGTAGTATATTGGGTATCTTGACTTGGATATTGGATATTCGTTTGCCTCAACTCAATGAGGTGAAACCTGCGACAGCATGCGCTAAGGTGCACCATGCAGTGGCGAATAACTGGTATAAGTTCTTCGAGACCTTTGGTGTGAACCCATTGTTTATCTTCTGCTTGAGTACTTGGTTTGTGGTAACCATGGCGCAAGTGAAGTTTACCTTCCATGAGGCTACCTACAATGTAATGGGCTTCTGGTATAAGGTTTGCTTGGTGCCTGTGTTTGGAGATAAAGGCGGTTCGCTGGTATCGGCATTGAGTTTGGTGCTGCTGATGTGGGCCATTGGCTATGTTCTCTATCGCAAGAAGATTTATATCAAACTTTAGTTTAGAGGACGCTTCGCTACAGTTTAGAGGACGCTCGCGTTGCGAGCCATAGTTTATAGTTTAAAGGCTGGAAGTGTTGCTGCGCAATGCATAAGAAGATAGCGACAATAGGATTTTTTGACGGCGTCCATCGCGGACACCGTTTCCTATTTGCGCAACTGAATGAGTTGGCGCATGAGCGTGGTTTGCAACCTGTGATCTATACCTTTCGTCAGCATCCTCGTTTGGTCTTAACGGGCCAATGTCCGCCTATGCTCAGCACTTTGGCTGAACGCGAACAATGGTTGAAGCAGTATGCTGAAGTCAAGATGCTTGACTTTGCTGATGTGCAACATTTTACTGCTGAGGCGTTTATGCGATGGCTTCACGAGCAGGAGAATGTGGATACGCTGCTGATGGGCTATGATCATCGTTTTGGGTCGGATGGTTTGAAGGACTTTCATGCGCACGAGCGCATTGCGCGAAAAATAGGATTACACGCGCTGCGCGCACACGAGTGCTTGGTGGATGCGTTGCCAGTGAGTTCTACGCGGATTCGCAAACTGCTCCACGAAGGACAGATACATCAGGTCAATCGTCTGTTGGGCTATGATTATTCGCTAACGGGTGTGGTGGTACATGGTAATGGTATTGGCAATCAGATAGGTTTCCCTACTGCCAATATCCAGATTGATACGACCAAGCAGTTGCCTGTTTCGGGCGTCTATACTGCTCATACACAGATAGATAATCGTGTTTATCCTGCTTTGGTTAATATCGGCAATAATCCTACGGTGGGTAATGCGCATATTTCGGTGGAAGCACATATAGTGGGCTATCAGGGCGACTTGTACGGGCAAACGCTTAGTATCGCATTTCGCGAATATCTGCGCCCAGAACAGAAGTTTGCGTCCCTCGCCGAACTGCAACAACAAATTGAAAAAGATGTGCAATCGTTGTAAAATATAAGAATAATTCATGTGAAAATAAATTTTCAGTTGTTTTTCTTGCGTATATTCATTTTTTTTTGTACCTTTGCACGCTAAAATAAAGAAATAATTAAAAAACACAGATATGGCAAAGAAAGATTTTAAGAAGGAAGAGCAAAACTTGGAGAATGTACAAGAGGCTCTCAACACTACCAGTGCTTGGATTGAAGCAAATCAAAACAAACTGACATGGGCTATCACAATCTTGGTGGCAGTGGTATTGGGCGTTATGGCTATCAATACCTATGTATTGAAACCAAAGGCAGTAGAGGCAAGCAACGAGAATGCAAAGGCTGTGGTGTATTTCACCCAAGGCAACTACGAGTTGGCTTTGAATGGTGATGATGCAGAGTGCATTGGTTTTGAGGCTATTGCTAACGACTACAAGTGCTCGCAACAAGGCAAGTTGGCTGCTCTCTATGCAGGCGTATGCTATTATCAATTAGGCGATTACGCTGCTGCTGCGGAGTATTTGGCTAAGTTCAGCGCAAAGGATTTGAATGTTGAGCCTGCTGCATTGCAACTCTTGGGTGATGCGTATGTGCAAATGGAAGAGTATGCTAAGGCTGCTAAGGCATTTGGTGCTGCTGCTAAGTCTGGCAATGAGTTGATTGCTCCTATGAGCCTCAAGAAATTGGGCTTTGTGCAAATGGAATTGGGCAACAAGGTTGCTGCAAAGAAGGCATTTGAGACCATTAAGAGCGACTATCCTGCTTCTGTGGAGGCACAAGATATTGATAAATACATTGCTATTGTAAAATAAGGCTATAGGTTATTGGCTATAGTTTATAGGCAAGAATAATATGACAACTGATTTGTCGCAATATAACGCGAACGAATTGCCTAACGCTGATGTGCTTGCACGTCAGCGTTATGCTATTGTAGTGGCAGACTGGAATAGCGAGATTACCCACAAATTGGCGCAAGGAGCGATTGATACGCTCACAAAGCATGGCGTCAAAGAGGAGAATATAGATGTGATGCATGTGCCTGGTACTGTGGAACTTACCTACGGTGCTGCGCAATATGTTTCGGGGCGAAAAGCGGGTAAAGGTGCTTTGCTGAAAACGCCTGTAAATGCAGTGATAGTGATTGGCTGCGTCATTAAAGGCGATACGCCGCACTTTGACTATGTATGCCAGTCGGTAACGCAAGGCGTTACTATCCTCAATGCACAAAGTGGTGCTGCTGGTGGGTATTATCAGCCCCATGCATGTCCCGTTATATTCTCTGTCCTCACCACATTGGACAAGCAACAGGCACTGGACCGCGCAGGTGGTCGTTTGGGCAATAAAGGGGTAGAGGGGGCTATCACCGCTATCAAAATGGCTAATTTATTATAATTATTGAACCCATGAATGCATATCTCAAGCAGTATTTATCTGCACAGTATTGGAAGGGGCTTGCTATTGATTTTTGGCAAGCGTTGGGCACTTGGAAGTTCTGGAAAGAACTGGTAGTAATGACCGTAGGTATTACCATTGGTGCTGCCGCAGTGTATTATTTCTTATTGCCCAGTCACCTGATTATTGGTACTATTTCGGGTCTGAGTATTGTTATCAATACTATTATTGGAGGCTCACCTGACACTTTGTCTTACCTTATCATGGGTATCAATGCCTTTTTGCTTGTTCTCGCTTTCCTGTTGATTGGCAACGAGTTTGGTGCAAAGACGGTTTATACAGCTATGATTTTGGGTCCGCTCACACAGTTGTGGGACCGTATCTATCCATACACCAATTTTACCCACCGTGTGATTGATAATCCCGATGTGTTGGCGCAACTGCAAGCGGGTCAAACGGTATTGGATATCAATGGTAATCCGTATCTGCTTAGCCGTGCGGGCGAAGTGTTGGAGCAAGTGAAGGAATCGGTGATGTCTGCAGGATTGGGCATGGGCGATTTGTGGTTCGATTTGGTATGTTTTGTACTGCTGCTATCAGCCAGTCAAGCCATTGAGTTCCGCGTGAATGCCTCTACAGGTGGTTTGGATATATTGGCAAAGATTATCAATAAGTTCTTGCATTTTGATATAGGCATGTCGGTGTCGATTGGTGGCGCGTTGATTTGTTGTACTGCATTCTTTATCAATGACTTCCGTATGGTGGTGATTGGTTTGATTGGTACATGGCTCAACGGTATTGTGATTAATTATTTCACGGCTTCGCTCGATCGTCGCAAGCGTGTGTGTATCATTTCGCGCGAGCATGAACGCATACGCAAGTATATTGTGGATGACTTGGTGCGTGGTTGTTCGCTCTACACAGTAGAAGGTGGATACACCCGCGAGGAGTCCAAAGAAATCCAATCCTTGCTCACCCAAGAGGAGTTTGCTTCGTTGATGGCATATATCCGCGACAATAATATCAAGGCGTTTATCACTGCCAGCAACTGCTCTGAGATTTATGGCTTGTGGCTCAAACACCGTAAACGCCACGGGCGAATTGAGGTGTCGAACGAATAATTATTAACCTATTAAATTTATATTACAATGAAACCTACATTATTTATTTTGGCTGCTGGTATGGGTAGCCGTTATGGTGGTCTGAAACAATTAGATGGTCTTGGACCTAATGGTGAAACCATTATGGATTACAGCGTTTTTGACGCACTCCGTGCTGGTTTTGGTAAAGTGGTGTTTGTTATCCGCGAGGATTTTGATGCCGATTTCCGTCGCGTGGTATTAAGCAAATATGAGGATAAAGTGCCTTGTGAGGTGTGCTATCAAGCCTTAGACAAAGTGCCAGAGGGCTATACCTACAACCCAGAGCGTACCAAACCATGGGGTACTAACCACGCTATCTTGATGGCGAAAGACCTTATCAATGAGCCATTTATGGTAATCAATGCCGATGACTTCTACGGCAAAGAATCGTTTGAGGTGATGGCTAAGTTCCTCAATGAGGTGGCTGGCAAGCAAGGCAAGTACTGCATGGCAGGTTATCGCGTAGGCAACACCCTGAGCGAGCACGGTAGTGTAAGTCGTGGTGTATGCAGCACAGATGCCAACAATTTCTTGACCGATGTAGTGGAGCGCACTTCTATCGAGAACAAAGATGGTCATGTTTGCTATAAGGATGAGAACGGCGCCGATGTGGAAATCCCATTCGATACACCAGTTAGTATGAATATGTGGGGCTTTACACCAGAGTATTTTGCGTATGCAGAAGAGGCGTTTAAGGCATTTTTGGAGAAGAGCGGTCAAGAGCTGAAGACCGAGTTCTATATCCCAACCTTGGTAAACGACCTTATCGTTTCGGGTCAAGCCACTTGCGAGGTATTGGATACACCTGCTAAATGGTTTGGCGTGACTTATGCTGACGACCGCGAGATGGTAGTAAGCAAGATCCAAGCCCTTGTGGACGCTGGCGTTTACCCAAGCCCATTATTCTAAATCGTTAAATTGTAAATAGTCAAATCGTAAATAGAGATGTCTCGTATTCTTGTAACAGGTGGCACTGGCTACATTGGTTCGCACACGGTTGTAGAACTCATGCAGCAGGGCTATGAGGTAGTGATTGTAGATAACTTGAGCAACTCCAACCGTGATATGTTGGACGGTATTGCTGCCATTGTGGGCAAGCAACCTGCTTTTGAGCAAGTGGACTGCAATGACTTGGCTGCTATGTGCGATGTCATGGAGCGTTATCCTGATATTGAGGCGGTGATTCACTTTGCTGCGAGCAAGGCAGTAGGCGAGTCGGTGGAGCAACCATTGATGTACTATCGCAACAACCTCATGTCGCTTGTTACCGTATTGGAGCAGATGAAGGCGCATAATATACGCCATATCGTTTTCTCCAGTTCGTGCACAGTGTATGGTCAGCCATCTGCGGAGCATTTGCCTGTAGATGAGACTGCACCTATCCAAGTGGCATTATCGCCATACGGCAATACGAAACAAATCAACGAGGAGATTCTTCGGGATGAGGCACATGCCAATGAGTCGTTGCATGTCACCCTTTTACGCTATTTCAATCCCATTGGTGCGCACCCCTCGGCTATGATAGGTGAGTTGCCTAATGGCGTGCCTAACAACCTCTTGCCTTTCGTTACGCAGACGGCTGCGGGCTTGCGCCAGCAACTCAAGGTGTATGGCAACGATTACAATACGCCCGATGGTTCGTGTATCCGTGATTATATTTATGTGGTGGACCTTGCCAAAGCCCATGTGAAGGCGGTGGAGCGTATGCTCAAAGGCGAAGCCGCAGAGCAGGTGGAGGTGTTTAACCTTGGCACGGGACGCGGACTCAGCGTGCTGGAGATTGTGAGTACCTTCATGCAAGTTACAGGTGTGGATGTGTCATACGAGATTGTAGGTCGCCGCGAAGGTGATATTGAACAGGTGTGGGCAAAGCCCGACAAAGCCAATAATATCTTAGGTTGGCGTGCGGATACGCCTATCGCTGATGTGCTGCTAAGCGCATGGAACTGGGAAAAGAAACTTCGGGGCATCGAGTAAAGATGGGATTCCAGTAGCCGGCATCCAGAATGATACACCAATAAAAAAGAGGTCGCAAATGGCGACCTCTTTTTTATTGGAAGAAAGTGAAATGCACACTTCCGTATGTCCGTTGTTCTACGAAATGTGGGTGTTGGTAGAAGTCGTGCGCTTTGGAATGTTCCAATACGAAATAGCCACCTTCTTTTAGTATTCCTTGTTCAAAAATCAAATCGGGGATAGTGGGCAATGCCTCCAAATCGTATGGAGGGTCCGCGTAAATGAAATCATATTGCACATGGCACGCCTTAATGAACTTGAACACATCACCTCGAATCAAGTGCAGGTTCTTTACACCCAATTGTTTGCAACAGGATATGATAAAATTCTGTTGCGTGTGCGCCATCTCCACGGCGGTTACTTCACGCGCGCCACGTGATACGAACTCCAGTCCTATGCCACCCGTACCTGCAAACAAATCCAACATATCCACCCCTTCGTAATCCATACGATTGGTGAGGAGGTTGAATAAACTCTCTTTGGCAAAGTCCGTGGTAGGGCGTGCTGTGATATTTTTAGGGGGCATCAATCGACGCCCCCTAAATGTTCCCGAAATAATTCGCATTGAAATTACTCCCAATTACCTGCGTTGTTGTTAGGAGCCTCTACAGAACCTACTTTCAAACCAGGATAGTGCTCCAATTTTTGCTCTTTGTCAATCAGGTTAACCAACTCTTGCTTGTTCAAGTCGTGGAGATAGGTATTGTAGTGAGCGCGAATCTCGAAGATAGGCACCTTGATACCTTGTGAAGTAGTGTACTCGTTGTTGGTTTCTACCTCATATTTCATGTGGTCGGTATAAGGAATGTAGATGATTTCGTCGATGTTCTCCTCGGTGTATTGACCTTTGTACAATGATTGAATCATGTTGGTGAGGATAGTATCGCGGCGGAAACTTTGCAAGCCAGCTGCTTTTACCTCGCGGTCGTTCGCCCAAACATAGTTGTAGAGTTGAACGAGGCTATCTGGACCTTGGAAATTCATTTTGCGTTGTGCTTTGATACGAGCACGCTCAAGGATCTTTGCTGCTTTGGTCTCGGTCATACCGTCTTCCAATTGTTTCTCGCTCAATGAACCCTCTTTCAGCACTTCTTTCTTAGGTGCGGTCTTCAAGTAGTCAATCAACGAATCCAAATCAGCGGTAAAATAACCTTTGTCCAAACGGAATTGAGCCTCTGCGGTACGAAGGCTAACGAGGTTAGCGATTACTTTTGTCTCGCGCACTGCGCGTTCCTCTTCGAATTGAATAGGAGTTACAACACTCTTCACGCAAATAAATGCCATGAAAATCACACCAATAGTAAGCAAGGTGTTTACGATAATTTTTGTAGCGTTCATATTATTTTTGTTTAAATTTACAGGTTAATAGATTTTATTTCGCAAATCCGCTGCAAAGTTACAAATTCTTTTTCATATACGCAAATATTTTAGCGTGTTTTATCTTTTTTCTTGCGTATGTACATTTTTTTTCGTATCTTTGCACCCGAAATAATAATACGAGGACTATGTCAAACGAAAATAGTAATCAAGTTTTATACAATATCCTGACCGAGAGGCTTGAGCAACTTCGCTTAATGGATAAGGAGGGCGATTCCGATCGTCGCCGCCATGTGGCGCGTGAAACCAAGGAACTGCATGCTCCTTTGGCGCACCGTTTGGGTCTGTATGCCATTAAAACCGAGATGGAGGACTTGTCCCTCAAATTCCTTGATTATAAGACATATAAGTATATCGCACATGCGCTCAATGAGAAAAAAGCGCAGCGTGATGCCTATATAGCCTCTTTCATCACGCCGTTGGAAACCAAATTGAAGGAGGCGGGGTTCCAATTCACCATTAAGGGGCGACCTAAATCCATTCATAGTATCTACAATAAGATGCAGGCGCAGCGGTGTGATGTGGATCGTATTTACGACCTTTTTGCCATTCGTATTATCCTTGACTCGCCTTTGGAGCGCGAGAAATCCGACTGCTGGCAGGTATATTCGATTATTACGGATATGTATCGACCTAATCCTAAGCGTTTGCGTGACTGGCTCAGCGTACCAAAGGAGAATGGCTACGAGAGTCTGCATACCACCGTGCTTGGACCTGAGGAGAAGTGGGTAGAAGTGCAGATTCGTACACGCCGCATGGACGAGGTGGCAGAAAAAGGAGTGGCAGCCCATTGGGCATACAAGGGAGTAGATGGCAATAAACTGAATACGGATAACCAGAGCGTATATGTCTTTACCCCTACAGGCGACCTCAAACGCCTGCCTGCGGGGGCAACGGTATTGGATTTCGCATTCTCTATCCATAGTGATGTGGGCTGTCGTTGTATGGGTGGACGTATTCGCAACCAAAACGTGAGTATTAGACAGAAATTGCAAAATGGTGATCAGGTGGAGATTATGACAGCACCCAACCAAAAGCCTTCTGCCGATTGGCTGAATGTGGTGGTGTCGCACCGCGCGAAAAATAAGATTCGTCAAGCACTCAAGGAAGTGGAATATCGCAATGCTGCGGAGGGACGCGAATTGTTGGAACGTCGTTTTAAGAACTGGAAGATAGATTATGCCGAAGGCGACATCTCGCGATTGGCACTCAAATTGGGTTACAAAGTGACCAATGACCTATATCAGTCTATCGCTTTGGGCAAGGAGGATATCCTGCGCCTCAAGGATGTTTTTCTGACGATGGATGCACCTAATCCTGATTTGCAACGCTCAGAGCATGTTTATGTGCCTCAAAATCAAGAAGCTTTGGCACTTGAGGTGGATATCAATGTCAAGAGCGTGGACTATAACTTAGCGAAATGTTGCAACCCACAACCAGGTGACCCAATCTTTGGTTTTATCAGTATCTTCAAAGGCATTCGCATTCACCGATTTGATTGCCCGAATGCCGACAATATGCGCGAAAACTACCCCTATCGAATGCTTCCTGCTCGTTGGGCTAAAAAGAATAAATAGCTATCCGCACCACACAATAACCATACAATAACCACACAATAACCATACAATTCGTTACCCATTTAGAACCCCGACAAAACCCATTTGAATAACTATCCTTCCATATTACTCAGCAAAGCAGTAGATCAGTTTGCATCGCTGCCCGGCATTGGTCGTAAGACAGCTCTGCGACTGGTGTTGCATCTCTTGCGCCAATCCGAAAAAGATGTAGAGGCATTTACTTCAGCCCTTACGTCGCTCAAGCAGGATGTGCATTATTGCCGTATTTGCCACACAGTGTCTGACCAAGAGGTTTGCCCCATATGTCAATCTCATTCGCGCGATAAACACACCGTTTGTGTAGTAGAGAATGTGCAGGATGTGATGTCAATTGAGAACACAGGGCAATATCATGGTCTGTATCATGTGTTAGGTGGTGTCATCTCGCCCATGGATGGAGTAGGGCCATCCGATCTGGAGATCGATTCGTTGGTAGCACGTATCGAACCCGAGCAGATTAAGGAGGTGATATTGGCTCTGCCTACCACGATGGAAGGTGATACAACCAATTTCTATATCTATCGCCGCTTGCAAAATACAACGCTACACCATTCTACACCATCACTACACAATGCTACACCACTCAGAATATCCCAAATAGCGCGTGGTGTGGCGATAGGCAACGAACTGGAATATACCGACGAGATTACCCTCGGACGGTCAATTATAAACCGAATAGAATTTAAAGGATAATGGAACAAAAGATTATTCGTACACTCAATGTGTATTATTATGGTATCATGGCTTTGACCCTGTTAGTAGGTACCTTAGCGTATTTCCTTATTATGAAGGATTATGTGCAACCCATTGATTCGCTCTCTACATTGGGGCAGGCGATACAATACATTGTTATCTTTGATGCGCTTGTGACTATCCCACTGGGCTTGTACTTATGCAAGAAGCAATGCACCAAACTCAGCACATTGGACAACGAGGAGGAGAAGTTGCAAGGATATAAGAAGGCAGCTTTGCTGCGTATCCTTTTGGTTGGCAATACGATGGTGTTTGCTATTGCTGCTTTCTACCTGATGGGTGCCTACCAATCCATGCTTTGGGTAGCGGCTGTGTCAGCCATAGGTTGGTACTTTACCAAACCATCCGAGCGCAAGATGGAACTCGAACTCCAACCCAAAGACCCAACTCAAGAACAATACTAAACAATACCATCCTATACAACCCTATACAATACTAAACAACCCTACACAACACAATTATGACAATCGCAGTAGATTTTGACGGAACAATCGTCACCCATGAGTATCCTAATATTGGCAAACCCATCCCATTTGCTATTGAAACGCTCAAGAAATTGCAGCAAGAGGGACATCATCAACTCATCCTCTGGACCTGTCGCGAGGGCGAGTTGCTCCAAGAGGCCATTGACTATTGTGCCTCCAAGGGATTAGAGTTTTATTCGGTAAACAGCAATTTCCCAGAGGAGAATGCCGATATTGTCCGCGCTCGCAAGTTGGAGGCGGAACTCTTTATTGATGACCGCAATTTAGGTGGCATACCTGATTGGGGAGTAATTTACCAGATGGTGATGAGTGGCAACTGCCATCGCCCTGCGCCTGCTGGTAATGTGGTGGAAGAACCCAAACCCAAGAAAGGTCTGTTCGGATTATTCAGTTAATAACCCTTATTAAATATTAATTATTAACTATTAATTATTCATCGATTTTCTGCCAGAGTATGGCATCATCATCGATGGTCCAGGCACGTAGTATGGAAGAGGGCTCATAGCCCTCTTTCTCGTATATAGAGGAACAAGCTACGTTGTTAACAGCAATAATAGCATATAGCATTCTGAGCTTCAAGTAGCCAAAGGCATATTCTTCCAACAACTTAACGGCTTGCGTACCAACGCCTTTGCCTCTTGCGTGAGGAGCGATATACATACCAATGGCCGCTTTGCGGTTACGCGCATCGAAATCAAAGAGGTCAATACAGCCCATGGTCACTCCCTCATCCTCAATCATCAGACGCAATTGCCCATCGCGGTATATATCGCCTGTAGTAGATGCGATATATTCGCGCAAATCGGCTTGGGATAGAGGATTATGTGTGTCAGAGTCTGCCCACATACGCGCATCGTTCTCCCATTGATAGAGATAAGGGAGATCGGTGGGCTCTATTTTGCGTAGGCGTAGCATAGCGAATAGATACTTACTCGTTTTTCAGCAGTTGACGGTAGTGCTCCACTACTGTGGCAAACGTGTCTTTGTACTGTGCTGGGATAGGTTCAGCTGGAGGCGATTGCATCTTCAGCGGGTCAATAGGACTGCCGTTCTTCCATACACGGAAATCCAAGTGAGGACCAGTACTGGAACCAGAACTACCCACATAACCAATCACCTCACCTTGTTTCACATGTTTGCCAACAGCCAGACCTTTGGCATATTTCGACAAGTGCAGATAGGCAGTCGTATAGGTGGAGTTGTGTTTGATTTTCACCGTGTGACCTCCACCGCCTTTGTACTCTTTCATAGTCACTACGCCATCTCCAATACTCACCACTGGAGTACCCATTGGCGCCGCATAATCTACGCCTGTATGTGGTCTAACTACCTTATAAATAGGGTGTTTGCGAGCGTAGGTGAAGCCCGAGGAAATGCGTTTGTAGTTGAGTGGCGCTTTCAAGAAAGCTTTGCGCAGACTATTGCCCTCTGCATCAAAATAGTTGTGTATCTCGCCATTATCGAACCAGATGGCTTCTTGCCAACGTTTGCCATGATAGAAATCGGCTGCATAAATCCTGCCAATACCGATACGCACGCTATCTACATATTGCTCGTCATAATATACGCGAATCGAATCGCCTTTCTGCAAACCGAAGAAGTCTATCGTCCATGCGTATATATCGCTGAGTTCCAAAGCCAATTCTGTGGGTAGGCCGTTGCCTGCCATGGCATTCCAGAGGCTGCTTTCAATGACCACTTCGGCTGCACGTTCGCGGTGAATGATTGGCTTCTCAAAGCGCTCTACGTGCATGCTGTCTGTGAGGTGCAATACTACTGCCTCGCGGATATTGGGTTGATATACATAGTAGCATAGTTGTTCTACGCCTGCGGTATCCATTTGGAAGAGGGCGTAATACGTTTTTCCAGGGCGAATGGTACGCACATCAAACTCCGAACGGGGCATGAGTGTAATGCCTGTAATCTGTTGGCGTGTGGCGCCCAACTTGTTCATGATTCCGCCTAAGGTCTCACCATTCTTCACCTCGCATGTGTCAATGCGGAACGAATCTACGGGCAATCCCCATTCATAGCGAACCACTGGCTCCTCGACTCTCGCCTCTTCGCCTTTCGCCTCTCGCCTTGTGGTGCACGATACCATTATCGCCACCAATACACCTAATATGTAAATATATCTTTTCAAATTTTTCTTCGCCTTTAACCTTTCGCCTTTAACCTTTAAACAAGAAAAACGCTTATGCGTTTTTCTTAGGGTACTTACGTGTCCACGAACCTATTTTCAACTTAATCACGCCCAACAATGCCTGTGAGAAGATACCGCCTGACATTTTGCTGGTACCCAACACGCGGTTAATGAAGATGATAGGTACTTCTTTGATAGTGAAGCCGCATTTGTAGGCAGTGTATTTCATCTCAATTTGGAAAGCATATCCTTTGAAACGAATCTTGTCCAGTTCAATGGTCTCCAATACTTCACGGCGATAGCACTTGAATCCTGCTGTGGTGTCGTGAATATTCACGCCGAGCACAAAGCGCACATATTTGCTGGCGAAATACGACATCAGCACGCGACCCATAGGCCAGTTCACTACATTCACACCACTCACATAGCGACTACCGATAGCCACATCCGCACCTTGGTTAGCGCAGGCATCATATAGCTTCAGCAGGTCCTCTGGGTTGTGCGAGAAGTCCGCGTCCATCTCAAATATGTAGTCGTATTTATGCTCAATAGCCCACTTGAAACCAGTGATATATGCTGTTCCGAGTCCTAATTTGCCAGCACGCTCAATGATGTGCAAACGTCCGTTATAAGTGGTTTGCATCAGGTCTTTAACGATGGTGGCAGTGCCATCTGGCGAACCGTCGTCAATAATCAACACATGGAAACTTAATGGCAGATTCATCACAGCAGTGATGATAGCTGCTACATTTTCCTTCTCATTATAGGTTGGGATGATGACTAATTTATTGTCCATAGTTGTTATTTTTGTGTAATTATTTGATTGTTAAGGATATATAATGGACTTGTTGTGAGTCGTGCCAATGGTGTTATAAACAAATCTTCGCCAGGCATAATGCCCTCCTCCAGCAGAATATCTTTGATTGTATCCATAGCCACGTTGGGGTCATTGTTCTCGTGGCTCAGGTGGCAGAGGAAGGCGTTGCGCATGTCTACATGCCAATTCTTGGCCAATAGTCTTCCGCAAGTGACATTGCTCTGGTGTCCGCGAGGTGATAGGATTCGCTCTTTCAGATAGGTTGGGTAGGGACCATTCAGCAGTAGTTGCTCATCATGATTGGCTTCGATAATCACATGGTTGGCGGTTGCCAAATAACTCTCCATAGTGGCGTTAGGTTGTCCGCAGTCGGTAGCAATGACTACGCGTTGTCCCAAGAAATCAATCACATAGCCCACGCACTCTGTAGAGTCGTGTGAAATGCCAAAAGTATTGATACGCATCCCGTTGAGTTCCCATTCCACGCCTTTCTCAAAGTAGCGCTGTGAGGTGCGCAGTTTCTCGCGTACGCCGTAGTTGCGGTCAATACCATCATGGATAGCGCGGGTGGAGTAAATAGGCAGATGCACACGTTCGCCCAATGTGCCTACGGCACGAATATGATCGGCATGGTCGTGGGTGATGAGTACGCCCATGATGTTGCCATAATCCAAACCCATCTCACGCAGGTTCTTTTGGATGGTGCGTGCGGAGATGCCAGCATCAATCAGGATACCCCATTTGTGTGTACCCAAGAAATAGCAGTTGCCACTGCTTCCGCTGGCAAAACTTCTGAATATGAGTTGGTTATCTGTCATTTTTGCACCTGTTTTATGTATTTGTGTCTACACTCTTTCCCAAGTTACATCAATCAGCCCGCAAAGGTACAAAAAAAAACGCAAATATCCAAATAAATTTGTATTTTGTAGTAAAAAAGTGCTTTTGTCTATTATTTGCCTGTTATCTGTCTGTGTTTTTCTAACTACTTGCATCATCTGGGTGGTAACGATAGATCTTAGATACCCATTATCCGCTTATCCACCGCTTATCCACCTGATGGATTCCACCTAACTTCCCCTTATGGGGAAGGATTGACCCCTGTGATTTTCCGAAGGCTTACCGAAGGGATACCGAAGAAAGATGGTTTATGACCTTCTCTAATCGTATATCTTTTAGGAGTACGCGGAGTTACGTGTTTAAAAGGTATAATGTGGGCAGTGCTTTGATGTTGTATAGGTCTTGTTGGTCTATCTCTGGCGCATATACGCTGAGCCATGCAGGCGGATAGGATGCGCTTTTCCACGCTTCTGCCTCGTTGTCGATATACACTGCCACCACTTGCACACCTTTAATATGTAGAAGAAATGTCTTCTTTATAAATCTTATTCTGCCATCAATTACTCTTCCATTAGATACTTTGCGCTAACCAAATTCCAAATAGTCGGTCATACACAGAGTAAGTACCTGATTCTTCGTAGATAAATTCTTTTTCTACCAATGTTTTTATTGCACTGCGTACCGAACTGCCTGCAGGCAAATGATACTTCGTGAGGAAAGTTCGATTATTAGGTTCTGACACGTTACGTTCTTTGGCAATAGCTTTAAGTGTTTCTAACTGATTAGAAGTAAAGAGCCGACAATAATTCTGATACGTATATTCATTTTCATTCACCAAACACTCTATCACATTCTGTACTTCAGAAATACTTATCTGCTCCATACCTAATTCGTAAAGTCGGTTCAAGACAGATTGAATATACCATGTATGCCCATATAGATTACTGTATAAGAAGTGGAATGCTTCTTGGGTAATCTCTTGTTGATGAGTGGAAAAATGTTTTGTTGCAAATTCAAAGTACTTTGTTTCTGGTATTTCTGAAATATGCATTGTTTGTGCACTTTGGAAGAATGCACGCTTGGCAGATGAGAACATATCCATCATCATGTGCTTTTGACTACCTGCAAAAATAAAATGCACATTACGCATGTGTTGGATATAACTTCGCAAAGTTTCTTCCACTTTATTGTCTGAATAGTATTGAATTTGTTGAAACTCATCTAATGCAACATACACAGGTTTGTCTGCATGTTCCATATAATTAAATACTTGTTGCAGCGAGACTTCAGTTTGCGTTTCCACCATTGTCACTCCAATTTCGGGAGTGCCAGTGATAGGGTCACTACTAAATGAGAAGCGTAATGACTGTAATGCCTTCATGATGGATTCTCGTAGGGATGGAGAACCGCAATTGCCTATTACTGATTTGGCTAAACATTCTACAAATTCACGCAGGCAACTGGTTTTGTACAAATCAACATAGATGCAATATGCTTCTTGTTGAGGAACTTGTGCAAAAAGATGACCAATCAGTCCCGTTTTACCCATTCGTCGAGGACTAATCAGTACTATATTTCGCTCATTTTGGAGTGCAGAATGTAATTGTGCAGTTTCTACCTCGCGGTCACAAAAATAGTTTTCTGATACATATCCGCTAATAAGAAACGGGTTTTTAGGTATCTTTTTGTTCATATAAATCCTTGATTATTATAGTATTATATTTATAGCGAAAAACTTGCAGCATTTTTTTCGCTGCAAAGGTAATGATTTTCTGCGATATATACAAATAATTATATCAAAAAAATGCAGAAATCCGTAAATTTATTTTAACAAAAAAAACACCCTGACCCCGAAATTTATTTTATCGAAATACCCTCTGACCCCGAAATTTGGAATCTACAAATACCTCCCCTGACATGCTGAACCATCGCAAATAATCTTTCAACATATAGACCTCGGGATATATTTGCTGAAGCAAATCATGTCGATCCGCTATTTCATCAAATATCCTCTGTGATCGTTTCCATGGAGTACACTTCACATGCTTATTATGATATGGATCTACATGTCTGTTATGAACATAGCGACGTGAATATGCGTAAAATCGCAAAATGTAGGTTGTTCGTTATAAGGAAGTGTATGTACTATATCTTAAAAGTAGTTGGATATGTGCAAGTAAAATCGCATTTTGGTAAGCAATATTTTTATACGAAATAGAAAATCGCCACTTGCGGTGGCAAGTGGTAAGCAATGTGATTATATGTAATAGTGATTATTATTTTTTATTAAAGACAACGCAAACAGACTACGTGGCAATTGAAAGTTCGTTCGGCTTTTTTAGCGAGGTAAGAACTTTTTGTTGCGCTTTAAGTTTTCCATCACTCCTCATAGAGCATGTGGGATTGATGGTAACTTATATTATGGTAATAACACCAAACGAAATCCCACATCAAATCTTGAATAACTGGGTATTCTGGACATAGAGGCATTAACGCTTATTCCTCGAGATACAAAGAACCAAGAGCCTCCTCTCAAGGCGCGAAAATCACCTGGCTGCTTCTCATCATCATATTGACCATTGGCAAAATATAGTTTACTACCTGTATTGAAAGTACGATTGCAATCCATGCACCATTCCCATACATTGCCATTCATGTCATACAATCCTAATTCGTTGGGTAGTTTTTGTGCTACAGGATGGGGGGTGAAATTGCTGGTCTCATTGAACCAAGCTACGGTATCGGGCATGTTGCTACCAGCCAATTTATATCCTTGATGTTTCACACCACCACGTGCAGCAAACTCCCATTCTGCTTCTGTAGGCAAACGAAAACATTTGCCTGTTAATTGATTCAGTTGCGAAATGAACACTTGCACATAATCCCAACTGACTTGTTCAACGGGATTTTGCAACCCCTTAAAAAGGCTGGGATTGCTATACATTACGGCACTCCACAACTCTTGTGTTACTTCTGTTTCTCCGATATAGTAACTGTTGAGCGTAACTTGATTATCAGGACTTTGTGTGGTTGTTGTGTCGGTTGGTTGTGTAAACGATTTTCCCATGGAGAAAGTACCACCTTCTACTCGTATCATGTCAAATGACACGCCATTTACGGTAAATGTTTGCTTCATCGCGGGTTTGCATCCTATAAAGGCAAACAGCATGCATACTAAAATGCCATTCCAAAGAGTTTTCATATTAATTTTTATTGTTGAACGATATATGTTTAGATGTCAAATAAGGGAGAGGGACATGCCCTCTCCTATACATAAACCAATAAACTTACAATAATGTACGTTCTTTCCAATTGCTTGCTTTAGTACCAGCAACAATGGTTGGAGTTTGCGATTTTTTTATTTTGCTATTGGTTAGTGAAGTTCGTGCGACTTCTTTGCGAATATAGTCAAATAACTCCCCAAACGAAACTTGACCCTTAGTATCTTGGAGACCTTTTAATAAGTAATAAGTAAATAAGCCGTGTGCTTTTTCTTCATATTGATGAGCGACCTCATTACTTGAAGATGCGGAAAAAATGACACTATTTCCTTGTGGTATTCGATTATTCACTCTCACAACTCCTTTAGTCGAAGCTAGTGCTCCGCCTGATTTTGTCAAACCGCTAAAACATGCATCTAAGAATACAACGCTCTCAGATGAAATTTCGGCTAACATATCATACAAATCACTAACCTTATATCCTGTATTCACAATATCCACAGCTACACCATCTTTCAGTAATAAGTAAGTACTTCTCGACAATTCATCAGGAATTCCATGTCCTGAATAATAAAATATAATCTTTTTATTTTCTGTCAAAACCTCATTATGTGCAACCTCACGAAGCCAGTTGATAGATTGGCGAATATGATTAAATGTAGCATCAGCCTTGAATTGTATATTTTCCTCTGGGATTCCTAATGTCTTAATGCAATAATCCTTGAATATAATACCATCATTGTAGGCATATTGAACCATAGGTGCGTCATCGTAGTTGGTATTGGCTATGATAACAACAAAAGTATTTTCTTGCTTTTGGGTTGTCATAGGTATATTCATGTCCACATCTGATTTACCAATCAAAATATTAGAAGTAGAGAATGTTTGTTTACCTCTTTTGGTGGAAGATGAAGTGTTGGTTTCTATTGAGATTTCATCAAAGTCATAATCCACTTGTGCAATATTGTATTTCAATGAAGCTTCATTGCTATACTTATAGACCTTACTATCAGAAAGATAAAATTTATATTCAGCGAGTCCTACTACATCATTTTCTACATAGAATGTAGGTTCTTTACGTAAAGAAGCAAACATTGTTTTAAACTCTTGAGCTTCATTCGTAGGAACTGGTACCAAGATGTTTTCATAACGATATTTAGTTTTGATGCGGTATGTCTCGTTATCTGGATCATAATTTCCTACAATTTCCAGTTCATCTTCAGGAAGTGTTGCTTGATATCTATCAAGATATGCTTTTTGAGCATCCTTAGTTAGAGCATAAACCATTTGTTTACGGGTCTCTACATTCACACGTTTTTTCCAATCATCAATTTTTTCAAACTCACCTTTTTTCTGCCAATCATTAATGATGCGCTCGACATAGTTTTGGGCAAAGAAACTAAATTTATGTTTGTTCGATTGTGTTTGGTGATATTGTGTATAAAAATTCTTATATGTATCGTTTGCTTGTTGTAACGAAAAATGATTTTCCTGATCCAGATTATGCTTCTTATTTTTAGCATATGCTTTCACCTTTTTATCGACTTGGTCCCACTTAGATTTAATAGGAACGATTGTTTGGCCTGCGTAGTTTATTGCTCCATATTTAGTACCAGATTTTACCATAATATAATCTTTATAGGTATCTACTATCTTTATGTTGGGGATAGGCGTAAATAATTCTTCTCCACTAAAGTTCACGATTGTGCTCCCTTGAATGTTTGCAACAATAAAACACTTTTGTGATGCAGAATAACGAATAGAGTGATTATATTTACATGAAACAATTTCTTTGTCATATGGTGCGTATATACCATACAGACCATTTTGACACACCAAAAAGAATTGATTAATAGGAGAAAATGAAGAGTAAGTGTCAATAGGTATTATTGCGACGCCATCACCATCATATAAACCTATAGTATTCCCTTTTTTGAGTTGGAACGCTGATGGATATGCCTTGACCGTACCATGTTCTATACTACTATATTCACATGGAAATATTAATATACCATCATTGGTATATAGACCGACTTTTTCATCTTTAATGGTTTTGATAAACTCATTATTTGGTCCGAATGCTTCCATTTCAGAGAAATTTGTGGGTAGCAATTCTTTTCCTGCACGAAAATCGGTTAATCCCCATAAACCCTTTTGTTGAGTGAATAAAGTTAGTTTTCCACAGATGTTATCCAATCTAATATTTTGATATTGACATGGATATAATTCTTTTGCTTGAGCAGTGAATACCCCCCATTTGTTATCCTTCTTACACAATAGATAACCTTGTGAGAGTTTAATTTCTGTATATTCACAAGGAAGTAATTCTTTTCCTATTGGCGACAATATACCATACTTCGCATTTATACATACCAGAATGTTTTTATTAGGGAACACTTCTTTTTTTACACGAGTACTACTGATGCAAGGAATGATAACTTCCATTTTTGCATTTACTAAACCATATTTTCCGTCCTTTTTTACATCAGCAAATCCGTCTTTAGTCGAAATCGCTTTATAATCAATTTCATTATATGGGCATGGTTGCTGAAATGTAAATGCCTTCCAATAATATCCATTAGCGGGTTCTGTAGGTTTCTGTGGTTTTGGATTATATGGTTCAAGAGGTGGTGTTAACAAGTTTTTTTCAGCTAATACAGCTTTTTCTATTGCCTTATAATCTACACTGCTTGCTGCTACTGCTTGGGACACTCCAGCAGCAATACCACCAAGTATAGCACCAAGAGTTCCTGCATTGCTATAATTTGCTGCATTTTTTTGGGCTTCTAATTGAGCTTGGCGCTGTGCGTAAGCAACTTGTTGCTTATAGCGTTCATTTGCAACTGTTTTTGCATAAGCAACTTTTGTTTCGTATGCTTCCAAAAGACCTTCATATTCAGCTTTAATTTGTTCATACTTTTGATATGCTATTTGATAATCTTTCATGTTCTGTTGCCACATATCGTGTTCCATTTTCTTCTGCAAATCAATCAGATTAAATTCTATAAATCCATCATACAATCTGTACGCTAAAGCATCAGAAACAACCACATTACCCCTTGTATCTCCCATTCCATAATAGGTTTGTCCACTTTTTGCATATTTCAAAAGATACCAACCACCATTGTTGGGGTAGTATTGTACATACGAAAACTTAGATTTTAATGAATTTTCGACAGTCGCATTCTGAGCAAATAAACTGACGCAGTATAGAATGACTATACTGAATAAAAATAGCTTCTTCATCATTTTGTTTTTTTTATAATTATATTTTTACGAATAAGTTGCATACTACTATCATGCACACGTGCTGTTAACAACCATTTGTCTAATGATTGTTGTGATATGGTTAAGTCGGAATGAATGTCCTCTAATGGCTTTGAATATTTGTTGGGAGAGTATATTGTATATAATAAATTTATTTCATTATCTTTTGAACAAGTCATCTGTAGTTCATCTACTAAATCTTTATTTTCTGCATGTTCCATTGAGAAAAATACGTATTGTTTATTCGCCTCAACATGATAACTCCCTGCTGTATCTGAGTAATATGGCAAAAGTCGCATAGCATTTGCTTCTTCATCTATTAAATACATCAGTAAATATCCCTGATGAGAAGATACGAAAGATACATAAAAACGATCACCCTCATATATGATGTCTCTTTCATATCGATTATCTGTGCCGTTACATAATGTTTTAATTGATAAATCCACATCATAATTGATGATTTCTCTTGCTGTACCATATACTTCAACAGAAACTATCAGGATGCCCTCTTGATAATTAATTGAATATTCAGGATCGTTGATGTGGCCTAACCACTCTCCTTTAACTTCTGTTTCTGAAAACAAATAATTAGTAACATCCGTTTTACCATTAGATGTGTGCATTATGGTGGAATTGTTGGATGCAACGATAGTACCAAATTCGTTAGCTAAACAATTGGTGATAGCTCTTTCTAAAGCTATTTGTTTAGCTTTTTCTGTTGAAATATTCTCTGGAACATGATAATTATATTGCCCACGAAGTGCAACTGTTTTTTGCGAGTTAACAATCTCAATAGAAATTAACAAGAATAGTAATATACTATACCATTTATGAAAAGTCATTTGAATAATACCTAAAAATCCAGTAATTGATTTATTTTTTCATGTGAATTTTGATTTCTCTTTTCTAATGTTTCACGAAGTACTTGCTTTGTGTTTTGTATGGCTAATTTCCCATCATATGCGATACGAATAAGAACCTCATGGCTCTTGTTATCCAAAACACGATAGCATTCTGTAATAGTGATGACCCGTCCAATTCGTTGGCTGATTGATTGTTTACTTTCTTTTATTACATTAGTAAGATTGACAGTCGAATCTTCGGGTAATTGGTGATTAGCCATATTATTTTTTACTAGAGCTGTAACCTCCGTTTGAATTTGTCCTGCTAAATCATTAATTGCTAATGACATCGCTATTGTTTTGGCTGCATCATAATTGACACCTACAGATTGACCATTTGCGATAATATACTTTGGATATAAATTTGCATCGTATTCATATTGCATTAAATACGCACGCTCTAGTTGTTTCTCTAATGGTAATGCTCCTGGTGAAACCAACCAACCTTCTTTTTGTAAGCGCTTTGCTTCTTTTTTAGTTTCTTTACTCACTTGAGCGTCCAATTCTTGTTTTGTTTTTTTTACTATCCATTGACGCTCCCTCATGATTTCCACTTGCGTTTGAGAAGAGATGCATGGCATTATTAAAAGTGTTAAGACAAAAACGATAATCTTGCGCATATTCATGTGTTTCTTTGCATAGGAACTCCCACTATGCAGATTTGTGTTTAAGGATAAGGCATAAAATAAAAAGCGTGGAGTCCGACTGTTGCCGT
Organism: Paludibacteraceae bacterium; assembly: GCA_045121435.1. Classification (GTDB taxonomy): domain Bacteria; phylum Bacteroidota; class Bacteroidia; order Bacteroidales; family Paludibacteraceae; genus Colicola. The sequence continues at coordinate 36,546 of JBGVFY010000021.1, read as the reverse complement.
TCCACGATTAGAGGCTCTCGCATTGCCTGTCCAATAAAACGACAACGCTGAAGCCCACGCCGAATATAAAAGTACTTTTGTGCTATAATGTTTAGAGTACACGCGCATATGTAGAAGCACCATATGCAAACAATGTACCATATAGGCACAAAAGGAACATTCTATATCCCGTAGGCATCTACCGTTGCACTGTTCGTACTGGACTTTTGAAATTTGCGAGATTTCTAATCGCATGAACAGAGCGTCAATAAACGCCTTTTAAATATGTCTTGAAAGCCACGACTGGGGTCTTTGGGTCAAATAATTTGGCTTTCCGAGAGGAGACACTTCCCACCCTCTAAACCCAGCGTTGGACTTTCGACTGCAAAGGTACTACATTTTTTTGAATTGCGCAAGAGAATAGCGAATTTTTGTGAAAAATTTGCTAAACGTTTAGTCGGAGTTCTCTCGGTGGAATAGAGAAACCAATCAGAACTTTTTTCAGATTGAGTTATCTGGTTAAATAGCGGATAATTTCCTCGCAGAGGGAAGGGATAGATGTTTTTCCATCATTATTTATCACCAAATCGGCGCGCAGTATGTCTTTCTCTGTTTCTTGTGCGCGCATGCGGGCGCGCACCTTCTCTATAGTAGAATGGTCGCGTGCCACTGCGCGCGCAAGGCGAACCTCCTCTGGCGCAGTGACAATGATCACCTTATCACAGAGTTTGTCAAATCCAGCTTGGTAGAGTATGGCACATTCGACAAAGCATAAGCCTACCCCCAACCCCTTCCTAAAAGAAGGGGTGTCTTGCATAGTAGCCCAACGCAGAATATCCGCCTTAACTGCGGGATGAACAATGTTGTTGAGCTGGGTCAATAAGCCCCTCTCCGACTCTCCCCTAAAGGGTGGAGAGGCAAATACACGCTGCGCTACCAATGCTGTTTGATACACACCATCGGCATATACCTCTTTGCCAAAGAGTTGCTCCATCTGTTCACGCACATGAGTATCTTCCACAATCAGGCGTTTAGCTTCGCTATCCGTATCATATACCGCATAACCCATCGCGCGCAATTGCTTTGCAATCGTGCTCTTACCACTTCCTATGCCACCCGTGATACCGATAATCATGTTCTTTTTTTTGTTTTCAGTGTTCAGTTTTCAGTGTTCGGATTCTAGAGCTGGATGCCTTTTTTAGAATTGGAAATAGATAAATGCCTGCATATCGGCGGTTACGAACTGATATACGCCCACTACTACCATCGCTGCAATCAATATGATGACCCATATTGGTAATAGTGCAAAATGCACTCTATACCAACGCTTTACGCGGGTCGGCAACCAATGGATAATCATACCTAACACAAACAGTATCACCACATTGCGGTACTCCCAAAGGAAATCAGGAATGATACTACTGTTCCATGCACCACCAATCTGATTCACCATGTTCTTGGCTGTCTCCCATGCCTCTTGGCTCGCAGTCGCAGGATCGAGGTTACTGCCCGAACGGAAGAACAATCGTGTGAAGGTGATAAACACAAAGGTCTGTGCTACAGCCCATACAGCGGAGAGACTTTTGGCTATAGGCGATAGGGTATTGGCTATAGGTGAGAGTAGGTTGCCGCGTTTCATCAGGATACGCTCGTACCACCAATAGATATATCGAATCATTGTGCCAATCCATAACGCCAGTCCCCACACAAAGAACAAATTCCAGATTGGTGCATTGAGCATGGCATATGCTACCCATAAGCCACCTATGAGCAAGGTCATCAGGAGCATCTTGATGTGCCAATTCATCTTTGCCCAAATCTTATAGACAATCATGCCCGCACCATTCAGTGCGCCCCATATCACGAAGTTCCAACTTGCACCATGCCACAATCCTCCTAAGAGCATGGTGATGAACGAGTTAATGTTACCTGCTGTGATCTTATTTTTCATCGGTTTGCCCAATACGCTGCGGTTACCGCCTAAGGGGATATACAGATAACTCTTCAGCCATCGGCTGAGCGACATATGCCAACGGCGCCAAAACTCCTGCGGATTGCGCGACTTGTAGGGCGAATCGAAGTTCTGTGGCAGATAGAAGCCCATCAGCATCGCAATACCGATCGCAATATCCGTATATCCTGAGAAGTCGGCATAAACTTGCAGTGAGTAGGCAAACAAAGCAAATAGATTCTCAAATCCACTGAATAACAATGGATTATCAAAAACGCGGTCAATCAGATTGACTGCCAAATAGTCGCTCAATACAATCTTCTTAATCAGTCCGTTTAGTATCCAAAAAACTGCCAATCCAAAGAGGCGGCGGCTTAGGCAGAAGGGCTTGTATAGCTGCGGAATGAACTCATTAGCACGCACAATCGGTCCTGCCACCAAACCAGGAAAGAAACTCACATAAAAGCCGAAATCCAAAATGTTCTTCACGGGTTTGACCAATCCGCGATAGACATCTATGGTGTAGGACATCACTTGGAAGAGGTAGAACGATATACCTACAGGCAGGATAATCTTGTCCACCATGAAGCGTCCGCTTTCGCTAAAGCCATTGCCGATATAGGCAAACAGGTCAAATACAGCAAACTCTGTCCCCAGCAAATCGTTGACTACATTCGTGAAGAAATAAGCATACTTGAAATAACACAGCAAGCCCAAGTCAATCACCACGCTCAATGCCAACCAGCATCGAGCTCGCCTATTTTTGCTTCCGGCTTCCGGCTTCCGGATAGCAGATACTTGATATATCCGCTTTGCGATTAACCAGTCGCTGAGGGTAACAAAGAGCAGAATGAGTAGGAATATGCCACTGGTTTTGTAGTAGAAGAACCAACTTACCGCCATCAGGAAGATATTGCGGAGGTGGAGGCGAGTATTCATGCCTTTAACCTTTAACCTTTCACCTTTCACCTGTACGCTATGCGCACCTACCTCCATTATCATAGCAAACACCGCATACACCAATGCAAAGAACGCCCAGAAATAGAACTGGGTAAAGAGTAGCGGGCTCTCGCTATTAAAACCGAATATGTGGCGTAAGAAATCCATTCTTTTTAGGTTATAGGTTAAAGGTTAGAGTTTGAAGGCTGGGGCTGATAACTCATCAGCCAGTCGTGTAGCATTTTTCCTACTTTATTGGCTCCTGCGCGGGTGAAGTGCACATAATCGCTACCTGCCAGACCAATCTCCACCCATTTTACCATACTATTTTGTCCGCCCATAGCGTTGTACATGCTCCAATAGGCAATCTGTTCTTCCTCTGCCATCTTCTTTAGCAGTCGATCCATATATGGCACCAACGGATAAGTTACCATCTCGCCATTAATGCGGGTGGACATATCGCTCGGACCGATAAACAATATGGAAGCCTCTGGCGCACAAGCACGCAAATAACGCACCTGTTGGCGCAGGGTGCTACGCACATAGCCGCTAATCGTAGAAGGGTTTTCCGTTTGCGGAATCATATTACCGCCAAACTGCAAGATAATCAGTCGGGTATTAGTCTCGCGGTAGAAATCGCTCAGTTGTGCGCTGTCTATCTTGGTGAAGATATTGCCCGAGCAACCACGCATAGGGATATTGTCTACAATCACACCTGTTGGCGTTTCCAAACTCACGCCATATACCTTGCCCTTGCCTTGCAAGTGAATCTCGCACTTGGTGGTGCTGTCTGCTAAGGATAGAGGCGAAAGGTTAGAGGCGAAAGGCAAGAGTGTGTCGTTTGCTAAGATATATCCTTCCACAGAGTCTGTGAGTATGCGCACGCGGTTGAAGTAGTTGTGTGGTTTGCGTTTCTTGTCGATGGACTCAATGTTCATCACAATATCTTCGCTACCTGCCACCAATGCGCTATCCATTACAGCCACTTGTCCCATCACACCATAATCGTTATTGTCCAGACGCATTGAACGCGGACCATATATCAAATAGCGTTTGGGTCCACCTTGCGTAGTCTGTACCACACCATTGATAGACAACCATTGGCGGACTGTGCGTGTGGGGATAGTCTGGTGTAATGGCAATAGTCCTGCACCACCGCCACCATATTGCTTTTGCCAACGTTCGCGTAGCATGTCGGTGATACGATCCTCCTCCGTCTGCGAATCGCCATAGTGCACCACGCGTACGGGCATACTGCTTGCACTATCCAACGCCGCATAAAACGCTGCCAAGTAGGCGCGAGAATCTGTGTTTGCTACATTCACCGTAGGAATCACTGGTTGCGGTTTCTCGGTAATCGTATCTTTCTTAGCAATTGTATCTACCGATACCATGCTATCTGTTACAATCACAGTCTGCGAATCTGCATCCGCGAGAAGCGAATCGTTCAATATCTCTAATTCAAAATCAGGAAGTGAATCCGTTTTGAGGTCCAATGCCTCTGCCAATGTAGGGAAACGCAGATTCCATTTACCGATATGCCAACCGCCATCGGGTACAACCAAACAAACCACACCTAATAGCGCAATCACTGTCCAAATGATATATGCAATATGCCTTGGCTTCACTTACTTCCTCCACAACGCTCTGGTGAAGAGCAATAATACGGTGAAAATCTCCAAACGACCAATCAGCATCACGAAACTCATCACCCATTTCGCCACCATGGGGAACTCTGCGTAGGTGCCCGAAGGACCAAACTGACCAATACTAATACCCACATTGCCAATAGCAGAAACCGCAGCACCAATCGACTCGTCGAAGTTCACACCACTGGCGCAGAAAATCACTACCGTGACGGCAATGATAAAGATATAGAAAATCAAAAATGCCATGATATTGTTAATGGTCTGCTGTGGTACATTCTTCTCGTTGAGTTTCACTGGGATAATCGCATTGGGGTGAATGCGGCGTTGGAACTCCGCCACACCGTTCTTTAAGATAATCGCCAAGCGTACCCACTTGATACCACCTGCGGTACTGCCCGCACAGGCACCTGTCAGCATAAGGAAGAATATCACTACCCACGCCACCACAGGCCAATACATATAGTCGGAAATGGTATATCCCGTAGAGGTCATCGAACTAATCACTGTGAAGATACTATCGCGGAACGCACGCTCCATGTGCAATCCTGTCCAACCCGGGCGAGCGATATACAAACCCACCGTGAGCATCACTGCAAACACCAGCACTGCAACGCTATACCAACGTAACTCTTCATCTTGGAAGAAGTTGCGCGCCTTGCCACGCAGCAAGTAAATGAGCAGCACGAAGTTGATACCCGAAATGAACATAAAGAAGGTCACGGTATAGTGGATAGCCGCCGAATCGTAGAACTCCAGACTATTGTTGTGCGTGGAGAATCCGCCTGTGGCAATCGTAGAGAACGAGTGGCATATCGCGTCAAACACATCCATGCCGCAGAGCCACAATGCCGCCACTTCGGTGGCAGTGAGCAGGACATAGATACTCCACATCATCTTGGCTGTGTCGGCAATACGGGGTGACACTTTCTCGTAGGTCAAACCCGACACCTCGGCAGCATAGAGTTGCATGCCGTTAAGTCCGAAGATAGGTAATATAGCAATGGACAGCACAATGATTCCCATACCGCCAATCCATTGGGTTAGCGACCTCCAGAAAAGCAGTCCGTGGGTAATCACCTCTAAATTAGGGATAATAGTTGCACCTGTGGTGGTAAAGCCCGACATACTCTCAAACCACGCGTCCGTGAAAGTAGGCACTTGTCCGCTGAGGTAATAGGGTAATAATCCAAAGGCGGAGAACACTACCCACACCATTGCCACAATCACATAACCCTCTCGTTCGCCCATGCGCGACTCGGCACGCCGACCCACCAACAGACCTATCACACCTGCCAACAGGGTGACAATGGTGGAGAGCAGAAATACATCGCTATCTGCTTCGCCATACCACAAACTTACGCCCAATGCCAAGGTCATAAACACCGACTCTATCAAGAGCAGTGCGCCCATGGTGCGGAAGACCATCCGTGTGTTGAAAGTGCGTGTCATTTGAAGAATTTCTCTAATTGTCTGATTACTTGGCTTTTGCAGAATACTACCACTTGGTCGTTTGGCAATATTTGTGTGTCGCCATTCACCAATATGCCTTCGCCAGCGCGCACGATAGCACCGATATTGGCATCTGCTGGCAGACGCGTATCACGAATCTTGCCTTTAGTAATGCGACTGCCTTCCTCTGCCATAAACTCTACAATCTCGGCATCGGCACTGGTCAGGTTGCGTACATTCAGCACGCTGGCATCAAGCAACATCTGATAAATGTACGACGCAGCAATGGTCTTTTTGTTGAGCACCGTACCAATATCCAAACCCTCTGCCATAGGGATATAATCGATATTTTCTATCTCAGCAATGGTCTTTTTCACGCCAAAACGCTTGGCTGCCATGCAGGCAAAGATATTGGCCTCGCTGCTGTCAGTCACCGCCACAAAAGCATCCGCATCTTCTATTCCCTCATCTTTCAATACGGCCATGTCACTACCATCGGCGTTGATAATCAGCGCATTGCTGATTTTTTCGCTGAGGTGATAGCAATGCTCACGGTCTGCCTCCAGTATCTTAATGCTGAGGTCGTCCGATAGGTTTTGTACCGTCTTTTGGGCAATCTTCGAACCACCAAAGAAGATAATATTGCGTATTTCTTTCTTTTGTTTGCCCAATTGTTCGCGTAGCACTTTCATATTTTCGCGCGTACAAACGGCATACACCATATCATCTACTTGAATCTCATCTGAGCCTGTAGGAATGATTGTTTCTTGACCGCGTTTAATGGCCACCACGCGATAGAGCCCGTGGTTGAAGAAACCCGACATAAACTGCTTGCCAATCACCTCGGCTCCTTCGCGCACTTTCGCTACGCAGAGTTCCAACGCACCATTGCACAGAGTCAAGTGATAGCGCATCCAGTTGGTCTTGAGCGAAGCGGTAATCTCCTGTGCAGCCAACAATTCTGGATAGATAAGGTGGTTCAAGCCCATCTGTTCAAATATACGCTTGTTCTCGGGAATCAAGTATTCGTAGTTATCGATACGCGCCAATGTTTTCTTTGCGCCCAACTGATTAGCGAGCAAACACGCAGTGATATTATCCGACTCGGACGGCGTGACTGCAATGAAGAGGTCCACATCCTTCACGCCAATACTCTTGAGGTCGTGAATCGACATTGGACTACCTACTTTGGTTAGCAGGTCGTAGTTCGCGTCCAAATCGCCTAAGCGATCTTGGCGGTCATCAATCAGACTAATATCCATATCTTCGCGCGATAGCAGTTTTGCCAAGTGGCGACCTACTGCTCCAGCGCCTGCAATAATGATTCGCATATACCTTCTTTATCTAATTTTAACAACTGATATAGTTCTTTGGTGCTTCCATGCTCCACAAACTGGTTGTCCACACCGAGGCGAATGACGCGTTTCTTGTTTCCAGACTCCGTACTTTGGACGCTTGTCATATACTCTGCTACTGCGCTACCTAATCCGCCATCAATCATACCATCTTCCACGGTTACAATCGTGTCGAAATGTGCAGATACCTCCGCCAAAATCTCCGTATCGAGAGGCTTCAGCCAACGCATATCGTAGTGTGCAAAGTGGTTGCGTTGGCCGATATTCATGGATTGGATAGCGTCTGCTACGGTGTTGCCTATGGCACCGATACTCAATACTGCTACCTCGTTGCCGCGTTTTAGGCATACTGCTTGACCCAATACCACCGCTGGCGAGTCGGTGCGATTACTGCTTTTGCCGCGTGGATAACGGATAGCAATTGGGCTTTCTACCTCTTGCGCTATACGCATCATCTGGCGCAGGTCGTTAGCGGTCATAGGTGCACCAATCACCATATTAGGGATTGGACGCAGGTATGCTAAATCCAATAATCCGTGGTGGGTAGCACCATCGTTGCCTACGATACCCGCACGGTCAATACAGAATACCACATGCAATTTGGGCAATGCTACATCGTGAATGATATTGTCGTAGGCGCGTTGCAAGAAACTGGAGTAGATATTGCAATATGGCACCAATCCTGCTTTCGCCATACCCGCGGAGAAAGTGACGGCATGTCCCTCTGCAATGCCGACATCGAACACGCGGTTGGGTAATTCGCGTTGCATGATAGTCATGCTGCAACCACTTGGCATAGCGGGCGTTACGCCCACCACGCGCTTGTCTTCTTTAGCAAGCGTCAGCAGTTGCTTGCCAAACACTTCTTGCCACAATGGCTCTTGCCTTTTCGCCTCATCGCCTTTTCGCCTTTCGCCTGTCTCCACACAAAACTCGCCTGGCGCATGCCATGTGGTTTGGTCGTTCTCGGCTGGCTCGTAGCCCTTGCCTTTTTTGGTTATGATATGCAATACTTTTGGTCCTTCGTAATCTTTTATCTCATTGAAGATACGCACCAAACTCAATACATCATGTCCATCTACAGGACCGAAATAGCGGAGGTTAAGACCTTGGAAGATATTGTTGCCTTGCTTGGTGAGCAGGGCTTTGAGGTTATTGGTAAAGCGTTGCACACGCCTTTTGTTGTCATCAGTAATGAGGTGCAGTTTGCGTGCTATGCGGTAGCCCCACCAACGCCAACGATTATAGCGCGCACTGGTAGTGAGATCTACCAGATATTGTGTAAAACCACCTTTTATGGGGTCAATGGCCATGTTGTTGTCATTCAGCACGATAAGTAGATTATTCTTATTCATTGAGGTGTTGTTCAATCCCTCGAATGCCAATCCACCCGTCATAGCTCCATCGCCAATAACCGCCACCACTCTTCTTTTTTCGCCTTCTTGCCTCATTGCCTCATCGCCTATGGCGATACCCAACGCTGCCGAGATACTATTGCTGGCGTGTCCTGCGATAAAGGCATCGTATTCGCTTTCCGCGGGAGTGGGGAAAGGAGCAAGGCCTTTGAACTGTCGGTTGGTATGAAAACGCTCGCGTCTGCCTGTCAGAATCTTGTGAGCATACGCTTGATGGCCTACATCCCAAACCAATTGGTCATTAGGCGTGTCAAACACATAATGTAGTGCCACGGTCAGTTCCACCGTGCCGAGCGAAGAGCCCAAGTGACCAGGGTTTTGGCTGAGTTGCTGAATGATAAAATCACGCACTTCCGCGCACACTTGTGGCAACGCCTCCAATGGCAACGCTTTCAAGTCGCTGGGATAGTAAATGCTATTGAGGTATTTATACTCCATAATCATCAATTTGACTATAGTTTACAACTATAGTTATACAAAAGCCTGCAAAATTACAAAAATATTTACAAACTACAAAATTTACGCTCTACAATTTGCGATTTTTATGCTAAAGGGTGGAAAATATCCATACCAAATGCCTTTGTGAAAGCATTTGTTTGTCGAAGAAGTGCTGCGGTGTCGAGTTGGATACCTTGTTCCGACATGAGCAGAATACGGTCGGATAGTTGAATGGCTAAATCCAACTCATGGGTAGAAATCAGTATGGTTTTGCCTTGCTCGTGTGCCAATCGGCGCAGCAGTTGCAGAATACGAATACGATTTGGCAAATCAAGGTGGGCGGTTGGCTCATCTAAGAGAATGATAGGTGTTTGTTGCGCAATGGCTTTGGCTATCAGTATGCGCTGTTTCTCGCCATCGGAATGGGCGTTGAAGGGGGTATGACCAATAGGCAATGAGGCAAGTCCTACATCTGCCAATGCTTGCTCTATAACCTGCTCATCTTCAGCCGATAAAGCACCCAGAAACGAGGTGTAGGGATACCGCCCCATAGCTACTACATCGTGTACGGTGGTATTATCCAAACTCAGTCGCTCGGTCAGGACCAGGGCGATATCGGAGCCAGAGGCGTGAATTGGTTGTTGGGAGTCGGGAATCGGGAACGCGAATGTTCCGCTCAATGCGGGTTGCAGTCCTGCCAATGTGCGCAGGAGGGTAGATTTGCCACAACCGTTAGGTCCTAACATACACACCATCTCGCCCACTTGCAGCGAGAAACAGAGATTGCGTTGAACCACCTTTTGTTCGTAACCAATCGTGAGATTATTCGTAGAAATAGAGGCGTTGGACACGGCGTGAAATGCTGGTTAATACTTCGTAGGGTATGGTATTCAGTTTGTTAGCCAATTCTTGCAGAGTCAGTTGATCGCCGAATACAATGGCATAATCGCCGGGTTGTGCATCAGTGCCTGTGACATCAATCATGGCTTGGTCCATGCATACATTTCCTACCACGGGACAACGCTTGCCGCGCACCAACACTTCGCCTCCGTAGTTGGAGAAGCGGCGGTCGAAACCATCCGCATAACCGATAGGGATGACGGCTATCTCGCGTGGCTCGTGCAGTGTGGTGTGGCGACCATAACCAATGGTGGCGTTGGCAGGCACAGTCTTGATGCTGAGGATGGTTGTCTTCAGCGTACAAACATTCTTGGTGTCCGGCAGCCGGCTTCCGGTATCTAACGCTTGGCTTCCGGCATCCAAATTCTGGTATCCGGCTTCTGGCTTCTGGAGGAATGACATTCCGTATAACCCAATGCCCAATCGGCACATGTCGAAGTGGTATTCGGGGAAGCGTTCAATGCCTGCTGTGTTGCAAATGTGCAATAATGGGCGATAGGGCAATGAGGCAACGAGGCTATTGGCACAGTCGTTGAAATACTGCGCTTGCTCGTGGGTGAAACTATCAAATTGCGCTTCATCGCTGCCTGCGAGATGCGAGAATATGCTTGCCACATGCACGGCTTTTTGCCCCTGCAAACGGGTAATCAGCGCAGGCATATCTTCTTGGTAGAAACCTAAACGGTGCATGCCCGAATCTATTTTAATATGTACGGGCAATGCCTCTAAGCCTTTGGCTTCGGCAGCGTGGATAATATCTTCCAACACTTGAAAGGAGTAAATATTCGGCTGCAAGTTATTCTCAATGATAAGATCAAGTGCAGCCACTTCGGGGTCCATGATAATGATAGGCAGCGTGATGCCTGCTTTGCGCAGTTCCACACCTTCATCTGCCACTGCTACCGCCAAATAATCCACCATACCGCAGTCTTGCAATGCACGACTAACCTCCACACTACCAGTGCCATATGCAAAGGCTTTGACCATACAAGTGAGTAGGGTATTGGGGCGTAGCAACGAGCGAAAATAGCGCACATTATGCACCAATGCCGACAAGTTTACTTCCAAAATAGTTTCGTGTGTCTGTTGCAGAATACGCTGTGTGATAGTGTCCTCGTCGTAGCCCAATGCGCGCATGACACTCGCGCATGTGCGTATATTTTGGTGTGTAGGGTCTTCAATAATGGTGGGGCAGTCGGCAAATAGTAGCATTTTCTCTGCTCGTTTGGCTTCGAGTGAAGGGAAGTTCTCGCCATGCTCTGCGCCAATATAAGTGATAACGCCAATGGTCGGACGGATGATGGGTTGCAGGCGTGCCATCTCACCCATTTCCGAGATACCTGCCTCAAAGATAGCCAACTCGGTCTGCTCATTCAGTTGCCATACCGATAGTGGCACACCTATCTGCGAGTTATAAGATTTGGGTGAACGCGTGATATGATAGTCGTCTTTGAGGAGTTGATAGAGCCATTCTTTCACTACGGTCTTGCCGTTGGTGCCCGTGATAGCAATCACAGGACCATGATAGAGTGATCGTTTGTAGGCAGCAAGTTGCTGCAAAGCAGCAAGGGTGTTCTTGACAACGATAATGGTTTCCAACTCCCAGTTATGGTCTCCAGCTGCCGGTTTCTGGTTATGGTTTCCGGCTGCTGGCTTCCGGCTTCCTGAATGATGGCCCCCGGCTTCCGGTATCTGGTATCCGACTCCTACTACGAACGCCTTGACCCCACGCTCAATGAGTTGTGGGATATAGTTTGCACCATCATTATTATCGGTTTTCAGTGCGAAGAATAGGGTGGCTTCTGGCTCGTTGCCCAGTTGTCGGCTATCGGTGAGCAGATGGCGAATATCCAAACGCTGCAAGTTGTCGGTATTACCGATAACTTGCAGAGGATGAATGGCTTGTATGATTTCGTTTAATATCATTATAGATCGCTTCGCTGTTAGACCGCTTCGCTGTTAGACCGCTTCGCTGTTGGACTCTCGGAATCTCTCAGCCGCATAGCGGCGGTCTTCTTAGCATCCCTCGAATTGTTGCAGGAAGCGCACATCGTTCTCAGAGAACAAACGAAGGTCTTTGACGCGGTACTTGAGGTTGGTGATACGCTCTACGCCTAAACCGAACGCATAGCCCGTATATACCTTAGAATCAATGCCGCATGACTCCAATACATTAGGATCCACCATACCGCAACCCAATATCTCTACCCAACCTGTACCTTTGCAGAACGAACAACCCTTGCCACCGCAGAGGTCGCAGGAGATATCCATCTCAGCCGATGGCTCTGTGAAGGGGAAGTAACTTGGGCGGAGGCGAATCTGTGTCTCTGGACCAAACATCTCCTTGGCGAAATACAGCAGCACTTCTCTGAGGTCAGCAAAGCTGACATTCTTGTCGATATACAATCCTTCTACTTGGTGGAAGAAGCAGTGTGCGCGTGCTGAGATGGCCTCATTGCGATACACGCGACCTGGGCAGAGCACGCGGATTGGGGGCTCCTGGCTGAGCATAGTGCGTGTCTGAACGCTGGAGGTGTGCGAGCGAAGCAAGATATCCGATGGTTTCTGTACGCCTATCTCCTTTTCAATGAAGAAGGTATCTTGCATATCGCGTGCTGGGTGCTCAGGGGCGAAGTTCAGCAACGAATAAACATGGTTATCATCCTCTACCTCAGGACCTTCCGCTACGGTAAAGCCTACGCGAGAGAAGATATCTATGATTTGCTCACGCACCAACGACAATGGGTGGCGTGTACCCAAAGCAATAGGGTCGGGAGTGCGAGTGAGGTCCAGTTCCTCGGCGGCTTGGCTTGCGCCACTGGCTTCTGCGGCTTCGCGCAACTCATTGATGCGTGCCTCGTAGGCTTGGCGCAGGGCATTCAGCGCTTGACCTATCTCGCGCTTCTCCTCCTTGGGCACTTCGCGAAACTCGTTAAACAACTCGGTTACTAAACCTTTCTTACTCAAGTACTTGATGCGCAGTGCCTCCACTTGCTCTGCGTTGCTTGCCTGCAAAGCAGCCACTTGACTGAGCAGGTCTTGTATTTTCTCTTTGATAGTCATAATCGTGCTATTTACGAATCAATTTGCAAAGGTACTATAAAATTTGCATATACGCAAATAGAATGTGTTTTTTTTCAAAAAAAATGCAAATTGTATAGTGTAAATTTTGTTAATTGTAAATATTTTTGTACTTTTGCACCGAAATTTATGAACCCCGCTCGAAAGGGCGTAAATATTTTAGTAATATGAGCAATGAAAAACAACAGTTCGTCAATGAACTAAAGGAACTCCTACAGAAGAATGTAGCGGAAGTGAAGGAACAAGTAGAAACAGTGAAAACACAATTCTACCGTCAGTACCACCAAGAATTAGAGGCACAAAAGAAAGCCGCACTTGAGGCTGCGCAAGCGGCGGGCGAAGTGCTGGAGAACTGGGTGCCAGCCGTAGATGAATTGGAGCAAGAGTTCCGCGAATTGTTGAATACATACAAGCAACGCCGTGCTGAGTTGCAAAAGCAACTCGAGGAAGAGCAAGCGCAAAACCTCCTCCGCAAAGAGAATATCTTGGCTCAAATGAAGGAGATGGCGGATGCTGAGACGGCTGATGTAATGGATAACCTCAAGAAAATGCGCGAACTCCAAGCCGAGTGGAAAACCATTGGGGCAGTGCCTGCTTCTAAAACACAAGAGATTTGGAAAAACTACCAACAATACCAAGAGCGTTTCTATGACCTCGTGAAAATCAATATCGAACTCCGCGACTTAGATTTCAAGAAGAACCTTGAAATGAAGACCCTGCTCTGTGAGGCTGCGGAGAAACTGCAAGAGAATCCAAACATTATTGAGGCTAACCGTGCACTGCAACAACTCCATGACGAGTGGGCTGAGATTGGTCCTGTGGCACGCGAACTGCGCGAGGAATTGTGGAACCGATTCAAGCAAGCCAGCAGTATCATTAACAAGAAACACCAAGCCTATTTCGATGAACTCCACGCTAAGGAGAACGAGAACTTGGAGAAGAAACAGGCACTTATTGCTCAACTGAAGGAATTGGATACGGCTAAATTCAAATCCAACAAGCAATGGGACGAGGCTACCGAGAAGGTACAAACTATCCAACAAGAGTGGCGTACTATTGGCTTTGCTCCTAAGAAACAAAACCAAACCATTTACAACGAGTATCGCGAACTCTGCGAGGCATTCTTCAAAGCAAAAACCGCATATTACAAGGGTATGCGTGATGAGTTTAGCGAGAACTTGAAGAAAAAACGCGAATTGATTGAAGCTGCTGAGGCATTGAAGGATAGCATCGAATGGACAGAGACTACCAATAAACTCATTGAACTTCAACAACAATGGAAGAAAGTGGGTCCTGTAGCACGCAAGTATTCGGATGACCTCTGGAAGAAGTTTACCGCGGCTTGCGACACATTCTTCGAGGCTAAGCGCGAGGCTACTAAGGAAATCCGTGAGCAATATGCACAAAAGCGTGCAGAGGCCAAAGAGCGTTGGAACAAGAAGGTGGATCAAATGACCGACCGTCAGAAACTTATTCGCATGTACGAGAATCTTGTACAAGAGATTAAGACCGCCGAGAATAATATCCTCTTCTTCACGGGTAAGAGCAAGTCGGGCAACAAACTAGTGGACGATATGCGCAAGAAGATTGACACCCTCAAGAGCCAACTCGCTGACCTCGAGAACAAGATCAACCAAATGGACGCTGAATGAGTGAACTTATTAAATACAAGAATGTAGAGATCTGTCAGGACGAGCAAATCGTTCTGACAGATGTCAATCTGACCATTTCCTCGGGCGAGATGGTGTATCTCTTAGGGCGTGTAGGTAGTGGTAAGTCCAGTTTCATGAAGACCATTTATGGCGAACTGCCCATTGAGGGTACGGAGGCCATGGCGTTGGATTATGACTTGCTCCGTCTCCGCCGCCGTGAGATACCTTATCTGCGTAGAAAGGTGGGGGTGGTGTTCCAAGACTTCCAACTGCTTGTGGACCGCAATGTGGAAGAGAATCTGATGTTTGTGCTCAAGGCTACGGGCTGGAAGGACAAACGAGCCATGAAGAGTAATATCATGGATGTGCTCAAGCAGGTAGGTATGGAGGAGAAGGCGTATAAGATGCCTTACCAACTCTCGGGTGGTGAGCAGCAGCGTGTCGTGATTGCGCGTGCATTGCTCAACGCGCCTGGATTGATTCTTGCAGATGAGCCTACGGGTAACCTTGATCCAGAAACTGGTAGAGGTATTATGGAATTGCTATATAGTATTAGTCAGGCAGGCATGACGGTGATTATGTCCACGCATAATCCTGCCTGGCCTGAGCAATATCCTGGACGCAAACTGCAATTCGCAGATGGGAAAATTAGTGAGGTATAGGCGATAAGGCTATCAGGTGAGAGGCTTGAATATAACAACTGACACTTGCGAGAGTGTCAGTTGTTTTGTTTTAGCGTTTCATCCATGTGCGTCCGCTGTTGGTGGAATAGTAGAGCCCTTTGTCGGTTTGAGCCAGGAGTTCCTTGCCGTTGTTCATCAGGGATAGGAACTGACCGCAAGAGGTGCCAGAATAGCGTACCATCCATGTGCGTCCGCCGTTGGTGGAGTAATACACGCCTTTGGTGGTGATGGCTATCAGTTCGTTCTGATAAGGGAGTAGGTCAATAAACTCACCCACATTACCCGAGTAACGCATCATCCATGTACGTCCTCCATTGGTGGAATAATCAATTTGATTGGGCTTCTGAGGGTTAATACGCACTATCTCGTTTGTCCCTTGTGCCATTCGATTTTGTGCTTGGAGAGTTTGTCCGCTCAGGAACAATACTCCAAGTACTAAACAGCATGCGTGAATAAATTTGGTTGTTTGCATAGTAATCATGAAAAATACAAAATGGATTATTTTAGGGAATTATATTTATATACGAGTTGAAACCAGTAAAGCTCCTGTTCGCTTCGCTCACGAAATCTTATAAATCTTATTGCGCTATTATCTCCCCATTTCAAGGTACTCCGTAATAAATTGCCAACCGCTAACTTTCGCTCCGCTCAACCGCTGAATCTTAAGTAAATGCAGAGGTAAAACAAATGGGTGTCAACAGGTATATAAATCCCTTATTTTATTAAAGTTATCCTAACTTTGGAAGGGTTAGGCGACTACCGCAGTGTGGGCATTTAGGTAATGGCTCTGCGATGAAGCCACCTGCAGGAAACTCATTGCCGCATTTGAGGCATTTATGAAATTGTAACATTGGTACTATAAATTTATCTCCTTGCGCTACGCGCAGAAATCTAAATAAATCTTAATCGTAGTAGTTCGCAAATTCTGCGTACTCCGTAAGAGATTGCAACCGTCTCCTCATATCGCCTTGAGCGCTAATCGTGCGACTGAATCTTAAGTAAATGTGGAGCAAAACAGAACATTGTATTATTAGAGCAACTCGTCTGCTTTGGCTTTTGCTTGTGCCTCTATCTCGGGGGTGACAGAGGATTTGACAGCCATATAAGCAGCAGTCAAAGCGGCAGCGTCATCGGTAAAGCCCAATCCAACGATGAAGTCGGGAATCAAATCTATTGGTAAGATTAAGTATCCTAATGCACCAATGATGATGGCTTTATGCTTGATAGGGACATCGGGCGATTGCAGAACATAGTATAGCAATAGCGCTTTGGATATTACTGCTTTGCTTGCAGATTTCATTATTTCCTTCATCTTGTCCCAGAACTTAGTTTCGGAATACTCGGACTGATACTTTTCTAATTCTTCGTTATTAAATTTGTGTGCCATAATAGATTATTGTTTTTAATGGTTAGTGACTGATAGGTTTGTTTTGGATGTCAGCAAGACCTCTTCTTCCTAATTCCATGCCAGTGCCTAATGCGACGAGTGCGATGACCACTTTTATAATACCTTTTACCATAATTTTCCTCCAAATTAGAATTGTTAAACATGTACTTGAAGGGATTTAACCTTAATCAAAAATTGCGTCAATAAAGTCGGATATATATCCTCCTAATTTCTTTCCGCCATTGTAGGCAGTTTTCGCACTCTCTTGTGCAATGATTGCCAAATCCTCGGATGGGATGTTGGGTAAATGTTTGGTTAATTTCATTAATTCTTCCATACTTTTGCATTGTTTTTAGAAGTTGAACATCTTGTAGATTTCGAAATCTGCTGCAAAGGTACGGATAAAAAAACATCTAATTCTATACGTATATAAAAAATGGAAGAAAAAAATTAATTCTGAAGATAGATTTTCTGCTTTTCTTCTTTAGTGAAGGCAGCAAATCGAGCTTTCCAATATGCCGACTTTTCGTGGTCGAATTGTCCGCGGTCGATTTCCGACTCTTTGCCTAATTGGTGCAAGATTGGGTTATTACCTTCGCCCATATGTTCTGCCCAAGTAAGTTCCGCAAAAGGAGAGTCTTGCTGCTGTCCTATATGATGCAATTCATATGGATCTCCATTAGGATCGCGCGGCGGAAAGCCTTCTCCAATAAGGTCAGCATTGTTGTATTCCGCCCAACGGTCGTAGTCTTTGAGGCGTTTTTGTGTACTGGTTTTGAGCCAAGTATTTCGGCGAATGGAGTAGTCCGCCCAATTAATGTTTGTACGACAGAGTGCCCATCTGCCACCTATCTTGCGGGCTTGTAACCCTGCACGAATATAGATATTGGCTTCTGCCATAGAACCAATACAACTAACAATCTCATCACACCAACCAGTGCGTTGTTTGAGCGTGTTGATTTCTTGTGGGGTCATAGTTTTGAACTTTGATGTCATTTTGAACCTCAATTTACGAAAAGTCAACCTGCTACCGCAGTACTGACATTTAGGAAATAATTGCATAATGAAACCACCAGTAGCAAACTCTTTCCCGCATTTTATGCATTTATGAAGTTGTAACATACCTAAAAATCTAATTCCAATACTGCTTTTGGGTCCTCTAATGCTTTAACCATTTCAGTAAACTGTTCTAATGGATTTGACACGACAATAGAACTAATTCCTTGCAATGCGACAATAACCATTTCTCTATCACCTGTTTGCATAGCATTATCCAATACTGCATAATGTTTGTTTAATGCCTGCTCACGCTCTCCAAATATATGAAGCAATGTTTGTTGACATAATGTGTATTTAGCAGATATTTGAGCTAATTGTATATCTGTCTTTGCTTGAATTTGAGCAATTGACAAATCAATACGTCTGCTTTCTTGATACACATATAGGCACTTACTGGTTAAATCCAAACCTTGTTGAACTACAGCCAAATGCTTTTCGGATGCGTTAAGTAGTTTGTTAATCTTGTCTAATTTCAAGTCAAGTCCACCTTCTTGTGTAAGAGGTTGTAAAGTAGAATTTGTTGACATAATAGTATCATTTATATTACTACACTTCTGATGTATTTATTTTGTTATAATATTTGGTTACTTCAATCAGATATCCGAGGTCAGCGGCAGATATTTTAGAGAAATTGGCTTTCTTTTTACCAATCTGCTTGATGAAATTTATAAATGTAGGCTCTGGAAATAATTCATCTCGTATTTTTACATATGCATTAATATATGCCTTGTTACATTCATATAGTGCAGAAAGAATCTCATTCATACGCAAAATTGTGGCTTCTATGTTAACCGAGTCATTCGCCATTTCATCAATTGAATGAACCAGTTCTTTTGCTGCGATAGTATATTTCTCTAGTAGTACATTTTTCTGTTTGAAATAATCAATAGCCACATAGCCAATAGCGAATATGCCTGCTATTCCAAAAGCATATGAACTACTAATTCCTGCACTTGCAAAAGAAGAGAACATAGTTCCTAATGATATTGTAGGGGAGGTAATGTCTATCTCAAAATGCATATCTTCTTCGTTTAATTCTATTATCTGAATATTTTGTTCTGAATAATTTTGCACTAGTATGAGTTCTTGATTTTTAGTTCTTATGTTATCTTTAAAATACGATATAACTTCTTTGGTTAAGTAGATATTTCTAAATGCAGCATCTCTTGCCTCTTGAAGAGCATTACTCAAAGATTTTGAATATACAAACATACGATGCCGATGCGCTTTTATTTCCTTTGCATTGCTATTAATGCTGTTGTATTTCCATTCTGCCAATCGTAACTCTTTATGCTTGATTAGTCTTCCTATTGCTGTAGAATGTTGAACTTGTTCTTTATGTGTTTTTTTTGTCTGGTGCAGTAATGATTTTATTTGTTTGCAATAGTTTGGAATCTCTTGTGCGATTTCTTCTACAAAGTCATCAATATCTGTTTTAAGTCCTTGTAATATTTCCAATTCTCTAATATCATGTCGATAATATTTATTTGTTAAGTAATATATGCGATAACTTATCCATATGAGATCAATTAATAACATGATAGCTATCAATAATAGTAAAATCAGACTAAAAGAAAAATTGACTTGCTCATTGATAATTGGCATTATGGAGAAATGTCCAGCATAGATTGTAAATATAGATAGATTAGCTATAACCATTGTACATACTAATCCAACAAAAAGGAAGCCCCATTTAGATGCTAACATCAATCGGTGTAATCCAAACGAACCACCCAATAACCATATCAGATACATATTTCTTTTACTTATTACCTTAGGTCGTGTAAATAGATATGATTTATCGGAGTATCTATAATATATATAAATTGCAATAGAGATATAAACTAATAGTCCCAAGATGATACACGCTTTCCATAATCCTCCATATCGTTCATAAGATAGCAGATGGGCGGTGAATGCATTATATTCATCTTGTGATAGTTTTGATTGATTATTCTTTAACGTAGAATATATTCATCTTGTGATAGTTTTGATTGATTATTCTTTAACGTAGAATAGATGTGTGCAAATCGAGGATTTATTTGTCCGTTTTTCCAAACATGTGTAATGGAACCACCTTGCTTGTAATATGTTCCTAGACCATGAAATAATCCATTCTTAAAACTACCTTCGTACAATATATTACCCGCATCATTATACAAACAACCTTCTCCATCATAAATGCCATTTTTGAATGTCCCTTGATATTTAACAAATCCTTTTTCCGTCCACAATACACCTGAGCCATCGTAAGCATAGTTTTTCCACTGTCCTTTATAAATAATTATTCTATTCTTAAAAACAACAACCGAGTCAGTTCGTCCTTTTTTTAACATACCAATAGCAAGAGATGAGTCAGAAGTCACAATCACGCCTAACTTATGTGGTTTATGCTTTTTAAGATTTCCCCAATATGATAGACCATTCTTTAATACAATGGTATCTGCTGGATTAATTAAACCCAATGTTGCATTGACAGTATCAGATGCTATTATCTCTCCTTTTTTTGTTACTTTATTAAGTATACCATATCCATCTATCACTCCGCAACAAGAATCTCCGACCCATATGTAGCGATCAAAATATCCGCATGATGAAGACCAAAATTGTAATCCGTCTTCCGTTTCATGCCATGAGGCAGGAGTGTTCTTACACGAAGTAAGCAAAGAGATACATAAAAAGAAGCAAATAGCTGGTTTTAGTTGTCGTTTTATATTAAACATAATGATAGTTGTATTCTATGTACAAAAATAAAAGCGCGGTCTTGCTTGTCGGTTCTATTCTTAGAGGCTGTCGCATTGCCCGAAACATTAGAACTGACAACGCGAAGCCCACGCCGAATATAAAACTAAGGTTAGTTAATAATTAACAATTAATCGTTAATATCACCTCTGCTATTTAAGTATCTGCGCATACATATATACGCAAGCAAGATACCATAACATAACAAGGTCACTAAGGATGTTTTATATCCCGTAGGACATCTATCGTTGCTAAGTCCTGAATGTTTCTGCGAAACTGCGACATTTCTAAGAATCAGAACAAAGCGCAATAAACGCCTTTTCTATGTCCGCAAAATCGGTTAATAGAAGGTGTCTCCACCCCTATTGCCCAAAATTACGGGTGCAAAGGTACATAAAAAAAGCGAGATTTCAAAATATTTTTAATAAAATACTCATAATTTTGCGCAAAGGTACGAAAAAGGAATGATATACATTGTATACGTATAGGATTATGAAAGAAAATTAGGGTAACTCGCGGGGAAGCCGCGAGCACAGAACCAAAGGTAGAGAGGGAGAGGAAATGGAGAACAACTCGCGGGGAAGCCGCGAGCACAAGACCGAAGGGATAGGAGAAACTTGTGGGAGAAACTACAAGAGATGTAGTTAGAGATCAACTATGGTTTGCTATTATCTCCGCAATCATGTTCATGGCAACAAACCGATAACGCTGGGATGTATGAGGAATTTTGCCCACTTTAGCCTCCGTTTTATCTACCACCTCAGGCAATTCAAGCACCTGCTTGTGTGGCTCGATGAGTAATAACTTGCCCGCAGCGCATGCCTCAAAATAAACGCCAGATGGTTTGTAGTATTTATATTGCGGATTATCTGGAGATGGAAAACCCTCATGCAATAGTACAATAAGCGGAAATCCTTTTTCTCGCAATGCTCGAGCAATCTGTTTTTCTCCTTCTGAAATGGCAGCTGTAACATGTACTATGCCTTCGGTTGCTTGGGTAAGACATTTGTCTAAAAGGGCATCAATCTGCTCTTGTGTCAGACTACGTGAGCATTGTACAACGTGTTTGATGGGGTAATCAAAGAAGAAGGTATTGCCCAATGTCGTACACGGAAGATTGTTGAGCAACACATCTTGGTGAATGCGAAATAGATCCTTGTTGGCTCGCTTGAGGGCTAGACGACGAGGGTTGTCCTTAATATAACGCTTCATGTGTGCAAGTTGGTTCCTACCCTTGAGAAGACGATCGTGGTAGTTAGGAGCAAAGAGAGAATTTGTGTCAGATGGTTTTGTGCTCGTGGTGTACCCCACGAGTGAAGAACACCTGACTTTGAACCAACATAGATAACGCCCAATATGCTTGGGTAGGCGCTCATGTATATGCAAGAGTATATGTACATGGTCAGGCATGACAACATAGTCGTAAATTTCAATGGCGGAAGCATCTAGGTAAGTTGGGATTTGCTCAATCTCCAGACCTACTTGTTTCCCCAATGGAGTAAGTACAATCTTTTCCCCTTGCAGTTCGCCGAATAAAGGTCGGCGATCGGTAGTGACCATCGTTATGAGCAATATAGATGGATTGCGATAATCCATCCAGTTGGCTCTACGGAGATTGCTCGCTTGCTTCTCACATCTCCAACCATTGGGAGTTCTTAGAGGGGATGACATATTAACTGTTGTGAATTGAGTGATAATTCTCGCGGGGAAGCCACGAGCACATAACCGATGAGTGTGATTATTGCTAATGGTAGGATTATTGTGTATTGCGTATTATTGAGTATCTAACAAAGATGCAATTTTGTTGCGCCAGAAGTCGGTTTTCGCATCGGTTATGCCCTCGTATTGCCACTGTGTGCGGACGGAGTCCTTGAAGGCATTGCCATGCTTATCCAAGAAAATAGAACGCACCAAACGCCATGGGACAAGTTTGGCGTTATCCTCCGTTTGGGACTTTGATGGATGGATAAACTCGCTGAAAATCAGATGTATCAGTCGAGAAAAATCGGCATTGGTACTGTGCTTGGGCGCGCCCATAAAACGCCAGACATGTTCCTCGTCTGCTTCACGCACAAAGATACCATCCGCCTCCAAATGGCGAAGAATAGACTCAAACAACGGTGCATGGTCATAGGCGTAGGTGCTACATTCGCGCAGAAGCAAATCGTAGGGCGAGGCGGCTGATTGCTCGGCAGGCGGAGTAGTCGCCACCTCCATGCCGAAATATTTGGCGAAGATATCGCGAATCAATATTGTGGCAGGTAAAGCTACCTCGCATATATCCTCATCGGGTTGCAACTGAATCCAAAAAAGCCAATAGGTCTTGGAATCGGTGTTATCAGTGGGAAGAAGGCGATAGGTGAAGTCTTTGCCCAAGAAACGGCGGTTGAGTTTTTGAATCAACTCGTCTTTTAGGGCTTCGTATTCTTTTATAAATTGTTGAATTTCTTTTGGGTGGCTATACTGCTTCTTGGTAAATCCTCGGCAGCCATAATAGATACCTACGCTGGGGTCGTTGGTGCAAAACTCAATCAAGAACTCATATGCACGGTGTCCATCGTGGCTATGCAGCACGTCCACATGGTACATCATAAGGTTGGGCTTCTCAATGCCCGAAAGCAATTTGCCTGCAAGTTCAGCTCTGCGTGCTTCATCGCCGCCTACTAATTGCAGCATTTTCTTCTCGTATGGCATAGATGCGTTAGCTATCAGTACGCGATTGATGTCTAATTCAACGGTATTTGGTATATTTGTGTGTTGCATGATTGTTGGTTTTGTCTGCAAAGGTACATAAAAAAAACGAGATTTCAAAATATTTTAGCAAAATCGGTAAACGATTTGTACTTCTAAATGCTTTCCACGGACTCAACGATTGCTTAACGAAATAGGATGCTGTGAAGTAATCGGAAGTCCGTGGAGTGAGCGTGGAGACAATTGATACTGGCTAACAAAATATGTTCAATCAAATGAAATACAACGAATTATGAATGGAAAGTATCAGAAGATTAAAGGTAAAATTGCATGATAGAATCTTTAGAATCCTTAGGATTCTTAGAAAAGAATAAGACAACAAAATTCTAATTTTTCTAAAGATTCTAAGGATTCTAATTCTATATAAAGACAACATAGACAACATTTCGCTCACCCAACATTGGTGAGCGACAGGGAAAGAAATAGATAATTATTGATATAGTCGCAATACTATTATTACAGAGATGTGCTACGGATGGGTTAGTGATGTCTTATTATGAACCCGTCAAGAACCCGTTATGAACCCGTAATTTCGTCGGAATCTGTTGGTCGCAATAAATGCCGCTTGCGGCATTGGGCGACCGCGTTTCCTCCTCTGACCTCGATGCCACGAGCTTCTCGGTAGTTTTCTAAATGTTTTAAAATTATATGATGACCAAACCGACAATGGGGAACAACAACTCAAACAATATAATTTTTTGACATCTCGTAACCTGCTGATTATCAGGTATTAACGGGGGGGGGGGTAAATTTCTAATAAAAAAGCAAAAAAATATTTGCGTATTCAAAAAAAAATGACTAATTTTGCACCAGAAAATACATTTACGTATCATTTCAATGATAAACCCACTACTACTCGTGAGGAGCCGTAGTGGGTGTTTTCTTTATCCAATTCGGAATGAAAAGGGTATATGTTTTACCAACCGAACTTGTAAGCAAGCAGTATCAGGTGCTTCGTGGTGTACTTATTGGTCAAGGTAATATCACCCGTTGTATCATTGATACTAAGACCGCGGTCGTAGAGGTAATTGTAGCGATAGGTGAGCGTCAAAGAGTTTTGCTTATCTATCTTCCATTGCATACCCAACTCAGGACGCAACTCGCTAATGTATTGACCGTAGGAAGGCGATTGGCGATTGGCTATTGGCGATTGGCTATTGGCTATGGAGTTTAGATACGCCACGGGTGCATTCAAGGTGTTGAGTACCTCGAACTTACCTACAATACCCAATGGCGTTTTTGGAATAGAATATACTGCTTGTAAGCGGCTACGGAGTGTAAAATCCACCTGATTCTTCACGCGCTTGTCCACTTCACCTGCACGAGCATCCAACATCACACCCTCGCGCAAAGACAAGTTCCATTGAGCTAACTTCACTTGACCAGTCACAAGCACATTGGCACGGTGTTGTAGGTATTTATTGGGGTCTGTCCAACCTTGATTGCCGTACAACTTCAGCGTATATCCCGCGTAAATGTTGAGATATGGGATAGGCGTGTATCCCAAGGCAATCGTGGTATGTGCACGATTGGTTGGGGCAGAACGAATCTCTTCTTCAAAAGTGAGCGATAATCCGTGGTCAAACGACTTGACAAAAGTGGCAAAGAAATGTGCCTCTGGGGTGACAATAGCCGTGTCCTTCTCAGTGATAGTCTGCGCAATGAGCAAAGAAGGAAGGAAGGCAAAAATGATAGGTAAAAATCGTTTCATACTTTCTCAGGGGGGGGATTAACGACAATGGCGACAATATTCCGCTCGCAATCGTACGCGAAGCGATCGTTCGAAGCTTCTGCTGAGATAAGAATGCTCCTGCGAGCGGCTCAGATATATTTCCCTGGAGCGCGGCAGGGCTATTGATTGCCGCGCAAGTTGTCAATATTGTCGTCTAAAACATAACACCTTGAAATTTTTGGTAATATACTATAATTTTGGTAGAGTAGGATACCTGTTTAATTTTACTTATACTGCAGAGCGCACTCGATCATGCGGCGGAGCATGGCGTTCAGACCATTGCTGCGGGTAGGCGACAAGTGCTCGCGGAGCTGAATCTCATCAATGAAATACAAGCGGGTGTTGATAATATCCGCTGGCGTCTGCTCGCTCAACACGCGGATGAGCAATGCCACAATGCCCTTTACCAAAATGGCATCTGAATCGCCATGGTAAATTACTTTACCGTCTTTCATTTCAGCCGTAAACCAAACCTTCGACTGACAACCGTCAATCAAATTCTGCTCGTTCTTGTCTGCCTCGGGAAAAGGCTCTAAACCATTTCCGTAGTCAATAAGCAGACTATATCGGTCCATCCAGTCATCAAAACTGCTGAACTCCTCAATAATCTCGTCTTGAATTTCGTTGATCATACTTTTTTTGTGTTTATTGGACGCGCCTATGGCGCTACTGTTTAGTGGACGCTGCGCTACTGTTTCGTGATTATTTCGTAAAGCATATCGGCGATATGCTGGTCATCTTCGGCGGCAATCTCTTTGATTGGAGCCTGAATGACATAATCAGCCTTCATATAAAACGGTTCGCGGGCCTCCAACTGAGGGGTTATGAATTGCAATAACTCCTCTTGGGTGCGACCTTGCAACACGGGGCGAGTACTCAGATCGGTTAGCATTAATCGCTCTGCCAAATGCTTGGGTTCCCATTTGAGGTAGATACTCGTACCCAACTCTTGAAGGCATTCCATATTGTCCTCCCAACAAGGATAACCACCGCCCGTGGCGTAAATCACCTTCTCGATAGGCAACTCCGCCAAATCTTCCACGACATACTTCTCCTTCTGGCGAAACGCCTCAATACCATGCTCGCGGATATACTCGGCAGGCGTTTGGCTATGAATCTCGGCAAAAGCCTCATCTAAGTCCACAAAATGCCAACCCAAACGCTGCGCCAATAGGCGACCTACCGTGGTCTTGCCTGCTGCCATGTAACCAATCAAATAGATGGGATATTGCATGTTCTGTTTTAGTTTATAGTTTAAAGTTTAAAGTTTAAAGGCTGGGGATATGCGGCTTTGCCGCCTTGCCTTTACACCTTACACTTTACACCTTACACTCAGTTTTATAGGCAGGGGGTGTAGCTCAGGGTGTCGTTGTCGCGCCAGAGGATTTGGTTGTTCTCGATATATGCCTCGGGGAAAATAGAGCGGAAAGGTGCCTTCAACTCGCCGATAACCTGCCACTCCTTATTAAATACACGCGCGTGCGAGGAGCAGATAGGCGCACAAACCGTGTGAATGACCACTATGCTATCACCCAACGCGATTGTATCGCGCACGGAGGTAGGCTTCGTGTCGGTGGTTTCGCTATTGCTCACGAAAGTTGAATCGCTTTGCTCGTGAATGGTGGTTTGCTGCGCAAACGAATAGTGGTTTGCTGTGCAAACGAACAAAAGAATTGATATGAACCACTTATAATTCATAATTCTTAATTTAATTGATAAGCACTACCGCTTGCGCAGCGATACCTTCTTTTCTGCCCACAAAACCGAGCTTCTCGGTAGTGGTGGCCTTAATGCTGATTTGGTTTTCTGCTACACCCATCACCTCTGCCAAGCAAGCCGTCATGGCAGGGATATGCGGATTGAGTTTTGGGGCTTCGGCACAAATAGTGCAATCGCAGTTACCCAATTCATAACCTGCTTCGCGGAGCATCAACATCACCTTGCGCAAGAGGATTTTGGAGTCGATATTCTCATACTCGTTCCCCTTAACAGGCGGAAAATGATAGCCGATATCGCGCATGGCTGCTGCACCGAGTAGCGCATCGCATAGCGCATGAATCAGTACATCTGCATCCGAATGTCCTAATAGTCCCTGCTCCGCAGGTATGCAAATGCCACCCAACCACAATTCGCGGTTGGGGGCAAAAGCATGTACATCATATCCGAAACCGATACGCATTATTTCTTATTATTCACGAGGTCCTTGATACCAGCGAGGTCGAAACCAAGGGTGAAACGCATGGTGTTGTTCAAAGGGTTGGAAGCCTTAGCAATACAGTAGGCGAAATCCAATGAGAAGATACTGAGTTTGAAGCCCGCACCAAGGGTGAAATAACGGCGGTTGCCTTTGTAATAGTTCTCGTGGCTATAACCTACGCGACCGAAGAACTGACGGTTGTAACTATACTCCAAACCAATACCCCATTGAATCTCTTGCAATTCCTCCAATGCAGGAGAAGCAGAGAAGTGCTTGCCAGTGGCTGCATCTACTTCATTATAACCTGGAGCATCGCAGAATGATTGCCACCAACCGTTAGGCGAGGAAATCTCGGAGAAGTCGGTTTGATCATAACGACCCCCTTCGCCATCGTTGGCAAACTTAGAATTGTAGGTAGGTACCAACATTTTGTTTGCCTCCGCTGTTACCATCAAACGGTTGTAGTCATCGAATGGCAACTCATAACTAACACCCAAACGCATATTGGCAGGGATAAAGTTTTGTGTGTCGCCCTCATCGTAGGTCATCTTACCACCTAAGTTACTGAGGTTGAATCCTAATGCGAAATGGCTCTCGCCCATAGGCAAAGCAATAGGTTGGCGATAGTAGAGCGAAATGTCGGCAGCCATGGTCCATGCAGGATACATATCCATCACAACGCCGCCACCTGCGCTACCCATATTGATACCGTTGTTGAGGTCGCTATACAAGAAACGCAATGCTACTGCCATACTCACATACTCGTGCAGTTTGCGCGAATATGCCACATCCAATGCCCATTCGTTTGGGGTAGCAGTACCTAAATCCGATTCGCCATAATTGCTATCCCAATCCATGAGTTTGACATCACCCATATCAAAATAAGTGAAACTGGCAGAGATTGTACCTGCCATATCGCCCATATTGTAGTAACCTGCGATATATGCCAAGTTAATGTCGTTCACCAATTGGGTGAGCCATGGGGTATAGTTGGCAGTGATACCGCCCTTGCTCTCCATAAACGCATACTTGGCTGCATTCCAGTGCTGCGAGTTGAGGTCAGGAGTGGTGGCCGCGCCTACATCACCCATACCTGCTGCGTGTGCGTCAGGCGCAATGGTGAGCGATGGCATAGCCGTAATCACAGGATTGGTTGCCCACGCGGACAATGTAAGACCGAAAAGGGTCAGTGCTGATAAAATGATTTTTTTCATTGTTGTTAGTAATAGTTTATTTTTTATAGTTAATAATCTTGTTATAGCCAATTGCCAATAACCAATTGCCAATGGCCTCATACATAATTGATTTTTAAATATGCTTCATAGGCGTTATAGGGTGATTATGATTTTGCCTGCTTTGGATACAACATTCGAAGTAGGCGTCTTGATTTTCACTATATATACATACATGCCAGGTGCGGCATTGATTTCGCTCATATTCCATTGTATGCCCTCTGTACCTGTTTGTTGATGGGCTTTGAGCAGTCTGCCACTGAGGTCATAAAGATAGATGTCGGTTTGTATGATTTCGTCGGGTTGGTCAAACTCAATTCGGAAATTCAGTATGCCAGTAGTAGCTACAGGGTTAGGGTAGGAGAGTACCCGATACAAGGTAGGATCCATGCCTTTGACCACTTGGAAATTGAGTGATGCGGTGCTACTGTTGTTGAGCAAGTCCCATGCCCGGAAAGTGATATGGTGAGCACCCTCTGTCATCTCAGGCATTTTGAAACTGACGCTGCCTTGTTGGTAACTATTGTTATGAGCTGTGAAATAGTCGTTGAGCACGAAGGTTTGTTCGGGGTCATCATCGATGATGAGCAATAAATCGTGTCCAATACCCGAACCTACGGTATTGATACCATGCTCATCCTGAATATCGGCATAGAAATGAGGAAACTCGTAGGTCTTGGCTCCGTCCACAAAAGCAGGCGTATTGAGATACAAACGCAGGTCGGGACCCAGTGTGTCGATAGTCTCAAGTGTGCTACTGCCACCAACAACAAAGTCTTCGTAGTGACCTACGCCCTCTTTGCGCGTCTCTTGATCGTAGGCGTAATACACAATCCGACCGTTACCATAGTTATAGCGGATATCCTTAGGCACCATAAAGGTATATTCAAACTTACCGTCAATCACCATGGTTTTGCCTGCAAAGAGGGTATTCGGATAGTCGTTGACAAGCAGTTTTACTTTCTTTTCTTCCTTTGTCTCGTCATTGTCGCGTGTGAGCACCTGCTGTTGCTTATCCCAAATCGTAATATCTATCGGTCCATTGAACCAAGTGGCAGTGTCGCCCGTTGCATCTTGCACATATCCTTTTACCGTTTGCACCGTGAGCGCACGGACGGTATCTAATTGGGTAATGGTTTGGATGGCATAATCGGTAGGATAATTCAGGCGTAGAGCAGGGTCGCCCAGAAGGATGTAGGACAGTTTGTTGGAGTCAATTCCCGCTTTGTTCTTCGCAATGGCAGTGGCTTGCCCCAAAGTCATGTAATAAGAGAAAGCATCGGTATGCCCAAACAAAGTATCGCAGAGATGGGTGTTGAGGACCTGATTTTGCGAAGCATACACTGTACGGCAAGCCGACAATACGCCAATGGCACCTCCAATGGGATTCAGCACAGCCTCCTCGCCAGCTGAAGGAATACCACCATCGAAATGCGAGAAACTGCAAGTGGCTAAGAACCAAAAACCTTGATTCACATTGTTCATCTTGCGTATGTCGGAGGTTTTCATAAACAATTCGTTAGTGATATTATTATATCCGCCATGTCCCGAATAGTTCATGAATAGCACGCCTGTATTTAACAAATTATCAAATCGGTTTTTGGCAGCAGGATAGCGTTCGCCTGCTGCGTTTACCTCTTGGGTATAGGTGTCGAGGTATATTTTATTGACCACGAAATCAGGGTTCTTGGTGCGCAGTTTTTCGGCTCCCTCATCGGCAGTCTGGACATGCAAACCATGGTCGCCATCATCCGCCAAGAAGCATATTTGGCTTTTCCATTTGCCCAAAACGCAGTCATCCATATAGGTGCAGAGTTTATCTACCACTTGGGTGGCTTGCTCCAATGTGCGAACCGGCAGACGACCTACGCCGATATTCATCTTGGCGCGTGATTCTTCAAACACCTTATCATAGATGCCCGCATTATCCTCCAAAAAACCGCAATAGTCATCCGTACCATAGGCATCGGCGGCGTTGGTGGAGTTTTTGGCTTCATATACCAATAGGCGACTGACACCCGAATTGCCTCCTAAGATATTGCGATTGTCGTATGAGGCGTTACCCATGAGTAGCAGGTTCTTAGGTTGCTCAACACGATTGCCATTAGCACGGTCGTAGAGCATCTTCATGAGCCAACGATAGGCAGTGACATCAGGCGTTCCAGATGAAAACTCGTTGTACACCTCTTCATCGGTGACTACCGCCCATGTGATATGATCCACTTCCTCGTGTTTCTTTGCCAAGCGCAGGGCTTGCTCGCGAAACTCCTCAGGGCAGATGATGACATAATCCTTGTTGCTGAGAGCGTGGAGGTTTTGATTTTTCACCATGCCGATATAGGTGGGTTTTTCCCAACCTGTGGCATTGACATTTACCGCCATATACTTTTCTGCTTGGTCGTTGCTGCCCACCCATGTCATAGTACCTTGGTTGAAGGTAGTAGGCATCTGCTCAATGTTCACGCCATCGGTCACGCGCCAAATCTGTGTGGCTGCTGTGGCATTGGATAGCATGAAGCGCGTGTTGTAGGACTGAGATTTATGCTTGGTATTGCTGATAGCCATAGCGTTGTTGCGCATTACCAACTGAGAGGGTACACTCAATTCGATATAGTTGAGGTATCCCATGGCAGCACCACCACCGCTGGCAAAACGCAAGGTTACGGTTTGTTTGCCTGTTTCGATAGCAGATGTTTGCAGTTGCATTGAGTTACATTCCGCTTTGGTTTCAAAGTTGGAGTTAGGAATACCAGGGAGCGTAACGGAGGCTTGCTTGTTGGCGAGTTGCATCGTAATGGTAGATGGCGTTGATGAAGTGGCCGCCACATGGGCTATGCATAGCATCGACATATCCGTGCGCACATGTTGCGTAGGGAAAGTAATGGATAATGGCTGGGCCTGCAATGATTCGCCATAGAACTCGCGACCACCACCATTGACACCTGTTTTATCAATGAGATTGATATTCTCTATCTCGTGCAACTGATAATCGGTAAACCAATCCACCTCGTAGGCGTTGGTTGCATCCAAGGCTTCGCTGGTGGCAATAAGGCGTTGCTCGCCTGCACTATCGCTCAGGAAATAATAGCCATAGTTGCTGTATGGGTTGCGCGTATGTTGCCATTTGCCTGATGCGTATTGCCAACCAATAGGTCCTTGTGCATAGAACAGGATATAATCGCCACTGTTGAATACATCATCTGAGCCCTTGTGCATATAGAAGGCAACCGAAGGCACATCGTCCCATTTATGTTGGGTGAAATTCTCGCTCAGCATGTTGCCACCATAACCCAATACACGGACTTTCTCGGGTTGTAATCCCCAATCTTTGAGTTCGTTGTAAGTGATGGCATGGATGCCTGTTTGGCTGACACGGATTTTGACTATCTTGCCTTTGCTGAGTACCGATTGATCGGCATAACTATGTCTGCCAGCCCACGAGAGAGTAGGTAGCAGAAAGATTGCTAATATGAGCAATAGATGTTTCATTTCACTTTGCAATACAATAGTTCTTCGTTGTCGATGCTTTCGCTGATTACCTCCTCGCGTACGAGTGGGCGAGAGGGGATAGCGCGGTCGATAAAAATCAAGTCGCCTTGACGGAGAGTCATCACTTCGCTGGCGCGGTGTATGGCTTCGTCAAAGGATAGGATAGTGTCGTGCCATGGGTTACGCTCCAAGTTTACGAAACTGCCCAAAGGCAAGGCATAATCGAATGCCCAACCTTTGACCCAATCGCCTTGTGCCACAATATCTGCGGCATGGATATTGAGTGCAGGTGCCACTGCATCGTAGTAGCGTGTAGCAAACTTAGCACCAATATTCTTACCCAATCGGCTTACACGGAGCACTACGCAAGGGGTCATACGCACATCTTCACTCCAATCGGGAATAAAGAAGGGCTTGCGATTTACCAACATCGAGGAATCGCATTTCAATACCATTTGTACTGTTCCGTTTATTTCGCTAAAGCCGATAATCTTCATTTAACCTGCAAAATTACAAAAATTCTCGCATGCGCGCAAATATTCTTATAAAAAGACATTACTTTCTTAAAAATAAGGATTATTTTGCACGAATAAAAATCTGAACGGGAGTTCCGTTGAAATCCCACCACTCGCGTAGTTTATTCTCCAAGAAGCGGCGGTAAGGCTCTTTTACATACTGTGGCAAATTGGCAAAGAATACGAAGGTAGGGATCTGTGTATTAGGCAGTTGCGTGCAGTATTTGATTTTAATGTACTTACCTTTGGTTGCTGGTGGAGGATAGTTCTCAATCAGAGGCAAAAAGCGTTCATTGAGTTGTGCGGTAGGCACTTTCTGTTGCTTGTTTTCATATACATGCAACGCTGTTTCCATTACTTTGAAGATACGCTGTTTGGTCAATGCTGAGGTGAAAATAATAGGAAAATCGGTGAATGGCGCAATACGCTCGCGAATAGCGCGCTCGTAGCCTTTGATATCAGTAGTAGTCTTGCTCTCAATCAAGTCCCATTTGTTTACGCAGACTACCAAACCCTTTTTGTTCTTCTGAATGAGTTGGTAAATATTCAGGTCTTGTGCCTCAATACCGCGTGTGGCATCTATCATGAGGATACATACATCCGAGTTCTCAATGGCACGGATACTGCGTACTACGGAGTAGTATTCCAAGTCCTCGTTCACTTTGGCTTTCTTGCGGATACCTGCGGTGTCCACCAAGTAGAAATCCTTGCCGAACTTGTTGTAGCGGGTGTAAATACTATCGCGTGTAGTACCTGGAATATCGGTTACGATAGTACGCTCCTCGCCGATGAAGGCGTTGAGGATGCTACTCTTACCAGCATTTGGACGGCCTACAATAGCGAAACGAGGTAATTCCTCTACGTCTTCGCCCGCTACGGTATCGCGGAATCGGCTGCAAATCTCATCCAGCAAATCGCCTGTACCCAAACCATTTTCTGCTGAGAGGATATATGGCTCACCCAGACCGAGTTTATAGAACTCGGGTGCGCCATATTGTTGGTCGAATTGATCGACTTTGTTCACAGCCAACACTGTCTCTTTCTTGGCTTGGCGGAGCAGGTGAGCCACCTCCATATCAAACTGTGTTACGCCTGCGTTTACATCTACTACGAGCAGAATCACATCTGCCTCTTTTATGGCGAGGCTCACTTGACGGTTGATTTCGCTCTCAAAAGTGTCGTCAGAATTGACAACCCATCCGCCCGTATCAATGACGGAAAATTCCTTACCACACCATTCGCTTTTGCCATATTGGCGGTCGCGTGTGGTACCTGCTGTGTCGTTTACTATCGCTCGACGCGTCTTGGTCAAGCGGTTGAAAAGGGTCGATTTCCCGACATTGGGACGCCCCACTATCGCTAAAATATTTGCCATAGAATTTATTGATTTTGTTGGTGTCCGGTAGCCGGCATCCGGTAGCCATTATTTTGGCGTCCGGCATCCGGCGTCCGATTATTAATTACAATTACACTCGTTACCGCAGTCTTCGCAACTACCTTTGCATCCGCCACAACCGCCACCGCAACCGCGATGGTGCAAAGCTTTGAGTTCGCCTTCGGTTACCTCGCGCAGGTTCAGCACTTTGCCCACAAAGTGTAGGTTCTCGCCTGCCAATGGGTGGTTGAGGTCAATGGTGACATTATCCTTAGTGATTTCTGCGATTTGTGCATTAATGATTTGTCCATCAGCAGTATTCATAGGTACGATAGCCCCTACATATACGCGCTCGGAGTCAAACTCGCCATCGCCATTGAAAAACATCTTTTTGTCTAAGGTCAATACGCCTTCATCATCATACTCGCCATACGCATCCTGGCAAACAATGCGGAAATCAAAGGCTTCGCCTTCTGTCAAACCTTCCATGGCTTGCTCAAAGGCAGGCAACATCATGCCCTCGCCGTGGCAATATACCAATGGAGCCTCTGCGGTTGCTTTCTCCATCAACTCTTCTTGTCCATTCTCACCATCCACATACAAATCGTATTGGAGGGTTACTACTTTTCTTGCTTCTACTTTCATATTTTTATACTTTAGATCGTTTTACTATTAGATCGCTTCGCTCTTGGATTTACCACCAGTCTATGCGTTTGCCAGTGGCGTCAGCACTGCTCTTGTCGTATTTCAAGTCCTTGAGCATACTAGCATTCACACCAATATGGAAGGTGTAGCTCTTGAATGGTCCAAAAGGCACAAAACTAGCGCTCATGCTCCAGCAGTGTAGGTCACGACTGACATTAATGCTGGAGTATGCCAACTTCTTGGCATTGACATCATAACTGAGCGAGGTGCTGGCTTTCCAACCTTTGCCCAAACCAATGGATGCCGAGAAACTGAGATTGTGGCGAAACTCCATCTTAGGATAGTTGCGCTTTTCATCCCACTCATTGCCCGCACCATAGCGTAAACTATACGACACGCTAAGGTTCCAAGGTATCTCGGCAAAGAGGTAACCATCATCGGTGGGTTGGTCTTTCTCTTTGTGCTTTTTGTCTTTTGGCTCTATGTTATCTATATTATCCAGATTATTTAGTCCCTCTGGATTGCTTAGATTATCTGTTCCATCTTCGGGTGGAGTGTTTGTTTTTTTGTCGCTGCGGTCGAACCAACGCTTCACCACTTCGTTGTTGAAGGTATAACTGAAACTGGTGCTTGTGCCGAGGAAGTGTGGGAAGCGACCATGGTTCCAGTATAATTCGTTGCAGCGTACATGGCTTCCGCTGGCAGTAGTGGTGTACATATATGGGTCAAATTGTCCACTAAGGTTGATGGTGTAATTCACCTTTGGAATCTTAATGCGTAAGTTCACCGAGAAGTTCTGCCAATTCATGGAGTCTGCAATAAAATTGTATCCGCCACTAATGCTCAGGTTGTCAATGATACTATACACTTTGTATGGCTCTTTGCCTGTGGTATCTTTGTCGTTGCGCAGTTTCATCTCTAAGTTGTTGCCCAACGAGAAGGATAGGCTGGCTGCGCTACCTCGTCCAGGGGCTTCGCGGAAACGCGAGTAGGTCACTTCTTCGAATATAGGCAAACCGTTTTCATCCAGTTTGGGTACAAGGTTGCCTGCGGCATCGCGGGTAGTAATCATTCTATCGTAGGTACCATAGAAACCACCATAGCGTTTTGCCCACATTGGGTTAGAGAAGTCGGGATTGTAGTTGAAACTCAGCGAAGGGGTTAGCACATGGCGGAAACGGTCCACCTTATCGCCAAACCATTTGCGGTAGGGGATATAGAATCCGTACAACTTCGTGGAAAGGCTTACGCTCGCGTTGAAGTTATACACATTGTAGAAACCTGAAACGGTGTCTTTGCGTACTTCGTAGTTCTCCTCATCCCACGATTGATCCACGCGTTGGAAGAACATGCGGTCGTTGAAACTCACGCTGGGCGTAATACTGATATATTTGAACAGCATAAATGATGCAGAGCTATTCAATGAATGCTTCAGACCATTTTGCCAATCTCTTATAAAATTCGACTTTAAGAAATAATCTTCTTTACATCTGATTGAGTTATAGAAACTTCCGCTATATTGCAAACTAATCTTCTCGTACCATTTCTCTTTACCCACGCGCACTTTCTTTTTAAACGGATAGATACGGCTCATGCTTACGTTGATATTGGGTAGGCTCACCTGCAAGGTGGAATCCTTATTTGTCTGAGTGATAGACAAACTGGCGCTCAAACTCCATGGGCTATCGGGAAACCGTTGTGTATAGTTGACCGTACTGCTGGTGGTATTCTCCGCATTGGCTTGTACATCGTAGTAACTATTGATATTGCTGCGGTTGTAACCTGCGGTCTTAAAGTTCACACTGGCTGAAAAGTTGTTATATGGATTGGCTTTGCTATCTTGGCTATGGGTCCATTGCACGCTCAGGTTCTTTGCTACATTGTAATCGGGCATATCTTTCTCGCCTGTGACATCCCAACGGTAGTTTATG
>JBGVFY010000020.1:0-2096 GCA_045121435.1 Paludibacteraceae bacterium | reverse complement strand
CCAATCGTTGATATGGAGGTTACCTACACCGAGCCGGGCATCAAGGGCGATACCGCATCGACCAACTCGTTGAAGCCTGCAACCGTGAACACCGGTGCTACTATCAAGGTGCCTTTGTTCATCAACACCGGCGACAAGATCCGTGTTGATACCCGCACTCGTGAGTACTACGAGCGTATCAAGTAAGAGATTGCTTGTTGGCAATAAAAAACGCAGGTTGCGATATGCAACTTGCGTTTTTTGTTGGTTTGGCGGCTGTGTATCGGCAACGCCGAGCGATTTAATTTTGTAAATCTTTGGTTAATTCACCTTTCGCACACAACGGACACGATTGTACTTTGTACGAGGGTGGTAACCGTGTTCACCCGCCTCCGTCTTTTGAATCATATTATATAGGTGACCCAAGTGGACATAAATTTCGTTATACCAGTCATCATAATCTCCATTGGTAACATCGATGCCAGCCGCTACTCCAGCTTCCACCCCTGTTCTATCTGGACCATATTCCTCTGTTACACCACTAACAATCGACTTGTAGTAGTGTTTATATTGATGCATCTGATAGAAGTGTCCTCGGTTTGTATAATTGCCTTTGTTGTTTTTAACTCTATTGTCCACATATGGTGTAGGAGCTGTATCCAAACCACTTGGTGCAGGAATATTCTGGCCATTACTATAAACGACCTTTGTAGCCCTCGCATAATTCGGGTTATCATCATACACGATGGGCACTTGTATAGTTTTACCACCAAATCTACTGGACTGATATTCATAATAGAATAGATTTCTAATATATGCCGGTTGTGAGGTCCAATAGTATTTGTCTTGGAACTCCTCGAATCTGCTATATCCGGCAATAATAATCTCCTCCAACTCATCGGCAGAAGGGAGATACCAATCTACCGCTGCAACGGAGCCACCACTATTTCTCTTATTTCGGTTATAGCAATACTCCACTGCGCCACTTGGCTGGTCTGCCATAGTCAGAACCTTTACTTCTCCATTACTCTTAGTGTAGATTTCGCTTGTAAATTCCTGTCCAGCAAATTCGTGTTCAACACCACCATTAGCCAATGCTTCGCTATCCTGGCTTTTAAGATAGAAATCGTAATATGGGCGTGGTGCTTTTGTTTCATAATCAGCCCAATCAACATTTGGGGTAAGACTAATATTGTAGGAATAATGCTCATTTGACAGCTGCTTTCCATTCAAGCCCCACGGCAAACCCTCAAAGTCGGTCTGGCCATACTCATCCTCAGCATCGTAGTTGTGCAAGTACTCCTCGTGATACTCGATATGGTAAGTATGTCCATTATATGTTACCGGAAAGAGCTTTCGCTGATTGATAACAAAGTCGGTTGATTGCTCGATAGGGAAGTTCTCGCCATCTAACGACAAGGTTACACGAATTGATGCCGAGCGGACATCATCGCCCGCATCGGTACATTCATCGACATAGATCCACACAATCTGATCCTCGTCGGTAACAGGCAAATCAATCTGCGTATTGCCAGCAAGGGTCGTGGTTGTCAAACCGGTGGTAAAGTACTTTCGCTTACCCGCCGAATTTTTAAGACCATCAGGGAGGTCGGATGCCTGTAAATAAACAGATTGGTCAGATGCCTTATTGCCAGCATTATTCATACCAAAGCTTCGCTCGATACCAACCCATTTTTTGTCTGCATCATCCTTAT
The DNA here is from genome assembly GCA_045121435.1 of Paludibacteraceae bacterium. Classification (GTDB taxonomy): domain Bacteria; phylum Bacteroidota; class Bacteroidia; order Bacteroidales; family Paludibacteraceae; genus Colicola. Next base: position 402 of record JBGVFY010000020.1, on the reverse strand, counting down.
AAACCACCTCAACACGCACCTTGGCGTTTGACAAGTCCTGACCCTTAAAGTTGGCGTTCTTGCGGATACGCAGTGGTCGCACCTCGAAGTGCGAGTCGAGCAAGGTCTCACGACGCAGATTGATGACGACAGGATTTACACGCTCGATATTCACTCGGTGGTCAATAGAGATAGAAGCCTTATCACCCTGGTCGTTCGACTTGGATATACCCTTGATAGTCACATAGTTGTTGTACTGCGTATTGCGCTCGATATCAAAGTTCGAATAGTTGTCGTTGCCGACATAGATATCATACGACACATTCCAGTTGTGACCCTGGTGGTCGATATACTCACCAAAGAAACGCACAAAGGTTGCCTTGATATCGTTATCCTCATTGCCTGTGCCCTCCGCACCTGCAA
>JBGVFY010000019.1:0-16107 GCA_045121435.1 Paludibacteraceae bacterium | reverse complement strand
CCTAACCGCGGCAGGGAGATTGAAATGTAGGTTGAACGGTCGGAATCTGTGGGGAACCCCTTGCAAAAAATCCCCAACGAGCCTAACTCATTGGGGATTTTCTTTTATCAATGATTAGAAATAGCTATCCTACAGCAACTCTACCGAACGATTGACAAACTTAGCCAACGCTTCGCCCTTCAACTGACCCGCAGCCAACATGGCTATATCAACAAGTTGGTGCAGTTTGTCGCTACCCGTTGCATAAGCAGCATATTGCTCCTTCAATTGTTGTTTCAATGCAGCCAACTCTTTGGTCACATTGGTTACTGCATCCTTCTCCTCTTGGGTCAAATCTGCATCTTTCTTGCCCTTTTGAGCATCTTGCAAAGTCTTTTCCTCTGCTTGTTTAGCCGCGATTTGCTCTATGATTGGGGTTGTTTGCTCGCTACAAGCGGTGGTAATCTCCTCCAGCAATGCCTTCACTTTGTCGTTGGCAGTATTGATAACCAAGTTGTATTGGTCAGGCATATTGCCATAGTATGACATTCCTTGTTGATGAGCCGACATCTCTTTCATGCGGCGCATAAACTCGTTTTGGGTCAAGAAAACAGGAAGGGCATCTGCAGAGACCGCCTCCAAACTTACATCATAGCGGGTTTTATCGGTTTTTGGCAACAGAGTCTCGAAGCTATAGCGAAGTGCATTCTCCTCGTTCTCAGTGAGTTCCACTTTCGCTTTTTCTTCTTTTTGGATAATGTTTTCAATCACATCCGAGTCCACACGAACGAAGCGAATCATCTGTTTCTTATCATCCGAACCATCGCCGTAGCTCTTTTGCTCGAATTGCGACATAGCGTGTACATCCAATTCGCCATCCATGAGAAGCACATCGTAGCCTTTCTCCTTGGCGCGTTGGATATAGGCGTAACTTGCATCCGCATCTTGTGCATAGAGGATAATGAGATCGCCGTTCTTATCTGTTTGAGCCTCTTTGACTTGTGCCTTGTACTCTTCGAAAGTGAAGTACTTGCTGTCAAGGTTCTTCAACAGTGCAAAGCCCACAGCGCGGTCATAGAACTTCTCATCGCTGAGCATACCATATTGGATAAAGAGCTTAATGTCGTCCCACTTCTTCTCAAAGTCCTCGCGGTCATTGCGGAATATCTCTGCCAATTTGTCAGCCACTTTCTTGGTGATATGGCTGGAGATCTTCTTCACATTGTTGTCGCTTTGGAGGTACGAACGGCTCACATTCAGCGGAATATCGGGCGAGTCGATCACACCGTGGAGCAATGTCAAGTATTGTGGCACAATGTTCTCCACCTCATCGGTCACGAACACTTGGTTGCAATAGAGTTGGATCTTATTACGCTGAATATCAATATTATTCTTGATGCGAGGGAAGTAGAGGATACCTGTGAGGTTGAATGGATAATCCACATTCAGGTGAATATGGAAGAGTGGCTCATCCATCTGATGAGGATAGAGTTGGTGGTAGAACTTCTTGTAATCCTCCTCGGTGAGGTCAGCAGGCTTGCGTGTCCAAGCTGGATTCACATCATTGATAACATTCTCCTCGTTTGTTTCAACCTGCTTTCCGTCTTTCCAGGTCTTCTTCATGCCAAAAGCAATCTCCACAGGGAGGAACTTACAATACTTAGTCAGCAAGCCCTCAATGGTGCTATCTTCTAGATACTGAGTGTATTCCTCGTTGATATGCAGCACAATATCTGTTCCGCGCTCAGCCTTAATGGTCTCCTCCATGGTGTACTCTGGGCTGCCGTCGCAAGACCAATGCACAGCCTTAGCGTCCTCTTGGTAACTGAGAGAGAATATCTCTACTTTGTCTGCCACCATAAAGGCAGAGTAGAAACCAAGACCGAAGTGACCAATGATGGCTTGCGCATTGTCTTTGTACTTATTGACAAACTCCTCAGCACCTGAGAACGCGATTTGGTTGATATACTTATCCACCTCCTCAGCAGTCATACCGATACCGTGGTCTTGCACAGTGAGGGTCTTTTTCTTTCTATCAATAAGGACGCGCACGCGCGTATCGCCCAATTCGCCTTTGGCTTCGCCGACAGAGGCGAGGGTTTTCAACTTCTGTGTAGCATCTACAGCGTTACTAATCAACTCACGCAGAAAAATCTCGTGATCTGAATACAAAAATTTCTTGATGACGGGGAAGATATTATCCGATGTTACCCCAATATTACCTGTTTTGCTCATAATAGTATTGTAGTTTTAAAAGTTCTAATAGTTTTAAAAGTTCTAAAGGAGTTTATACAAAATCCTTGCCAAACCACCTTTTGCCCTACTCTACTGCCAAAATGGCAGAGATGAGAATCCTACATAATGCTGCACCTACTTTGCAAAATCCACATAAATATCAACTTTATGCTTTTTTCTTTGTGTATGTGCTTTTTTTTTCGTACCTTTGTGGCGTCTTTGTCACGAGACAAATATTTCAAGCATAAAATTAACACAAAACAATTATACAACAGTATGAAAGTAGGCGTAATTATGGGCTCAACCAGCGATTTGGAGGTAATGACTCCCGCGATTGAGACCCTTCAACAATTTGGTATCGAAGTAGAAAAACGCGTGATTAGCGCGCACCGTGCTCCTCACGAGCTGATGAAGTGGGCTGAGTCCGCTCGTGAGCGTGGATTGAGTATCATTATTGCAGGTGCAGGTGGCGCAGCACACTTGGCAGGCGTTATCGCTGGCTTGACCAGTCTGCCTGTTATTGGCGTGCCAGTACGCAGCAAGACCTTGGATGGCTTGGATTCATTGCTCAGCATCGTTCAGATGCCTGCAGGTATCCCTGTAGCTACCGTAGCTATCAATGGCTCGAAAAACGCAGCTCTCCTTGCAGTAGCGATCCTCGCATTGCAAGACAGCGCTCTCCTCGCTCAACTTGAAGAATTCCGCAAACAACAAACCGAGAAAGTAGTTAATACTGTTATCTAATCATGGCAAACTATAGAATTTTCGTAGAAAAGCGTCCAGCGTTTCAGGTAGAGGCTCGCAGTCTCAAGAACGAGCTTAACGAGAACCTACAACTCCACCTACAATCGCTCCGCTACATCAATGTGTACGACCTCTTTGGTTTTACACCTGAGCTCCTTGAGCAATGCCGCTACAGCGTCTTCGGCGAGACCGTAACCGACACGGTATCAGACGAGTGCGACCTTACAGGCAAGAAGTATCTTGCCGTAGAGTACTTGCCTGGTCAGTTTGACCAACGCGCTTCTTCGGCTGTGGACTGCGTGCACCTCATCGACCCTAATGCAGAGGTAGAGATTCGCAGTAGCCGTCTCCTCGTCTTTGACGAGCAACTCACCGCTGACGAACTCGACAAGATTCGTCACTACTACATCAATGCCGTAGAGTCACGCGAGAAAGACCTCTCTCAGCTCACCCAAAACCAAACAGCCGATGTCAAGCCACTCGCTCAACTCGATGGCTTCATCACCATGCCACGCGAAGAGTATGCGGCATTCTGCAAAGAATGGGGCTTGGCAATGAACACCGACGATCTGCACGAGGTAGTCACTTATTTCCAAAAGGAGCAACGCAATCCTACCGAGACTGAACTTCGTATCCTCGATACCTACTGGTCCGACCACTGCCGTCACACCACTTTCACCACCATCCTCGAGTCCATCAAGATCGACGACTCCTTCGTGAAAGACGAGATCGAGTCCACCCTCGGCATGTTCCATGATATCCGCAAAGAACTTGGTCGCTCAGAGAAACCTCTCTGCCTCATGGAACTCGCCACCATCGGTGCGCGTTACCTACGCAAGAAAGGCCTTCTCGACGATATGGAGGTCAGCGAGGAGAACAACGCTTGCTCAATCTTCATCGATGTCGATGTCGATGGCAAGACCGAGAAATGGCTCCTCCAATTCAAGAATGAGACCCACAACCACCCAACCGAGATCGAGCCCTTCGGTGGCGCTTCTACCTGTCTCGGTGGTGCGATCCGCGACCCACTATCTGGTCGTGCATATGTCTATCAAGCCATGCGCGTAACGGGCGCAGGCGACATCTATAAGCCAGTAGCAGAGACTATGCCTGGTAAACTGCCACAGCAGATCATCTCTCGCAAGGCAGCCGCTGGTTACTCCAGTTATGGTAACCAAATTGGTTTGGCTACCACCCATGTGCGTGAGATCTTCCACCCATCGTATGTGGCTAAACGCCTTGAGGTAGGTGCCGTAGTAGGTGCATCTCCAGCAAGCAATATCCGCCGTGAGAGCCCTGCAGCAGGCGATATCATCCTGCTCCTCGGTGGTCGCACAGGTCGAGATGGCGTAGGTGGCGCTACAGGTTCATCCAAAGAGCACACCGAGGCATCGCTCGAGTCTTGCGGTAGCGAGGTGCAAAAGGGTAATGCCCCAGAGGAGCGCAAGCTCCAACGCCTCATGCGTCGCCCAGAGGCTACACGCCTCATCAAGAAGTCCAACGACTTTGGTGCTGGTGGCATGAGTGTGGCTATTGGCGAATTGGCTGACGGCTTGGACATTTACCTCGACCGCGTACCTACCAAGTATAGCGGTTTGAACCCTACCGAACTCGCTATCAGCGAGTCGCAAGAGCGTATGGCGGTAGTCATCGAGGCAAAAGACCGTGCAGAGATGGAGCACTATTGCCATCTCGACAATATTGAATATACCCATGTGGCGGATGTGACCGACAGCGGTCGTATGCGTCAGTTCTATAAAGGCGAACTCATCGCTGACCTCACCCGCGAGTTTATTGATAGTGCAGGTGCTAAGCACTTTGCCAAGGCTGCTATTCTGCCAGTAGAGGAGAAGAATCCATTTACCCAAGTGGTAGAAGGTGCCACCCTCGAGGAGAAGATGGCCAAGGTGATGGCTGATCCTAATGTGACTTCACAAAAGGGATTGATTGAGAACTTCGATGCCACCATCGGTCGTAGCACCGTATTGATGCCATTCGGCGGTAAGACACAACTCTCTGAAACACAAGTGAGTGTACAAAAACTCCCTACCGATGGCTATACCAATACCGCCAGCGTTATGGCATTTGGTTACAACCCATTCATTGCCGACTGGAGCCCATACCACAGTGCAGCGTATGCCGTAGTTGAGGCATGTACCAAGGTCGTAGCAGCAGGTGCTGATTACAGCAAGATGCGGTTCTCTTACCAAGAGTACTTCGAGCGTATGAGCAGCGAGCATGCCTACGGCAAACCACTCAGCGCATTGCTCGGAGCATTGAAGATGCAAGTGGCTTTCGGTCTCCCAAGTATCGGCGGTAAAGACTCTATGTCGGGTACTTTCGAGCATATCAGCGTACCTCCTACCCTCATTGCTTTCGGTATCACGACCGTGCCAGCAGATAAGGTAGTTTCTACTGATCTCAAGCAAGCGGGTCATAAGCTCTACCTCATCAAGCACAACGCATTGGCAAACTATATGCCTAATGTAGAGCAATTGAAAGAGAACTGGACTTATACTACCAACGCTATCCAATCGGGCAAGATCTGCGCGACATACGCTATTGGCTTCGGTGGTGTAGCAGAGGCATTGGCAAAGATGAGTTTCGGTAACGAATTGGGCGTCAATATCCAAATCGCTGAGAACGAACTCTTCGACTACAACTACGGTTCTATCCTCGTAGAGGCAACCTGCGATCTAACTTCTAGCAGCGAAAGCGGTCTAACTTCTAACAGCGTAGCGATCCAATACTTAGGCGAGGTCGTTGAAGGTACACACCTTATCATAAATAACGAGCACATTTCCCGCGAGGCATTGCTCCACGCTTGCTGTGGTCAGTTCGACAAGATCTACCCATCCGCAGTCCCTGCGCAGCATCAGGCATTGATGCCAGCCAAGACCCTGCCTTTAACCTCTACCCTTTCGCCTTTAACCTACAAGGGCGAAGCCGTTGAGCATCCATTGGTTTATATACCGGTATTTCCAGGCACCAACTGCGACTACGACTCTGCCAAGGCATGGCGTAAGGCAGGTGCAGAGGTAGAAACCACTATCTTCCGCAACCTCACGGGCGAGGATGTCCTCTCAAGTATTGACGAGATGGTAGAGCATATCAACCGCTGCCATATCCTTATGTTTGCGGGTGGTTTCTCTGCGGGTGACGAACCAGACGGAAGTGGTAAATTCATTGCCAGCGTGATCAACAACCAAAAAGTCGGTGCAGCTATCACAGCCCTCATCGACCGCGGTGGTCTGATCCTCGGTATCTGCAACGGTTTCCAAGCATTGGTCAAGAGTGGTTTGCTCCCTTATGGCAAACTCGGCATGGTCACTCCAGACTCTCCAACCCTCTTCCGCAACGATATCAACCGCCACATCTCGCAGATGGTAACTACCACTGTGGCTACCACCGCCAGCCCATGGTTGCGCGGCATGCAAGTGGGTGATACTCACTCTATTGCAGTCAGTCACGGAGAGGGTAAGTTTGTGGTGAATGAGGCATTGGCGAAGGAGCTGTTCGAGAACGGACAAGTGGCATTCCGCTATGCTGATCCTATAACGGGCGAAGCGACCATGGAGGCACCACACAACCCTAACGGCTCGTATTATGCCATCGAGGGTATCATTTCCAAGAACGGTCAGATCCTTGGTAAGATGGGTCACACCGAGCGCTGGGAAGATGGCGTATTCACCAACATCGCAGGCAACAAGTGCCAACCTCTGTTCGACAACGCAGTGGCATACTTTAGAAAGAAATAAACTTATAAACTGCTAAACTAATAAACCAAAATATAATGGCACAACATTATGAGGCAGCCGGCGTAAACCTCGAAGCCGGATACGAAGTAGTAAGTCGTATTAAATCGCATGTAAAAAGCACCAACCGCTTTGGCTCTATGGGCAATATCGGTTCATTTGGTGGAATGTTCGACCTCTCGGCATTGAACATCAAGGAGCCTGTCCTCGTGAGCGGCACCGATGGTGTAGGTACCAAACTCAAACTCGCTTTCGCGATGGACAAGCACGATACCATCGGTATTGACGCTGTGGCTATGTGTGTGAACGATGTGCTCGCACAAGGCGCTGAACCACTTATCTTCCTCGATTATGTGGCTATCGGTCACAACATCCCAGAGAAAGTAGAGGCTATCGTAGCAGGTGTGGCAGAAGGTTGCCGCCAAGCAGGTTGCGCACTCGTAGGTGGCGAGACCGCTGAGATGCCAGGTTTGTACGGCGATGGCGAATACGATATCGCAGGTTACACCACAGGTGTAGTGGAGAAATCTCAGCTCATTGACGGCAGCAAGGTATCTGTAGGCGATGTACTCGTAGGTATCTCTTCATCCGGCGTACACAGCAATGGCTTCAGTCTCGTGCGCAAGGTGGTTAGCGATGCAGGTCTGGACTTGCATACTGTCTATCCAGAGCTCAGCGCAGACAAGAAACTCGGCGAAGTGCTCCTCACTCCAACCCGCATCTATGTAAAGCAAGTGCTGGAGGTGATCCACAACTGCGATGTGCACGGCGTAGCCCATATCACGGGTGGTGGCTTCGATGAGAATATCCCTCGTATCTTGAAAGAGGGTCAAGGCTTCAGCGTGACTGAGGGCTCATGGGAGATTCTTCCAGTGTTCCAATGCCTTGAGAAGTGGGGTAATATCCCTCACCGCGAGATGTTCAACATCTTCAATATGGGTATTGGTATGGTGATTGCTATGCCAGCGGCAGACGCAGAGAAAGCCATCGCTATCCTCGCTAAGCACGGCGACAAAGCGCAAATCATCGGTAAAGTCATCGAAGGCGCAAACGAGATCATTTAATTAGTAATTCAAATTTTTTAAGGTATAAAAAAGATATGGCAAAAAGAGCTCTTGTCAGCGTAAGCGACAAATCAGGATTGGTAGATTTCGTGAAAGGTCTGCAAACAGCGGGCTGGGAAATCATCGCTACAGGCGGTACACAAAAGTTATTAGAGAACTCAGGCGTTAAGACCATCGGTATCAGCGATGTGACCGGTTTCCCTGAGATCTGCGACGGTCGCGTTAAGACCCTCCACCCAAAGGTACACGGTGGTCTTCTCGCACGCCGTGACGAACCATCTCACCTCCAGGCATTGGAGGAGAACGGCATCTCGTTCATCGACCTCGTGTGCGTGAACCTCTATCCATTCCGCGAGACCATCGCCAAAGAGGGCGTAAGCATGGCAGACGCTATTGAGAACATCGACATAGGTGGTCCATCTATGCTCCGTTCAGCTGCGAAGAACTACAACGATGTGACCGTCGTTTGCGATCCAGCAGACTACGACACTATCCTCGCAGAGATCAATGCTACGGGCAACACCACGCTCAAGACTCGTCTCCAACTCTCTGCGAAGGCATACACCCATACTGCACAATACGATGCATGCATCGCTACTTACATGCGCGAGAAAGCTGGCCTCAACGAGAAACTCTTCCTCGAGTTCGACCTCAAGCAAGGTCTTCGCTATGGCGAGAACCCACACCAAAGTGCTAAGTTCTATGCCTCTACCAAGGCTATTCCATTCTCACTTGCAACTGGCAAACAACTCCAAGGCAAGGAGATGTCTTACAACAATATCCAAGATGCTAACGCTGCCCTCAATATCGCTCGCGACTTCCAAGAGCCATTCTGCGTAGCCCTCAAGCACATGAACCCTTGTGGTGCAGCTGTGGCAGCTACCATCGAGGAGGCATGGCAAAAGGCATACGAGGCGGACACCGTAAGTATTTACGGCGGTATCGTGATCTGCAACCGCACCATCACCAAGGAGATTGCTCTGGGCATGAAGCCTATCTTCCTCGAGATCGTGATTGCTCCTGACTTCACCGATGAGGCAATGGAGATCTTCGCTACCAAGAAGAACCTACGCGTTATCCAAGTGGACATGACTCCAAGCACCGAGGCCATCGACCAATATGTAAGCGTCAACGGCGGTCTGCTCGTACAACACCTCGATACCCAAATCGAGACGATCACGGCTGACATGTGCGCTACCAAGGTGCAACCAGATGCGGCTACACTCGCAGATATGCAATTCGGCTGGAACATCGTTAAGCACGTCAAGTCTAACGCTATCGTGGTAGTGAAGAACGGCCAAACACTCGGCGTAGGTGCAGGACAAATGAACCGCGTAGGTAGTGCTGAGATCGCTATGAAGCAAGCGCATGCTGCTGGTGTGACCGAAGGTCTTATCCTCGCTTCTGACGGTTTCTTGCCATTTGATGATACCGTGGCATTGGCTGCACAATATGATGTAACCGCTATTGTTCAACCAGGCGGTAGTATCCGCGACAATGACTGCGTAGTGAAGGCGGACGAACTCGGTATCTGCATGCTCATGACTGGCACACGCCACTTCAAACATTAATTGCACATGAAGAAAGTATTAGTTATAGGTGGAGGCGGACGAGAGCATGCTATCGTGTATGCGCTCTCACGCAGCCCACAAGTAGAGAAGATCTACTGCGCTCCAGGCAATGCAGGTATTGCTGAGCTCGCTGAGTGCGTGGCTATCAAGGACACCGATGTCGAGGGCTTGCTCCTCTTTGCCAAAGAGACCGAAGTCGATCTCACCGTAGTAGGTCCTGAAGCAGCGCTGGCTGCTGGTGTAGTGGATGCTTTCCGCGCAGAAGGTATGCCTATCTTTGGTCACACCAAAGCCGCCACACAAATCGAGTCCAGCAAGGAGTTTGCCAAGATTATCATGGACAAATACCAAGTACCTACTGCTGGTTATCAATCCTTTAGCGACTATACCGAGGCATTGGATTACGTCAAAGCAGGTACACTGCCTACCGTACTCAAATACGATGGTTTGGCGGCAGGCAAGGGTGTCGTCATCGCTACTACCCTCGAGGAAGCAGACGCTGCTCTCCAAGACATGCTCTGCAATGAGGCCTTCGGCAAAGGCAAAGTCGTCATCGAAGATTACCTCGAAGGTCCAGAGTTCTCCTTTATGTGTTTTGTGAACGGCGAGAATGTCTATCCTATGCCACTCTCACAAGACCACAAGCGTGCTTACGACAACGACGAAGGTCCTAACACAGGCGGTATGGGTGCATATACTCCCCTACCCTTCGTGACCGAAGAAGATGAGGCTTTTGCTCGCAAGTATGTCCTCGAGGCAGTTGCCAAAGGTATGTGCCAAGAGGGCTTGCCACTCACAGGTGTACTCTATGGCGGACTGATGAAAACCGCCCAAGGCATTAAGGTCATTGAGTTCAACGCTCGCTTTGGCGACCCAGAGACCGAAGTCGTTCTCCCACTCCTCGAGTCTGACGCCTACGATGTCTTCTACGGCATCGCTACAGGCGCCAATAGCCAATCGCCAATAGCCAATAGCCCCTTGCAATGGAAAAACGAAGCCACCATTGGCGTCGTACTTGCCTCTAAGGGCTACCCTGGCGACTATGCGAAAGGTGCTGTGATCGAGGGAGTTGAACTCTTCGACGGTCCTGTTTTCCACATGGGAACGAAGAACGACAACGGCGTACTCAAGACCAATGGCGGTCGCGTGATGATGTGTATTGCTACTGGCAAGGACATCGCCGAGGCACAAGCGAAAGTATATACGGAGATAGAGAAAATCCACTGCGACAACCTCTTCTACCGCAAAGACATCGCTCACTGGGCACTTTGAGAATGATATAAAACAAAAATTTCAGTTTATTGTAAAAAATTAATCAAAATTTCGTTAAATAATTTTGGGTAATTTTATATAATTTTCTATAATTTTGGTGGTGCAAATATCCTAATGTTTGTTATTAAACACCCTTGAATACATGATAATAGATGGTAAAATGATCTCGCAATCCCTCAAGGATGCGATGAAAATCGAAGTAGATGCATTGGCGGAACAATATGGTCGCCGCCCATGCCTCATGGTCATCATTGTAGGTGACAATCCAGCCAGCCGCTCTTATGTGCGCGGCAAGATCAAAGCAACCGAGTACTGCGGTTTCGACGGTCATCTCGTGGAACTCCCTGAAGATGTGAGCGAAGCAACACTCCTCGCTGAGATCGACAAACTCAACAACGATCCACTCGTGGACGGTATTCTCGTGCAATTGCCTTTGCCAAAACATATCTCTGAGGACAAAGTCATCGCCGCTATCTCTGCCGAGAAAGATGTGGACGGCTTCCACCCTGAGAACGTGGCACGCCTCTGGCTCAACCAACATTGCATCCTTCCTTGTACCCCCAAAGGTATCATCGAACTCCTTGATCAAGCAGGCGTAGAGATGGCGGGCAAGAAAGCTGTAGTCATTGGCAGAAGCAATATCGTGGGCAAACCTGTTGCTAAACTTCTGCTTGACCGCAATGCTACTGTGACTATTGCTCACAGCCGCACCAAAGACTTGGCTGCCGTATGCCGTGAGGCTGATATCCTCGTTGCAGCCGTAGGTCGCGCAGAAATGGTGACCGCCGAGTATGTGAAGCCAGGTGCTGCTGTGATTGATGTGGGTATCAACCGCACCGAGGACGGCAAACTCGTGGGCGATGTGGATTATGAGGCAGTATTGCCTGTGGCTGGTGCTATCACCCCTGTCCCAGGCGGTGTAGGCCCTATGACCATCACCATGCTCATGCGCAACACCATTGAGTGCTTCCTCAACCGCATGAATAACAAGTAATTATACAAATTAACACTTATTGTCGTCATATTTTTGACGACAATAAGTGTCTTAAAACCATATCCGAATAATTTTGTTAATTTTCGGATTAAATTTTGTGTCATTTTTGTTTTAATAAAAGTTCCTGCGACTTACCAAATCCACAACTATGATTGTACACGTAGCATCATTTTTAGAGAGTCTTGGTGGCTCGATTGACAAGGACCACTATCTTCGTCCCATTCCTGGCAGAACGGGCTGGGCAGCGTATTGCCACAAACCAGAGTATTCGAAAGCCAAGAAGAAAGAGATGGCAGCCCATGCTGTTGTACAAAACTTCCGCAGTATCAACGAGGAGGCTTGTGCTATTTTGCGTGATCCAGGACAAAAAGCGCTTTGGCACGAGAAGCATCTGCAAGCATTGCGCGAAGCAAGCAAACACCAGCGCATGCCCAAAGCCAATGGCAAACCACCAGTACCTGCCCGATTATACGATTTCATCAAACACGAAATCTCTCTCGCCCGCAAGCAATCGTAATTTTGTCAAATTCGTATGATTCGCCGTTCAAATTTTGTTAGTTTACTCCATTATACAACAATATTGGTAGTGACTAATCAAATTTTTGATAATTTTTGGGCTAATTTTCTATAATTATTGTTTTATTTTACATCATTTCCCCGTTATTCCCCTATCTATTGCCCCTTATCTGCCACCTATCTCCATCGTGACCTCATCGTGACTTCATCGTGACCTCATCGTGACCTCACCGTATGATCACCGTGACACAAAGCGCACTTCCCCGCGAGACAATCCGCCACCTGTCAAGTGCTCGGCGGTGGTTCGCCGAGTCAAAAAACGCAAAAAAATTGCTCTTCTCTTGCACAATCCAAAATAAATTTGTACCTTTGCACCCGTAATTAGCCCACGCCTTGGGATTATGTCTTTTGGGTGGGGCGGTTGCAGACATAATAAGGCGTCAAAAACGGGTCCCCGGTAAAACTCGTTTAATGGGGTTTCCAACGCGCTTTGTGCTTGGCATTTCGGAATCTGGTAAATTCTAACATTATTCCAACACATTGCAGCATTTTGATGTCCTCGGGATATGTATCCTTAATCATCACACGTGCCAAGAGGGCGCGCGTGTATGTGTACATATCGGCGTGGGCTTCGATGTTGCTTGTTCGGAATAATAGGCAATACCAGAGCCTCGAAATGCGGAACAGCAACAGTGCAGTCCCGCTTTTTTTGTGTGCTTAAAAGACAAGAATAATACCATTGCTGCATGTAAGAAACAAACCATATAAACTAATAACCAAATTTGATTATGTTACTAAGAGACTTAGACGAGATGGATGTTGATGTATTATCATTGACACCGAAAAACATGAATCACAAAATTGATGCTAGTATGAAAAGCCGCTACGGACGCGCTAAACAAGGAGTAGCCCAACCAGCGGAAGTATATCTTGCACCAGATAATGGACAGATAGAATCTGGTATGCTTTTCGGATTGGGGTGGAATGAGCAAATGAATATGACTCAGTGGAAACTCGATATGGATGAATTCTTTGGAGAAAAGCAATGGATATGTGCTCACACATTTAAGGCTATAGGAAACAAAAAAGTCTTTCTTTATGAGGCTAAAGCACAAATTGAACTCATGGATAATGGAAACATTATTTCTGAGAAAACGTTATATGGTGTAAATTCACAAGAAGAGTTTATTCAATTTGTTATTAATCTGCCTGATGGGCAAGAATATGCTATCTTTACATGTAAATCTATTGATGACGATCAAGCTATGCAGTGGCAAGGTGATAAAGGTGTTGCAGAATGTCTTGGTGTATATGTAGTAGATAAGGTTAAGAGCTTTCTTGAAGATAAGTTCATACTGCGCAAACTCAATCATGTAGTCCCATTGAATGAACAATTATAAACAGACAGAAAAACAATTATACATATTATGGAAGTAACATCTAAAGGAACTATTCCAGCAAAAACACTGACTGCGCTCTGCAAGCAGTTAAAAAAGGAATGCGAAGGTAACTTTTCATTGTTCGCGTATGTAAACGATGCTGGTGGTAGCAATATACAAGCCAATGAGCAAGTTGCGCAAGAGCATATCAATATTTTCTTTCCAAAGACTCTTTTAGCAGATTCAAACTGGCAAGATGAATATGATGTAAAATTAGAACTTTTGCGATGTGCGAAAGAGTATGTTAAAGAGCAAATATCCCTTTTCGAAAAAGGAGTACAATTACTTGCAAAGATTCCTACACCATTAAATAAGTACACCCAAGCACTCAATACGTTAGAAAAAGCCTTTCGGCGCTTAAAGGGTATTGCTAAAGATACCAACTGTGGTGTTCATTTTTATACGGGTAGCGATGTTAATACATACAAAAATAATCCTATACAATACAATAGTAAGGGACAGATTGGTTTGGGTATATTAAAAACACAAAGTAACCTGCCTACTGCTTCTATGCTTGAATTTAAAAAGCGAGCAATAATCAATGAGTTTGTAGAGGCAACAAACAGCATTGTACAATCAGAATATAAGGAATATTATGATCAGTGGCAAAAGTTTAAAAAAGCGCTTTATCCATTTATCCAACTATTAGAGGATAAAAATAATCCCCTGAAACTTCATGCGGATAGAAGTCTATCTAATACATTAGATTTATACGAATACTTCACTTCACTCAGCAACTATCAGCACACATACAAAAATTTACAAATCGAAATATGCACACTAAATATTCTTCTTGAAAGTGTTGATGCACTACAAGATAGTACTACCAACGCAGCAGAAGAACACCGCCTATCCGTAGAGAATGCCAAACGTGAAGCAGAAGCGGAAGCCAAACGAAAGGCAGCGGAAGAGGAAGCTAAGCGCAAAGCGGAAGAAGAGGCACGTCTTAGAGCGGAAGAAGAGAAAGCTAAACGCAGAGCAGAGGAAGAGGCACGTCGCAGAGCAGAAGAGGAAGCACGTCGCAAAGCAGAGGAGGAAGCAAAACGTAGAGCTGAAGAGGAAGCACGTCGCAGAGCGGAGGAGGAAGCAAGACGTAGAGCTGAAGAAGAAGCACGTCGCAGAGCAGAGGAGGAAGCGAAGCGAAAAGCAGAGCAAGAAGAAGAGGAGAAGAAAAAAAGGCAGTTTCTTGAATGTCAGCAAAAAGCAGAACAGGGAGATGCAGCTGCTCAATACCAACTTGGAAAATATTACGAAGAAGGATGTGGAATAGATAAAAGCCATTCTAAAGCAATGGAGTGGTATGAAAAGGCAATGCAGCAGGGGTATTTAGATGCTTATAATAGTTTAGCCTGTTGCTATACCAAAGAAGATATATTTGGATTTCAACCCGATTTCAATAAGGCATTTGAATTATTTCTTCAAGGAGCAGAACAGGGTCATATAGTGTGTATCCGAAATTTAACCATGTGGGGATATGTAGGAGGTCATGGTACGGAGAAGAATCTGCATAAGGCATTAGAATGGTGCGAGAAAGGGATAGCACTTGATCCTAATCATAAGTCTGGTATAGAATTGAAGGCGAATTTACCCGCATTGCTTCAAGAAATAGCTCAGCAAGAGGAAGAATACCAGTCAAAATTCGATTATTATAAGCGCTCAGCTGAAATGGGGGATAGTGGTGCAATGGCTACCGTTGGAGGATGGGGATATTTACATGGAAATGGCACTCGGAAGGACATCTTCTTAGCATTTCATTGGCTTGAAAACGCAAAAAAAGCAGGTCATTATAATGCACGTTATGAAAGCGTATTGCAAACGATTAATAATTTAGGTAGCCGTGAAACACAAATAAACAGAGCTATTAAGGAGATAGACAATGCGCCAGCTACAGCAAATAGCCTATTCCCATCTGAAGTTTGGATAGCTCCTAAGTTTGTTGATGAGCAAATACGCAATGTATTGCATGAAAGGAAATTGCAGGCAGAGAAAGAAGCAAAACGTCAAGCCGAAGAAGAAGCAAAGCGCAAAATAGCGGAGGAAGCAAAAAGAAAAGCTGAAGAAGAAGCAAGGCGTATTGAAGAAGCTAGAGCGCAAAGAATGGCAGCCAGAGAAGAAAGAAGAAGAAAAGCTGAAGAAGAAAAAGCTAGACTCAAGGCAGAAGAAGATGCCAAACGCCAAGCTGCGATTGATGCCTATCAAAGATTATTGCAGGACAAAAATAAATTGCAGGCTCAACGGACGATTACGATACCTGAAGGTGTTACTGCTATTGGTGCAAAAACATTTAAAGGATGCCAAGACTTAGTATCTGTTTCTATTCCTAATACAGTAACGAATATAGGGTCAGAAGCTTTTGCGGAATGCGGTATGCTTTCTACCGTCACGATACCTGCAAGTGTAACAAATATAGAAAAAGGGGCATTCAATAGTGTGTACATTGCACGTGATAATTTCATAAACAAAAGTTCGTTGGATGCCAATAAAAATCAATATTGGGGTGCCAACATTGTTGACAAAGAAGAAAATGGAAAATTGATT
>JBGVFY010000018.1:0-22658 GCA_045121435.1 Paludibacteraceae bacterium | reverse complement strand
GCTATCTCTTGCCTTTCGCCTAATCGCCTCATCGCCTATAGCCTATTCATACAAATTATCGTGCAAAGGTACAAAGAAATTTTGAAGTGACCAAATAATTTTTAATTATTGTTGTGTTTTTCGTATTTTTAGTGATAAATTTGTGTATATACGAAAAAATTTGTACCTTTGCAGCGAATTATGCTAACACATCTACACATACGCAATTATGCACTGATTTCCCACTTGGATATTGATTTCCATGAGGGGTTTTCCGTTATGACGGGTGAAACCGGTGCGGGTAAGAGTATTATTTTGGGCGCGCTGAATCTGGTCATGGGGGCGCGCGCCGACACCAAAAGTATTACTGAAGGCGAGGAAAAGTGCGTGATAGAGGCGACGTTTAAGGCGAAAGGCGAAGAGGCGAAAGGCGAAGAGGCGAGAGGCGAAGAGGCGAAAGGCGAGGAGGTTATTATCCGTCGGGAGTTGAATCAGAATGGGCGTTCACGGTCGTTTGTGAACGATGAGGTAGTCACCCAAGCCCAGCTCAAAGCCCTGGCACGCCAACTCATAGACATCCACTCGCAACACGAGAGCCTGATGATTGGCGATGACCTATTTCAGATACAAGTGGTGGATGCCATAGCAGGCAATACCGCCGAGCGCGAAGCCTATGACATAGCCTACACCGCCTATCAAGCAGCCGTGGCAGCCCTGCGCGAGGCACAAGCCCTTGCCAAGAAAGCGCAAGCCGATGCTGACTATATGCAATGGCAGTACAACCAACTGGCTGAAGCCCAACTGGTTGCAGGCGAGATAGAGGAGTTGGAAGAAGAAGAATATCGCCTATCGCATGCCGAGGAGATACAAACCACCTTGGCGCAAGCCTTGCAGCAGTTGGATGGCGATAACGGAGCATTGGCACTGATTCACTCTACCCGACTATCGGATGCCGACACCACCATAGCCGACCGCATGGATAGTGTGGAGATTGAACTCAAAGATATTGTATCCGATATACAACGCTTATACGACCACATCGAGCGCGATCCGCAACGATTGGAACAGGTGCAGGAACGACTGAGTATGCTGCAAACGCTACTGAAAAAGCACCATGTGCAGACTGTGGAAGAACTGATTGCTCTGCGCGATGAACTTGCCATGCAAGTGCAACGATTAGAGAATATGGATGAGGAGTTGGAGCGGTGGAGAGATGAGACGAATAAGGCTATGAGGCTATTAGGCGATGAGGCTATGAGGCTAACAAAATCGCGCCAAGCAGTGACGCAGACGATTGCCACGCACTTGGTGGAGGATATGGTGCGACTGGGTGTGCCACATGCCAAGGTGGCGGTGGATATCCAACCTACGGAGGACTTCACCGAAACGGGAAAAGATAATGTGCAGTTTATGTTCGCAGCCAACTTAAACCAGTCGCTTCGCCGCGTAGCGGAGGTGGCTTCGGGCGGTGAGATTAGCCGATTAATGCTGTGTATTAAGGCGTTGATAGCCAGCAGCAATGGTTTGCCCACGATTATCTTTGATGAGATTGATACGGGCGTGAGCGGTACTATAGCCAGTCAGATGGGCGAGATTATGCGCCAAATGGCAGATGCACGACAAATCATTACCATTACCCACTTGCCCCAAGTGGCGGCCCGCTGTGAGCACCATTACTTAGTATATAAAGAAGATACGGATATCCGTACCGAGACACATATCCGCGCCCTCACGAGCCAAGAGCACGAGGCGGAAATTGAGAAAATGAGGAGTATTTGAGGCGTATGTTACCATTAGCAGAACGATTGCGTCCGAAGACGCTGAGCGAGTACATAGGACAGAAACATTTGGTGGGCGAAGGGGCTATCCTTCGCCAAATGATAGAGAGCGGCAACTTGTCGTCCTTTATCCTTTGGGGGCCTCCCGGGGTGGGCAAAACCACACTGGCACGCATCATTGCGCACCAATTGGAGCGTCCGTTCTATACCCTATCCGCTGTCACGAGCGGTGTGAAAGAAGTGCGCGAGGTCATTGAGAAAGCCAAACGCTACGGGGCAATGAATAGCGGATTATTTGGGATTCCGGAAACCGGAAGCTGGACACCATCATCAGGAGATAGGCGAGCGATATTGTTCATAGATGAGATTCACCGTTTCTCTAAGTCGCAGCAAGACAGCCTATTAGGTGCAGTGGAAGATGGCACCATTACGCTGATTGGTGCTACCACAGAGAATCCATCGTTTGAGGTGATTACGCCGCTATTGAGTAGGTGCCAAGTGTATGTACTGAAGTCGCTGGAGAAATCCGATCTGCTGGAATTGCTCCACCGCGCCCTGAGCGAAGATGAGTATATCCGCAGCCTGCATATTGAAGTAAAAGAGACAGAGAGCATACTCCGCTATTCGGGTGGTGACGCTCGCAAACTGCTGAATATCATCGAATTAGTTACCAACTCAGGGGTTAAGGAGATTGACAACGAGACCGTAACCAAGCAGTTGCAGCAGAATCCTGTGGCGTATGACAAGGACGGCGAACTGCACTACGACATTATCTCTGCGTTTATCAAATCCATTCGCGGTAGCGACCCTGATGCCGCTTTGTATTGGTTGGCACGCATGGTGGCAGCAGGCGAAGACCCAAAGTTTATCGCTCGCCGATTGGTGATATCCGCAAGCGAGGATATAGGTTTAGCTAACCCTAATGCTATGTTGGTGGCGAATGCTTGTTTCGACACCTTGCAGAAGATTGGTTGGCCAGAAGGGCGTATACCGCTGGCTATGGCAACCGTGTATCTCGCCACCTCGCAGAAGTCCAATTCGGCGTATCTGGCAATCAATCAGGCGTTGGAGTTGGTGGAGAAGACAGGCAACCTGCCTGTTCCGTTGCACCTACGCAATGCCCCCACGAAACTGATGGATGAGTTGGGCTATGGCGATGGCTATAAGTACGCCCACGACTTCCCTAACCACTTTGTGAAGCAACAGTTTATGCCTGATGCGTTGCAAGGAACGCAACTCTGGCATGCACAAGGCAGCCCCCAAGAGCAGAAGATGGCAGAGTGGATGAGGTATTTGTGGGGCGATGAGGCCGATAAGGTTAAAGGGTAAAGGTTAAAGGCGAAAGGTGAAAGGCGAAAGGTAAGGGGATGGTAGGCATATACATACATATACCATTTTGCAAAAGCAGGTGCAAGTACTGCGACTTTTTTTCCACAACCCATTTGGAGAAACAAGCGCAGTATGTGGATGCTCTGCTCACGGAAATGCACGACCGCCTACCCAATAACCCATATCCCATATCCACTATATATATAGGTGGCGGAACGCCCAGTACCTTGCAGGTGGGGTGCCTGCAAGCTATAGTTGAAAGTTTAAAGGACGGTGCTCCGCACCTACAGTTGAAAGGCAAGGAAATAGAAATCACATTGGAAGCCAACCCTGGGGATATTACGGAGGAAAAAGCCCGCGCATGGCGAACAATGGGTATCAATCGCCTGAGTATCGGCATTCAGAGTTTTGAGGATGAACTGCTGCAACTCATGGGCAGACGACACAATGCCGAGCAAGCACGCCAAGCAGTGGCAATAGCCCAAGCCGCAGGATTCGACAATATATCCATTGACCTGATGTACGCCCTCCCCTCGCAGACCATGGAACAATGGAAAAAAGATGTAGCCCAAGCACTGCAACTGGGCGTGCAACATATCTCCACCTACGGACTAATCTACGAGGAAGGCACCGCGCTGACGACCCTACTCGACCACGGAGTGATAGAGGCAGTGGATGAGGATACAGAGATGCAGATGTACGACTATCTGGTGGAGCAACTAACAAGACATGGCTTCGGACACTACGAAGTGAGCAATTTTGCACTACCAGACAGACAATCCCGACACAACTCCAGTTATTGGAACGACATCCCCTATATCGGTTTAGGAGCAGGTGCACATAGTTACGATGGCAAAGTTAGGAGTTGGAATATCAGCAATCTGGACACCTATATCGAGCAAGCCATGGCGCATGATTTGCAACCCGAAAAAGAGGTGTTGACCGATGAGCAGCGTCACACCGAACGCATAATGTTAGGCTTGCGCACCAACAAAGGCGTAGCCATAGTGGATATCGACCCTCACAAAACACAACACTATATCCAACAAGGATTGCTACAGCAAAAAGGCACACGCATAGTAGCCACCACCAAAGGTTTTCATATACTGAATCGAATCATAGAGGACTTGGTGTAGGCGAGGGGCTATTGGCTATTGGCTATTGGCGAGGGTAGATTTGATAAGTAGAATTGGCAAAATACACTTCCGACACAAAAAAAGCAATCGAACACTTGCGTATTTCAAAAAAAAGCAGTAACTTTGCATGCAAATTTAAAATTTGCACCAAAGATGGCGATTCAACGCAACATAGTACAGATTCCGGCTCTTGTGGACCTGCATGTCCACTTTCGTGAGCCGGGTTTTTCGTATAAAGAGACTATCCAAACAGGTAGCATGGCAGCCGCCGCGTCTGGCTATAGCGCGGTGTTTACCATGCCTAACCTCAACCCTGTGCCCGACACAGTAGAGCACCTGCAAGAGCAGTTGGATATTATCAAGCGTGATACCTACACGGGCGTTTATCCTTTCGCGTCAATCACCATGGGGCAGAAAGGCGCAGGCGAGTTGGTTGATTTCGAGGCACTTGCGCCCTATGTGAAAGGCTTTTCGGATGATGGACGCGGCGTGCAAAGCGAAGAGCTCATGCGCGAAGCGATGAAGCGAATCCATGCGGTAGATCGTGTGATGGTGGCTCACTGCGAAGTAGAGGCTTTGCTCAACGGCGGCTATATCCACGCGGGCGAGTATGCCAAGAAGAACGGACACCGTGGCATCGTGTCTGAAAGCGAATGGAAAGAGATCGAACGCGACATCCGTCTGGTAGAAGAGACTGGGTGTCGTTTTCATATATGCCATATCTCCACCAAAGAGAGCGTGGCACTGATTCGCGAGGCAAAAGCAAAAGGGCTGCCTGTGACATGCGAGACTGCCCCTCACTATCTATTGCTGACGGACAACGACTTACAAGAGGATGGCAAGTGGAAGATGAACCCACCTCTCCGTGCAGAGGAGGACCGCCTCGCACTCATCGAGGGCATCAAAGATGGTACGATTGATTGTATCGCTACCGACCATGCACCTCATAGTGCGGAAGAAAAGAGCCGCGGATTGGAGAAAAGTGCGTTCGGTATTGTAGGACTGGAAACGGCATTCCCATTGATGTACACCCATTTCGTAAAAACGGGTATCATCACCATGGAGCAATTGGTGGAGCTCATGTCCACTAATCCTGCTCGTATCATTGGTTTAGACAATAGCAACTCCTTTACTTACTACGACTTAGACGCATGCTACAAGATCGATCCTGCCAATTTCCTCTCCATGGGTCAAGCCATGCCATTCGAGGGTTGGGAAGTGTATGGAAAATGCGTAAAAACCATTGTCAACGGAATAACAGTTTATAACAATACCAACCAGTAGTTTGCCACCTATCTGCCACCTATCTCCATTGGAACCTCATTGGAATCTCATTGGAACCTGATTGGAACCTCGCCGATAGACAACCATAACATAAACAAGAAATGAAGCAAGTTAAATTAGAAATACAATCCAACGAACAGATAGCCAATAATGTCTATCGCATGCAGCTTTGTGGCGACACGACAGGCATTCTCTCAGGTCAGTTTGTAAACATCCGCGTCGCTGGACAATTCCTCCGCCGCCCCATCTCTGTCTGCAACATCGCCGACGGCATACTCACCATTATATATAAGGTAGTGGGCGTAGGTACCGAGGCGATGAGCCAGTTGCCTGTAGGCACCCAACTTGATGTGCTGACCGTATTGGGCAATGGCTATGACCTGAGCAAAGCAGGCGAGAACCCATTGCTGGTAGGCGGTGGCGTAGGTGTGCCACCAATGTATATGTTGGCTCGCCAGTTGCGCGAAATGGGCAAGAATGTGCGCGTCATCCTTGGCTTCAATACCAAAGACGAACTCTTCTACGAGGAGGAGTTCCGTGCTCTTGGCTGCGAAGTGGTAGTGACCACTGTGGATGGCAGCCATGGTGTAAAAGGTTTTGTGACCAATGCTTTGGATGGTAAACAATCCTACTACTATACCTGCGGACCATTGCCAATGATCAAAGCGCTGTTGCAAGCCGTAGGCACCAATGGCGAAGTGAGCATGGAGGAGCGTATGGGTTGTGGATTTGGCGCATGCATGGGTTGCACCATCCAAACCACCCAAGGACCCAAACGCGTCTGCAAAGAAGGACCTGTGTTCGCAGCAGAAGAGCTAATCTTTTAACCGGCAGCCGGCTGCCGGACACCAGAAATAAAAATAATATGAATAGATTAGAAGTGACATTATCAGGCAAGACCCTCGCCAACCCTATCATCCCTGCATCGGGAACATTCGGTTTTGGCGATGAGTTTGCTGCGTTATACGATATCAACTGCCTTGGCGGTATCTCCTTCAAAGGCACTACCCGTCAAGCACGCTACGGCAACCCATTGCCACGCATTGCAGAGTGCGGCAACTACGGACTTATCAACGCCGTAGGTTTGCAAAACCCTGGCGTGGAGCATGTGATTGCCAACGAACTCCCTCGCCTCAAGAGCATGTACCACGGCTGTATCGTGGCGAATGTCAGCGGGTTCTCTATCCAAGACTATGTGGAGACTTGCACCATGCTCGACAAAGAGCCTATCGACATCCTCGAGGTGAATATCTCGTGCCCTAATGTACACAACGGTGGTATGGCATTCGGTACCAGTCCTGAGGCAGCAGCCGAAGTGACAGCAGCGGTTAAAGCCGTGACTACCAAGCCTGTATATATGAAGCTTTCGCCTAATGTGACCGACATCGTGGCGATTGCCAAGGCATGCGAAGCAGCAGGAGCAGATGGTCTTTGTCTCATCAATACCTTGCTCGGTATGCGCATTGATATCCGCCGTCGCCGTCCAGTGATTGCCAACCGCTATGGTGGTTATTCGGGTCCAGGTATCTTCCCTCTCGCGCTCCGCATGGTGAACCAAGTGGCACGCGCAACCTCATTGCCAATTATCGGTTGTGGTGGCGTAAGTAGCGCAGAGGATGTGATAGAGATGATGATGGCAGGCGCAACAGCCGTAGAGATTGGCGCAGCCAACCTCACCAACCCAATGGTGGCAAAAGAGATTATAGACCGTTTGCCACAACTAATGGATGAATTGAAAATAGATAAACTAACAGATATAATAGGAATAGTAAATCATGAATAACAGAGATGTGATTATTGCATGCGACTTCGCTTCTGTCGAAGATACGTATCGTTTTCTTGACAAGATGGGCGATGTAAAGCCTTATGTAAAGATTGGTATGGAACTCTACTATGCAGAAGGTCCAGCTATCGTGCACGAACTCAAACGCCGCGGACACAAGATCTTCCTCGATCTCAAGCTCCACGATATACCTAACACTGTCAAGAAAGCCATGTCCGTGCTCTCACGCCTCGATGTAGATATGTGTAACCTCCACGCAGCAGGCACTATTGAGATGATGAAAGCCGCAGTTGAGGGTCTCACACGCGAGGACGGCACGCGTCCAATCCTCCTGGCAGTTACCCAACTCACCTCTACTAGCGAGGAGCGTATGCACAACGACCTCCTTATCCAAGGCAATATCGGCGATGTCGTAGTACATTATGCCAAGAATGCCCAAGCCGCTGGCCTTGATGGCGTGGTGTGCTCTCCACTTGAAGCAGGTATGGTGAAGGAGGCATGTGGCTCTGATTTCTATACTGTAACGCCAGGTGTCCGCTTTGCGGACGGCGTAGTAGGCGACCAAGTGCGAATCACCACTCCTGCCAAAGCACGCGAGATTGGCTCTGACTTCATCGTCGTAGGTCGTCCAATCACCGCTGCCGAAGACCCAGTAGCCGCTTATAAGCGCTGTGTAGCAGAATTCTGCAATGAATAATTCAAAATTAAAAATTCATAATTCAACATTATATGAAACAACTTATCGCCGAAGACTTGCTGAAGATCAAAGCTGTCTTCCTCCGTCCAAACGAGCCATTTACATGGGCTAGTGGTATCAAGAGTCCTATCTATTGCGACAACCGTCTTACCCTCAGCGACACCCAAGTGCGCAACGATGTAGAGAATGGTCTCTCAGCACTTATCCGTGAGCATTATCCTCAGGCTGAGGTACTCATGGGTACTTCCACCGCAGGTATTGCACACGCTGCTATCACCGCTACTATCCTCGACCTTCCTATGGGTTATGTGCGTAGTGGCGCGAAAGACCACGGCCGTGGCAACCAAATCGAAGGTAAACTCCTTCCTGGACAAAAAGTAGTTGTCGTTGAGGACCTTATCTCCACTGGCGGTAGCTGCATCGAGGTAGTGAATGTACTTCGCGAAGCAGGTGCTGATGTCTTGGGTGTAGTAAGTATCTTTACCTACGGCATGAAGAAAGGTTTGGAGCGTTTGGCTGCAGCTGAAGTGAAGAATATCAGCCTTTGTGACCTCGACACCCTTGTAGAAGTAGCGGCTGACAAAGCATACATCGCTCCAGAAGACAAAGATCGCCTTATCAAGTTCCGCAACAACCCTTCAGACGAAAGTTGGATGGCGTAATGCTTTTAGGTTTATAGGAAAAGGATAAAAAAGGCAAGGATATGAAAAAGTCATTAATATTAGCCATTGCTACGCTTTGTGCGACAATGACTTTTGCTATTACACCCGAGGAACTGGCCGACTCGCTGGACCAGTTTGCTAGCCAACGTGCTTATCTTGGAAAAGTGAAGGTAAGTGATATTCAAATCGATGAACAGAATATCACTATTTCCACATGTAATAGATTATCATGCATATCCCTTTCCCCACAAGAGATTGACGAACTCAAATCATCGGTTCGTCAGTGGGTAAATGGTGAACCTACTGCTGAGGTACATATCCTCTCCGACGGCAAAGAACTCAACGAATGGGTAACTGCCATCTACAAAAAACGTGACAAGAAGTTGCAATACAAGATGGCTACAGCTAAATTCCCACTTGTGCACAATGCTTCGCAACCCTATTCTGCAAAACAAGGATTAGACGGCAAGCATATCGCCCTATGGGGTAGCCACGGCATCTACTACGTACAAGCCTATCGCATGTGGAAATGGCAACGCGCACGCCTTTGGACTACCATCGAAGACCTTTATACCAGTAGTTATACCATGCCATTCCTAGTGCCAATGCTCGAGAATGCGGGGGCTGTAGTACTGCAACCTCGCGAGCGGGACACACAACTCCATGAGGTCATTGTGGACGACTCACAACTCAGTAGTGGCATCATGCCTAACGAAGGTGCAGGATGGGGCAAACCAGTAAAACCTTTGCTCGAAGGTGATAACCCATTTGAGATGGGCGGTTATAGTACTGTAAAAGATCAAGCACGCTATACGCCTAATCTACCAGAGGCAGGCGAATATGCAGTGTATGTGAGCTACAAGTCTTTGCCAAAGAGCAATCCACAAGCTGAATATACTGTGGTACACAGAGGTGTAGCAACGACCTACCATGTCAATCAACAAATGGGTGGCGGTACATGGATTTACCTTGGTACATTCGACTTCGGCACCGATGTGAATAGCAACTATGTCACCCTTACCCATAAGGGCAAACATATTACCACAACCGATGCCATCAAGTTTGGTGGTGGTTGGGGTTCTGTAGCACGCTATCCACACCCAGAGATTGGAGACGATGACTTCTACACCAAGAAAGATACCCACTCGCAAGAGGAAGTAACCGATTCTACTCGCCACAAAGAGATGCAAGTATTTGCCACCACAAGTGGCTATCCACGCTATATTGAAGGTGCACGCTACTGGTTGCAATATGCGGGTATTCCTGATAGCGTGTATAACTACACTGGTAGCAAAAACGACTATACAGATGACTTCAGTTGTCGCGGTCGTTGGGTGAACTACCTCGCAGGCGGTAGTGCAGCATACCCTGACGGACCAGGATTGAATATCCCTGTGAATATGAGCGTAGCCTTCCATAGTGATGCAGGTTGCTATCCAACAGACAAACTGGTCGGAACATTTATGTTTTATACCCTCTACGACGATGACAAAGAGACCACCTATCCAGCTGGAGGTGACCGCATTTGTAATCGCGATTATGCGGATTATATCCAAACACAAATCGTAGAGGATATTCGTCATACTATGATGCCAACATGGCAAAAACGCCACCTCATGCATAAATCAATGTCCGAGACGCGCAATCCTAAAGTGCCATCTACTATCATTGAGTTACTCAGCCACCACAACTACTACGACATGACCTTTGGACTGGATCCTAAATTCAAGTTCATCGTTTCGCGTGCTATCTACAAAGGTATGTTGCGCTTCATCCATCAAACCACAGGCACGCCATATGTGGTACAACCATTGCCTGTACAACAGATGAATGTAAGTTATGCCAACAATGATACACTGAATATCCGTTGGGCAGAACGCGTAGATCGCCTTGAGCCAACTGCTACCCCCACCTATTATATATTGTACACACGCACGAGCCAACTCAAAGATGGCGAATGGGTGACATCCGACTGGGATAATGGCGTAAGAGTCAACACCCCTGATGCGGCTATCGCTATCCAACGCGGTGTGAAATATGATTTCATGGTGCGTGCAGGCAATAATGGTGGCGTCAGCCTACCAAGCGAAACATTGAGTGCATATATCGCACCCGACTACAACAACGACCTTGCCCTCATTATCAATGGCTTCCACCGTGTGGACGCACCAGAAATGTTCGGCATCGACAGTATCACAGGTGGTGTAGTTCCTGGCTCATATGCTGTTTCCTATGGCAAAGAGATTAGTTTCCTAGGCGAACAATTCGACTACGACCGCACCAATATGTGGGAGAGTGATGATGACTGCGGTTTTGGTATGTGCCATGCCGACAAACAGAAAGAGGTGAATATCGGCAATACTTTTGACTATCCAAGTATGCACGGTAAAGTGCTTGCACAAATGGGTCTTTCCTATGTTTCTTCCTCTATTGATGCCATTGGATCACTCGCGCCATATACCCTTGTGGATATTATCATGGGGAAGCAAAAGGGCGAGAAGAACGATACGATTGGTTGTATCCCAATGCACTTGCGCGAAGCAATCAACGCATATACCCACCAAGGTGGCAAGATTCTACTCACGGGTTCGTATATCGCTAGCGACATGCGTCATACCTGCGATACTGCCTTCACGCACAATGTACTACACTATCGCTACAAAACAGAAAAAGCTTCCACTTGCGGAAGAATCAACTTCCAATATAACATCCTGCCCACCAAGCAGTATGAATACTACACCAAACCTAATCCACAAGTCATTGAATGTGAATGGCCAGACGGTATCGAACCGATGACAGGTGGTGTTCGAATAGCGCGCTATGATGACACCTATGTCAATGCGGGTGTAGCTTACCAAGACGACAACAACAGAATGATTATATTGCCATTTATGATCGAATCGGTCAAGGACTTCAGCGGTCTTTACTCCGAATGTATCAAATGGCTACTAGTAAACCCTTAAAACTTGTAGAACTCTTAGAACCTTTAAAACTTTTTTACAAAGTAAAAAAATATGCGACACTTAATTGACCCTACCGATTTGACCACTGCCGAAGTAGATGTGATTATCAACCGCGCATTGGACATCATCAACAACCGCGAGATGTATGCCGAGGCATGCCACGGCAAAAAACTCGCTACACTCTTCTATGAGCCAAGTACCCGCACACGCCTCAGTTTCACTGCGGCAATGATGGAGCTTGGAGGTAATGTACTTGGCTTTTCTGATGCCAAGAGCAGTAGCGTAAGCAAGGGCGAAACGGTGGCTGACACCGTGCGCGTAGTCAGCAGCTTTGCCGACATCATCGCTATGCGCCACTACAAAGAGGGCGCACCTCGTGTAGCATCTGAATACTCGCGAATCCCTATTATCAACGCAGGCGATGGTGGCCATTCGCACCCTACTCAGACACTCACCGATTTGCTCACAATCCGCAGAGAATTAGGACATTTCGATCATTTGACCGTAGGTCTTTGCGGTGACTTGAAGTACGGACGTACTGTCCACTCGCTAATCAAGGCGATGAAGCGTTACGAGGGTGTACATTTCGTACTCATCTCTCCAGAAGAACTCCGTTTGCCAGACTATATGAAGCATGAGTTGGGCGATAACTATAGTGAGTACTCCACTATTGAGGAGGCAATGCCTTTGCTCGATGTCCTTTATATGACGCGCGTACAACAAGAGCGTTTTGCCGACCAAGCTGAGTACGAGCGCCTCAAAGATGCCTTCATACTTGATACTGAGAAGATGGCATTGGGCAAACCTGATATGATTGTGCTGCACCCACTACCTCGCGTCAATGAGATTACCGTGGATGTGGACAAAGACCCACGCGCAGCATATTTCCGCCAAGTAGAAAACGGCAAATATGTGCGTATGGCGCTCATCTACACCTTGCTCTCATGGAAAGATGCAGAGGAATCGCACCATGTAGATACAGTCCTCACCGACAAACTCTGCACCAACGATCGTTGCATCGTGACCACTGAGCCAGTAGAACGCAAAGCATACACAGATGCCGATGGCATCCTCCGTTGCTACTACTGCGACCACGCATTGTAAACTACTAATACATCTAGCTCAACTAGATTGACTTGTCCAACTAGCTAATAACAAAAAACGAAGATAAATATGACCGACCGTATTTTGCAAGAGGGACTCACATTCGATGATGTGTTGCTTGTCCCAGCCTATTCAGAGGTACTTCCTCGTGAAGTAGACCTCAAGTGTAAGTTCACCCGCAATATCAGCCTCAATATCCCTGTGGTATCGGCTGCTATGGACACTGTTACCGAGTCTAAGATGGCGATTGCTATCGCTCGTGAAGGTGGTATTGGTGTGATTCACAAAAATATGTCTATCGCTGCACAAGCAGCTGAAGTACGCCGCGTAAAGCGTGCTGAGAACGGCCTCATCTCTGATCCTATCACTATCACTGCCGACCAAACCGTGGGCGATGCCGAGCAACTTATGCACGACAACCACATTGGAGGTATTCCTGTGGTGGACGCAGAGAACAACCTCGTGGGTATCGTTACCAACCGTGACCTCCGTTTTGAGACCGATATGACTCGTAAGATTGGCGAAGTGATGACCAGCGAGAACCTTATCACTATCAACTCTACCAGCAACGAGGTGATTATGGCAGCACTCCAATCCCACAAAGTAGAGAAATTGCCAGTGGTGGACAATAACGGCAAACTTGTAGGCCTCGTAACATACAAAGACATTACCAAACTCAAAGACTTCCCTAATGCGTGCAAAGATGCTAAAGGTCGTTTGCGTTGTGCAGCAGGTGTAGGTATCACTCCTGATTTCATGGATCGCGTAGCTGCGCTCTACAAAGAGGGTGTAGATGCTGTGGTGCTTGATTCCGCACACGGTCACTCTAAGAATATCGTCAACGCACTCCGTACTATCAAAGCCACATACCCTGATTTGGATGTAGTAGTCGGTAATATCGCTACAGCCGAAGCAGCTAAGTACCTCGTGGAGAATGGTGCTGATGGTGTGAAGGTAGGTATAGGTCCTGGTTCGATCTGTACAACCCGTATCATCGCAGGTGTGGGTGTTCCACAGCTGACGGCTATCTTCAATGTGGCAGAAGCACTCCAAGGCACTGGTGTACCAATGATTGCTGACGGTGGTTTGCGTTACTCAGGCGATGTAGTGAAGGCACTCGCTGCTGGTGGCAACTGCGTGATGTGTGGTAGTATGTTCGCAGGCACCGAGGAGGCTCCTGGCGATACCATCATCTACAACGGTCGTAAGTTCAAATCCTACCGCGGTATGGGTTCTATTGATGCGATGAAGGCAGGTTCTGCAGATCGCTACTTCCAAGGCGGTTGCGAGAAGAATATTCAGAAACTTGTACCAGAAGGCATCGTAGGTCGCGTGCCATACAAGGGCAATGTCAGCGAAACTATCTACCAACTCATGGGCGGTCTTCGTTCGGGTATGGGTTATGTAGGAGCACAAAATATCAACGAGCTCCAACAAGCCAAGTTCGTTCGCACTACTGCTGCTGGTATGACCGAGAGTCACCCTCACGACATCACCATCACTAGTGAGACCCCTAACTACACCCGCGGACAATAACAACGCTACACAACACTGAACAATATTAAATATTTCACAATATGCAAAAACTTATCATTCTTGATTTAGGTTCGCAGACCACCCAACTCATTGGTCGCCGTGTGCGCGAGTTGGACACTTTCTGCGAGGTTTTGCCTTACAACAAGTATCCAGAGGATGACAAAGACATTATCGGTCTTATTCTCTCTGGTGACAAAGACTCTGTAGAAGAGCCAGAGGCACTCCAAAACACCCTCAGCCGCTTCTGCAGCTGTATTCCAGTACTCAACATCGCTGCTGGCGAGCAACCTACTGTAGATGAGCTCCGTCCATTTGTGCTTGACACATGCCATAGCGCACAAGATTGGACTCCTGCTAATTTCGTAGAGACCACCGTGGCGCAACTCAAAGAGCAAATCGGTACCGATCGCGTGATCCTCGCCCTCTCTGGTGGTGTGGACAGTTCTATCACCGCAGTGTTGCTCAACCGTGCTATTGGCAACCAACTCACCTGTATTTTCGTGGATCATGGATTGCTCCGCAAAGATGAGTTTGAGAATGTGCTTCGTGACTACGAGTGCCTCGGTCTTAATGTGATTGGCGTGGATGCTAAGGCACGTTTCTATGGCGACTTGGCTGGTGTGACCGATCCAGAGCAAAAACGTAAGATTATTGGTCGCGACTTTATCCAAGTGTTCGACGAAGAGGCTAAGAAGATCACCGATGCTAAGTGGCTTGGTCAAGGTACTATCTACCCAGATATCATCGAATCTATCAACCACTCTGGCAAGGTTATCAAATCACACCACAATGTAGGTGGTCTGCCTAAGGAAATGAATCTCAAACTCTGCGAGCCACTCAAGCTCCTCTTCAAGGACGAGGTTCGCCGTATTGGCCGCTATATGGGTGTACCTGAGCACCTTATCGGTCGCCATCCTTTCCCAGGTCCAGGTCTTGGCGTGCGTATCTTGGGCGACATTACTCCTGAGAAAGTACGCATCCTCCAAGAGGCTGACGCTATCTATGTGAACATGCTTCGCGAGTGGAAAGATGAGAATGGTGTAGCACTCTATGATAAGGTATGGCAAGCAGGTGCAATCCTTCTCTCTACCGTGCGCAGCACAGGTATGAAGGGCGATACCCGTACCTATGAGCATCCAGTAGCACTTCGCGCAGTATTGTCTGTGGATGCTATGACTGCTGATTGGGCACGTCTTCCATACGAATTCATGGCTAAGGTATCTAACGAGATTATCAACAAGGTGCAAGGCGTTAACCGCGTTTGCTATGATATCTCTGCAAAACCACCCGCAACAATCGAGTGGGAGTAATACTTCATATTACTCATCGTGTATAACTAAAAAAAGCGCAGCAATGCGCTTTTTTTATTGTATCAATGTGTCTATGGGTTATTGGAATCTGGAAATCAAGTTATATGCCTGATAAATACCCAACTCGCCTGCTTTGCTGAGATCTGCAATACCTTTGTCGTTCTCGCCAATATAGATATAGGTCAAGCCACGGTTGAAATACGCTTCTGCAAAATCGCTATCGGCAGCAATGGCTTGGGTATAGTAGGAAATGGCTGCCCTAAAGTCCTGTTGGATACAGAGCATATTCGCCTTATTATAATAAGCGAAAGAGAAATCAGGCAAGTGGTTGATCACATAGTCGTAATCGCGCATCATCAACTCAAAGTCTGCTTTGTCGGTTGGCTCTCCTATAGCGCGCTTGTATTCCAACCATTTATATCGCCAATTGGCACGACAAAAATAGGCGAAATACATTGTCCCGTCCATCAGTATGGCCCGTGTGATATCATCCAACGCCGAAGAATAGTCTTGCACCAGTGCAAATTCAAAGGCGCGTGCAATGTAGGCAGCACATAGTTGGGCATTAGAGGCTTGGGTAGCATTGTTGGTGGCAGGAGCCATCTGCTCAAGCAGGTCGATTTGGTAGGATAGCGTACTGATTTGGGCAAAGTGCTGATTCACCATATCCGCCGTGAGGTTCACCTCGTGGGTAGTGAATCGCAACGGCGCAGGCAGACGCATAGTGCGGTTGTAGGCATCCACTGTGGCGTGCGAGTAGTTGGTTTGGCGCAGCGCATTGGCATTGGTGTTGGTGGCGTAGTACGAAAGGAAGATATTGGGTTCGTTCACCACATCGGTATAGCGTTTTTGTACCGAACCACGGGTATCGCTATCGTATTTATTCTCCTCATCGTTCGACTCTTGGTTTTGCGCAGCAAGAGCAGAAAACTCTTTTCGGCGGTCGCGTTGTTGGGGTTGGTTATCTGCCAACTGCATATTAGTTTGCATCGACTGAATGCTATCCTTCTTCTGCTCGAGGTGGTACGCTTGTTGGCGCAGTTGCGTAGCCTCTTTGCCATGTCCCAGCGATGTTTCGGCTTGCGCAGCCAGATAGTAGGCAGGCAAGAAATAGGGATAACGCGCTATGATTGTATTGAAGTCATTGAGGGCATCTTGCCACTGGCGCAGTTGCAGTTGCACCATACCGCGTTGGTAGTATAATTCTATTCGGTCGGGCGCAAAGTTAATGGCTTGCGTAAAATCTTCCAGCGCACGATTGTAATCGCCCAGTTCTTGTCGCAGCACACCACGATTGTAGTAGCATTGAGCATCGCGTGGCGAGAGCGTTACGGCCTTATCGTAGTCTGCGAGGGCGCTACGGTAGTTGTGTTTGCGGTAGTAAATGATACCGCGGTTAATATAGTCACCAGCCCACTTGCTACCATGCTCAATCGACTTGCTAAGCGATTTAAGGGCCTCATCTTGATTATCTTGCATCAGTTGTACCAGACCCAATGCCGACCAGTTGGCAGGGTTTTGCGAGTCGTATTCTGTAGCAAGGGTAAAAGCGTTGAGCGCACAAATGGTATCATGGCTACGCAGACAGATACTACCTTTCTCGAAGTGCAACGCTGCTGATTGTGGGTCGCGGTGCAACAGGTGGTTGATATCTTGCAAGGCGAGGTCGTACTGCTCCAGTTCAGCCAGCACATCGGCTCGCATGGCGATATAAGTTCGATTTTCGGGGGCGAAGATAAGTGCTTCGCTGAAGTCGCGTTCGGCTTTCTCCAGTTGGTCGGTATGGCGGTAAATGAATCCGCGGGTATAGTAAGCACCTGGTTGAAAAGGGTTGCGTTCGATAGCCGCATTGCAGTCAAGTTCGGCACCCGTATAATCGCCTAACTGAATCTTGGCGATAGCACGAAGCAGATAGGGATCACTGAGATAGGGTTTGAGTTTAATGACTTGATTGAAGTACTGTATGCTGAGTACATAGTCATCAAAGTACAACGCATTGCGCCCAATCGCCGTAATGCGATCGGTATTGAGTTGCGCTACACTCATCATGCTCACGCAGCAACCTATCACTATGTACATTAATCTTTTCATCACCTCATCACCTCATAACCTCATAACCTCATAACCTTTACTTACATCCTGCTTCGATGTCGAACCATTCGGGGATATCAAACTGCTCCTCTACACTATAGCCCAACTCCTCGTTGGCATAAACCTTCTGCATATAAATAGACCAAATAGGCAATGCCATATTCGCACCCTGACCTGCCGACATGTTGTCAAAGTGAATAGAACGCTCTTCACCGCCTACCCATACACCACTCACCAACGAAGGCGTGAATCCAACAAACCAACCATCCGAGTGGTTTTGCGAAGTACCTGTCTTACCACCCATCGGAGCCTTCAGTCCATAGCGGAAGCGTGCACGCACACCTGTACCGTGGTCCATCACATTGCGCAACATATAAATCATCTTATACGCAGTCGTCTCGCTGATAATCTCATAGGTCTTGGGCGTGAAGGTTGCCAAGATATTGCCATTATTATCCTCAATACGAGTGACATACAAAGGCTCTACACGAATACCCTTATTAGGGAAAGTGGTATAGGCATCCACCATCTCCTTCACACTCACCTCACATGGACCCAAACAAAGGCTGACCACAGGGTCGAGTTGTCCCTCAATACCAAACGAACGCATCATACGCACCAACTGCTCAGGCGTAAAGAGCGACATGAGATAAGCCGTAATCCAGTTGCTGGACTTCTCCAATCCCCAGTTGAGCGTCACCATCTCGCCTTGGTTCTTGACATGCTCATCGCGTGGCGTCCAACGCACACCATTACCATCAATCAGCGTTACCGAGTCATTGACCGTGCTATCACATGGCCACATACCTTCATCCATCGCCAGTGTAAAGAGGTATGGCTTAATGGTAGAACCCACCTGACGGCGACCTGTACTCACCATATCGTATTGGAAATGCGCGAAGTTAGGACCACCCACATACGCTTTCACCGCCCCCGAGTGTGTATCCATCGACATGAAGCCACAACGCAGGAAATGTTTGTTCCAACGGATAGAGTCCATTGGGGTCATCGTGGTGTCAATCAATCCGTTATACGAGAATACACGCATAGCCACAGGCGTATTGAACACTTGCTTGATAGCGGTTTCGTTCAAACCCTGTTTCTTCAAGGCACGGTAGCGGTCGGTCTGACGCATTGAGCGATTCATAATACCATCAATCTCCTCGGGTGTAAGATCCTTGGAGAAAGGAGCATATGATTTCTTGCGTTTCTCACGGAAGAAACTCTTTTGCAGGTCTTGCATGTGTTCGTTCACCGCCTCCTCAGCGTATTGCTGCATACGCGAATCAATGGTGGTGTAAACACGCAAACCATCTTGATAGAGGTCGTAAGGCGTACCATCGGGTTTGTGGTTCTTGTTGCAGAAGCCATAAAGCGGGTTCTCCTCCCATTGGCGTTTATCAATCTCGTATTGCAACAAGTTCCACTCAGGATAGTTGCTCTTCTTAGGCTCTTTAGCAGTCATTACTTGGCGCAAATACTCGCGGAAATAAGGTGCTAACCCCTGCTTATGGTCCACCGATTGGTATTTGAGTTCAATCGGCAGTTGCTTGAGCGAGTCGCATACCTGTTCGGTAATAAAATCATATTTGCACATTTGATTGAGCACTGTATTGCGGCGGTTGAGTGCGTTCTCAGGGCGACGGCGAGGGTTGTAGAGCGCAGGGTTCTTACACATACCCACCAACATAGCAGCCTGCTCGAGATTGAGTTCCGCTGGCGTGGTGCTAAAATACACCTGCGCTGCCGATTTGATACCTACCGCATTATACAAGAAGTCAAATTGGTTGAGGTACATGGTCAGTATCTCTTCCTTGGAGTATAAACGCTCCAGTTTGGTGGCAATCACCCACTCTATCGGCTTTTGCAGTGCACGCTCAAAAATATTGTTTGCGCGTGGTGACCACAGTTGCTTAGCCAACTGTTGGGTCAGCGTACTACCACCACCTGCCTTACCAAGCATGATAATAGCACGCATCAACGATTTGACATCCACACCCGTATGGTCGTAGAAACGCACATCCTCGGTAGCAATCAAGGCATTAATCATATAAGGTGAAATGTCGGTATAATTCACGCTGACACGGTTCTCGTTGCGATAGTAGCGACCCAGCAACTGCATATCGCTGGAAATCACCTCAGTAGCAAACTTATTCTTCGGGTTCTGCAACTCATCCAATGGAGGCAAATAGCCCAACCAGCCCTTGGTAATCATCCAGAATAGCAATACAATAGCCACCATGCCCAGAGCAAAAAGGCTCCAGAACCATGCAGCAAATTTCTTTTTGAATGGAGTGTTGTCCACTTTCGCTTTTTGTGTTTTATTATCCATAGTTTTTATGTTAGATTGCACATTACACCAAATTATCGTGCAAAGGTACAACAAATAATGCACATTTGCAAACATTTGAGCGAAAAGTTTACTTTTAGGCAAAATTTTCCACCGAATTTTCCACCG
Organism: Paludibacteraceae bacterium; assembly: GCA_045121435.1. GTDB lineage: Bacteria > Bacteroidota > Bacteroidia > Bacteroidales > Paludibacteraceae > Colicola. The sequence goes on along the minus strand of JBGVFY010000018.1, from coordinate 2,548 downwards.
AGTTATCCCTCCCCTTAAGGGGAGGTTAGGTGGGGTCCATCGGGTGGATAAGCGGTGGATAAGCGGTGGATGGCTTCCCTCAACTAACCTTATCGGCATGCTACCAATTACGGGTTCATAACGGGTTCTTGACGGGTTCATAATAAGACATCACTAACCCATCCGTAGCACATCTCTGTAATAATAGTATTGCGACGCGACCGTCAATTATCTATTTCTTTCCCTATCGCTCACCAATGTTGGGTGAGCGAAATGTTGTCTATGTTGTCTTTATATAGAATTAGAATCCTTAGAATCCTTAGAATCTTTAGAATCTTTAGAAAACTTTGGATTCTAACAAACCTAAAGATTCTAAATCTCCTAACATACATATTGATTGCTATTTACAAAACGACCAATCCGCATAACCGATTCTTTTTCTATCGATTATGCGGATTTGCCTAATTACCTTATAACCTCATCACCTCACTTCCACGGACTTCTTTCTACCTGTCTTCTGCTCTCCTCTTTCGCGTCCGTGGAAGTCCTATTTCACCTTATCCCACTTTTAAACTTTCTTGTGAAAATCTCTTTTGCTTCGCCTACTGGTTCTGTGCTCGGCGCTACCCGCCGAGTTCTTCTATGTCCATTTCCAGCGGGGTCCCCGATGACGCCTGCGTCATGGGGTGTTAGACGAATGTCATTCGGGTATCTCTTTTTGTCCCGACCTCGGCGATTTTCCGCCGAGCCTCCCCCATTTCCCGATGGGATGCCGAACCCTTACCGAAGAAACCAACACTAATTTGTCCTGCTTTTGCCAGTGGTCTGGCAAACATCCTTCCTTGTGTTTGTTCATTTTCCCGAATATCATTCGGTTGCTCCCTTTCTATGTCCATTTACCCGAATGACATTCGGGTATCTCTTTTTGTTCTGACCTCGGCGTACTCGCCGAGTATTCCTTTGTTCCACCCGTCGGTTCTGTGCTCGCGGCTTCCCCGCGAGTATAACACCGAACAAAACACCTCAAAAACAACGAATGGCTTGCGTATTTTCGCACGAATTTTGTTAAATCATCTTTCCAAAGACAATTTTAGTGCACATTGTCGTCTTTCTAAAGAAAAATCAGAATATTTGCACCTATCTTAGACGGGGATGATTTGTACCCTTAGATTATGATTCCTTCCATGCGACAGCAATCCCTCATACGATTGCAGCGATGCCTGCACTTTCTCCTTATTTTCCCAAGGCAGATGCCTGAGTTTCTTACGCATACGCGCTACCATTTAATTTGTGGGGAGAGGAGGAATTGCGGCGAGCCAAATGCGCACGCGCATTTCTTCTCGCAAGCCAATTCCGACGAGGGTAAATTCTCGACTACTCACACCCGCAGCGCGAGCAAGTTCAATCTTCGTTCGGGATTTCATTATGACACTTATACAATTTGATTTATGGTTACTCCAATAAACGGCATCCCCCCGTCCCTTCTCCCGAAAGGATACCGAAGGGATACCGAAGGAATGACTTATGCGGCTTTGTACATCTCGCGGAAGACATAGCCATAAATGGTTTGCATCTTATCCTTGCAGGTCTTCCACTTCTTCGTGTAAATGGTGGTTAATACTGGGTCACGGAGGACCTTCCATGTCGCAGTCAATGTGCGAACAAATCGAATCTGATTTTGGGTCATAAAACTAAAATTTTAAGGGATTATTTTTAAAATACAAAAATTAAACCAAACATTTTTCTTATTTCGGTGTAACGGTGTAACACTGTGTAACGGTTATTTTCTCTTCCTCGTCCCCGTACGCGTGCGGACGAGGATAGAAAAAGTACTGTTACACCGTTACACATCTCCGTTCGCCAATAGGCGTTTATTTGCATTGATTTCATTCGTATCTCGTTGATATACAATCCATCCGCGCAATCTTGATTTTCTGCTTCCGCGTGTAACAGATGTATATCCCATTTGTCCGAGTAGCACACCTAATCTGCCTAACGCCATGGGTTTCTTAATGTTGCCGTAACTCACCAGTCGCTCGCTGATCTGAGCGGTGGTCATGAACTCGCCTTTTCCCTCCGCAGGCATGTCAAAGAGGATTGACAGCAGCTGCTCCTCGTTGCTCTCATCGCGGAAATGCTGATTATGCTCCTCCAGTACTGCTATTTCATCCAACTCAAACCAATAGCAGAAAGTCGGGTCTTGTGCCAATGCCCATGCCTGGGCATACATGAGGTCGTAGGGCAAAGTGGTGTAGAATGGGTTTTGTATGCTCTCGACCTCAAAAGGCAGCCAACGGCGGTTGCCCGTGATGTCGGTGAGGAAGTCGCGGCGGTTGCCACTGGCGCAGAACGAGGCGAGGCGCACACGGCGTTCCTTGGTGTAGGCATAGGCAGCGCGCTCGTTGACATCGGTGGCGGTAATGACGGGCTTGAGTTGGTTGAGTTCACGATTATTCATGGAGTCAATCTCATCGAGGGAGATCAGCCCGAACTCGGCGATACGGAGGCGTTCGTCTTTGTTGAGGTCGGCGGAGTTGGCGAGCTTGCAGGCGTAGGCACGCAGGTGGGG
>JBGVFY010000017.1:0-6014 GCA_045121435.1 Paludibacteraceae bacterium | reverse complement strand
GCTTATTCTTTCAATAGAGGTTCTAGCAAAACCTTTGACCAAGAACAAACAATGAATGCCCACGCCGATATGCCAATCGTTGTGAAGCACAACGAAAAATACATACCAAGGGGCATTTATCGCTCTCTTGCTCTGGGGTCTTAAAATTTGCTAGATTTCTATTGACCAAAACAAGCGCCAATAAACGCCTTTTATTATGTCTGCTTCCCTCCGCCAGTTGATGTGCAGACACCCTCGGCGCAGGTTCACGGTGCAAAGGTAATACATTTTTTTGGATTGAGCAAATAAAATCGCATTTTGAGGCGATTTTATTGGGGTGGAGGGTGTAGAGCGTATGGTGTAGAGGTTTATACTGTCATATAGAAATATAGGGAATAACCTACTAACAACCTATTAATAACCTACTAATAACCTACTAATAACCTATTATTTCTTGCAAAAAGTGAGGTTGAACGGTCGGAATATGTGGGGAACACCTTGCAAAAAAAATGCCACTTGTGTTGTCGAACACAAATGGCAAAGGAAAATAGAGCGTATGTTCGCAGAGATTTGATAGGCTTATCACCTCAAGCGGTCTGCAGCACGGACAAGAGCCTCGTCCTTCAAGATACGGCGAGTAGCCATCATCAACAGCACGATATTCACCATAGGCATAGCCGCCCAAAAAGTGATATACCAATCAGCATCCGCCAAGGTCATGCCATGAATAGCCTCGTAGCCCTTCACCACAAAACCCACATACAACGACACCAAAGCATAGTAGCCCAAACAGAGAATCACATTCATGATATTGAGGCGAGCCTGCAGCAATCGCTTACGGAACAAGAATATCGTTACCAATGCCAACAACGGAATAGACAATGTCAATACCGCCAAAGGCCATTTATCAAAAGCCTGCAAATCGACATACTCCGTTGCCTCGGGGGTGAGGAACTGAACAGGAGAAAAGAAACACAACAATGTGCCAAGAATAACTACCAACAGAAGATAGAGGGTTTGAATGCGTTGAATCATTATGATTAGGAGTTAAAAAAGTTTTAAAAGTTTTAAGAGTTTTAAGGGTTAATCAAATGACACAAGTCATTGACTAATTGATATTTCTCGCCTGTGGCAGGGCAAGTGGCGAAGCCGTCTTTGTCGAACTTCAGTTTCTCGCCATTGCGGCTCACCCACCCTATGCGGCGAGCAGGGTTGCCCACCATCAGCGCAAAAGCAGGTACATCCTTCGTCACTACTGAGCCTGCACCAATCAAACAATACTCGCCCAATGTGTTGCCACAGACAATAGTGGCATTGGCACCTACCGAAGCACCACGGCGAATAAATGTATCTTTATACTCATCCTTACGCGAAACCGCCGAGCGAGGATTAATCACATTGGTAAACACCATACTGGGACCCAAAAACACATCATCGCCGCAGCGAACACCCGTGTAAATGGATACATTGTTCTGAATCTTGCAGTTACGACCAAGCACTACGCCCGGCGATACTACTACATTCTGACCGATATTGCAGTCCTCACCAATCTGACAACCTGACATGATATGCGAGAAATGCCAAATCTTAGTGCCTTTGCCAATGACACAACCCTCATCAATATAGGAGGATTCATGTTTGAAAAAATTATCCATACAACCAATATTTATTATCAAGACAACATAGACAACACCTGCGCGGCGCCAACATTGCGCCTTGCCAAAGATTCTAATCTGCTTTCCTTCTTGCCGCTGAGCAATATCGGGGTCCCTACGAGCTTCGTGAGCGAGTGGGGTGATAGTGTTGGCGAAGCGGAATAGTTGTTTGAGTTGTCTTCTAAAAAAACACAAACACTTGTTTATATAGTATTCTCAAAAGAATGCTTTGAAAATATCATTACCGTTAGCAAAAATCATTAAAGCAAGAAGGAGCCAAAAACCGATATTATTCGCTACCTCCAAGAACTTGTCACCAGGCTTGCGACCCGTGATAATCTCCCACAAGAGGAACAATATATACCCTCCGTCCAATACAGGAATCGGCAAGAAATTCATAAATGCCAATACCAAACTGAGAAAAGCCGTAGTGTACCAAAACGCCGACCAATTCCATACATCAGGATACATATTGCTAATCGCGCCAAAGCCACCCAACGACTGTGCGCCCTCCTTAGAGAATATCAAACGGAACTGCTTGATATACATTACCAACTGCTCCCAACCATACTTTATACCCGCAGGAATCGCCTCAAAGAATGTATAATCGGTATGCACAGGCGTGTAAAAGGCGTCCGCAGTCTTGACATACACCCCTATCTTGGCTTGGTCGCCAATAAACAAACGCGCTTGCCTGAGGCTATCGGCACGATAGAAATCCAATGTAATACTATCGCATGGATATTTGGCTAACTCGTTGGTTACCTGCACATAGCATAATCCGTCCACACCATTCACGCCCACAATGCTATCGCCCTTCTGCATATCTGCAAAAAAGGCTGCACCACCAGGCATGACCGAATCAATCACAAAAGGCATGAAATACGAAATCAGTACAAAACTGCGCTTTTCATACGACTTGTCGGCACGCGCTTTCTCGCGCTCCACACGGTCGAGGTCGTTTTGCAATGCCAAATAGCGATTGCCTAAGTCCTCGGACATAGTCAGCGCCACCGTATCCGTGCCACGCAATACCACCACATTGCGTTTACCCTCCAGGATAAGCAATTTAGCAACATCACCAAAGCCCTGTGGCTCTTCGCCATTGATAGTGAGAATCTTATCTTGTTGTTGGAAGCCCTCGCCCACCAATATATCCGAATAATACAAGCCTGTATTGATTTGGCTAAGGGGCAAAGTGGTTTCGCCCCAGTGGAAGAAAATCATACCAAAAATAAACAATGCAGCCACAAAATTGACCAAGATACCGCCAATAATAATACAAAGGCGTTGCCATACATTCTTAGAACGGAACTCCCAAGGTTGTGGCTCGGAAGGTAGGTCGGTAGCCGCTTTGGTCTCATCCACCATGCCTGCAATAGCACAATAGCCACCAAAAGGTACCCAACCTATACCCCACTCGGTATTATCGGGATAACGGCGCCAGTCGTCCTCTGGCAATGCTGCCAGTTCCTCATCGGTCATTGGGCGATAGAGGGTGTTACCCTTCTCGTCCTTTTTCTCGTTGCCCATGGCGTCCAACACAGGCGTTGCCGCAGGCTCGACATTAGGCGCAAAGAAACGCACCTGCCATTTGCCATTGATCTTCTTGGCACGGATAAGCGAGAATTTAGGGTTGAAAAACATATAAAATTTCTCCACGCGCACCTTAAATATACGCGCGAAGAAGAAGTGTCCTAACTCGTGAATCATCACGAGAATACTAAGAGCAAGTATGAGTTGAAGCCACTGCATATTCTGTTAGGTTGAAAAAGTTTTAAGGGTTTTAAGAGTTTCAATGTTTTAATAGATTCGTTGCTATTTGTCGTGCGAGGCGGTCGGTTTGCACATAGTCATTGTAGGTTGGCTCGGTAATGAAGTCGGTTTGAGCCATTGTTTGCTCAATAATGTCCGACATTTGCAAGAAGCCACATTTGCCTTCGCGGAAAGCCAAGTTCACCACCTCGTTAGCTGCATTCAAGATACACGGCATATTGCCCCCTTTTGCCATAGCCTCGTATGCCAAGCGCAGGTTGGGGAAACGCTGTAAGTCAGGCTGCTCAAAGGTCAGTTGGCTGGTAGCAAAGAGGTCGAGTCGCGGCACATTGCTCTGCCAACGCGCGGGATAGGTGAGCGCATATTGGATTGGGATACGCATATCGGGCGTACCCAATTGTGCTTTGACGCTACCATCCACAAACTGCACCGCCGAGTGAATAACCGACTGAGGGTGCACCAATACCTGTATCTTCTCCACAGGTATGTCAAACAACCATCTTGCCTCAATGACCTCGAAGCCCTTGTTCATCATGCTTGCCGAGTCAATGGTAATCTTCGCACCCATTTCCCAGTTGGGGTGTCGCAAGGCTTGCGCCGCGGTGACATGCTGCATTTGCTCGTAGGTGAAGGTGCGGAAAGGTCCACCACTGGCGGTGAGCAATAGTTTCTCTACGCTCGCCATATCTTCTCCCACAAGCGATTGAAAAATAGCCGAATGTTCGCTATCCACGGGCAGGATTTTCACCTTGTGTCGTTGCGCTAAACGGCAGATAATCTCACCTGCCACGACAAGTGTTTCCTTATTAGCGAGGGCGATAGTCTTCTTGGCTTTGATAGCCTCTATCGTAGGCAGCAACCCCGCATAGCCCACCATAGCCGCCACCACCACATCTATCTGAGGCATAGTCACCATTTCGGCAATGGCTTTCTCGCCTGCCATTACTTGGATAGGCAAATCGCTCAATGCCTCGCGCAAACGCGGATAATACTGTTCATCGGCAATACACACCACCGCAGGGTTAAACTCCAACGCCTGCTGAATCAGCATATCCACGCTGCGGTGTGCTGTAAGTGCATACACGCTAAACGCCTCTGGGTGCTGACGCACCACATCCAAAGTCTGCGTACCAATACTGCCTGTGCTACCTAATATTGCTATTTGTTTCATTCTAAGCTATGAGTGATAAGTGATAAGTTAGAATGCGATTACCTCTTCTGGGTTAATGGCTTTGCCATCTTGCCAGAGTTCGAACTCCAGCGGTTGGGTGCCCATGATTGCCATGCTCTCGCCTGCCTGCACAATATCGCCTACTTTCTTCAGCGGTTTAACGGCATTGCGATAAACCGAGAGATAATTGGTGTGCTGCACCATTATGGTGTAGGTATTGCCTATCTCATAGTTCACCAACACCACCGTGCCCGCCAACACCGCTGTGATATTCTCGTTTTCAGGCGTCTGGATTATTACGCCATAGTGCTTAGCCTGCTCGGAATACGACTGCATAATAACACCATGCGCAGGACGGAAGAAGGACAACATGGGCGTGGTGTTAGCCACATAGAATAGTTGCAAGTTGTCTTTCTCCTTGGCCTCATACTGCGCGATAAACTCGGCTGTAGCTTCGCTTTTAGCCTCCAGCAGTTGTTCGCGCGTAATGATATACATGGAATCTAAACTCTGCACCGTATCGGTATGTACCTCGCCTGCCACCACCTGCTTAATAATATCCAAGTATTGGCGTTGCAGTTCGAGCGTAGTACCCAACGAGTCCACGCGTGTGGATTCCAGAATCAGGTTCTGGCGTATGTCCTCGGAATAGCCTGGCAGGTAGTTCTTCACTGGTGTATAGAGAATCACCAGTGAGAACAGACCCATTGTTAGCAAGAACAGCATTGCAGCCAACACAATCGCCCCCCAACCAATGAGGCGGATATGCAGGTGCTCGGTCAGCGTACGCTCATCCAGCACGCTAATGCGATACTTCTCGCTTAGTTTTCGCCAAAGCGACTTTTTTTTCTTCTCTTCCGTCATTTATTTCAATATCGTGCAACCCTCGCAAGGTTTGAGTTGCTTGAAGAAGTCATTGCCCTTGTCATCTACAAGAATAAATGCAGGGAAGTTCTCCACTTCGATTTTCCAGATAGCCTCCATGCCCAATTCAGGGTACTCTACGCACTCGATAGACTTAATGTTCTCTTGTGCGAGAATAGCCGCAGGACCACCGATAGAGCCGAGGTAGAAGCCACCATGCTTTTGGCAAGCGTTGGTTACATCGATAGAGCGGTTACCCTTAGCCAACATGATCATGCTACCGCCATTGTCTTGGAACTCATCCACATATGGGTCCATACGACCTGCTGTGGTTGGACCCATTGAGCCACAAGGCATGCCTGCAGGAGTTTTAGCAGGACCAGCGTAGTAGATTGGGTGATTCTTCAAGTATTCTGGCATACCCTCGCCTGCATCCAAGCGCGCTTTAATCTTAGCATGTGCTATGTCACGACCTACAATAATCGTACCATTCAAACTAAGGCGTGTACCGATAGGATATTGAGTAAGAATCTTGCACACATCTGCCATTGGTTGGTTGAGGTCAATGC
>JBGVFY010000016.1:0-5000 GCA_045121435.1 Paludibacteraceae bacterium | reverse complement strand
TTTTTGCAAGGGGTTCCCCACAGATTCCGACCGTTCAACCTACATTTCAATCTCCCTGCCGCGGTTAGGAATATAGTGTAGGTGAATGCGGAATTGCAACTAAATTGCGCAAAAGTTTGGTTTTTGACATGATTTTTATATTTTACTTGTATATATGCAAAAAATGTTGTACCTTTGCAAGTCAATTGTAAAAACAATGGTGTTTTGAGGAAGACAACTTAAACAACTATTCCGCTTCGCCAACATTGCTCAGCGGCAAGGGAGAATAAAATAACAATATCAACAATAGGAATCAACAATATGAGGAAAACAAAGTTATTAGTAACACTGCTGTGCTTGTGGATGGGGTTGATACCGTTGGCAGCGCAATCGGTGAAGATTATCAATGAGTTGGAGTTAAATCCTTTTGCTTCAGCATTGGCCCTTTACAAGAACGAGTTTGGTTCGTTTGAGAACCACGCTTTAGACATCCCTTTTCCTTATGCTGTTATTCGCATGCACTTGGAGGGTAGCGGTCCTGCTGTGCGCCAAGCCAAAGAGCGATTGACCTTGGATGTAGGTCAGATGTTCCGCGTAGAGAGCCGAGTGACTACCTATACAAATCAGATTGTGTTTCTTGTGAAAGCCAAACGCTTGTATATGTTGATTGATTGTGGCGATGGCTGCGAGAAAGTGCTACTGAGCAATATGCAGCAACTGGGTTCCAATTGTGTGTATGATTGTACGGTGCAGTTTATTCCTGAAGGGGAACAACCTACCACAGATACGGTATTTGTGGAGCGAGGTCCTGCTTTTCTCCCCTTTAAGTTGCAGGTCACACCTGCCAATGCCCAAGTGATGGTGGTGGCAAACGGTGTGAAGCAAGAGTGGATGTTGGAAAATGGAGAAGCCAATCTAAACATCATGGAAGGACAATATCGCTATACTGTTTCAGCACCCGACCATTTCACACAGGAGGGCACGCTGACGGTGGATGCCGAGCATAGCGATACTACTATAAACTTGATTAGCAAGTATGGCTCACTCAGCATCACACACGAGGATACCACGCTGACAGTGGATGTGCAGCGCGTAGGTGCTACCGTAATCACCTATCCTTTGCCACTAAAGGATCTTCGCTGTGTGCCAGGCAGTTATATCTTGTCGGTTAGAAAACCACGACATATCCCATGGACGGATACCTTGGAGATAAAAGCAGGTGATAAGATAGCGTTGTCGCCTGTGTTGGAGTCTAAGAAGAAAGAGAAAGTACAAACCCCTGCTACTAATATCGCTGCTATTCCTAATGGGAACAAAGGCAATGATAAGCCTCGCACTACCAACACCCTTTTGCTTGCGGAAGTGGGCTTGGCTAAGAACCCTGAGTGGGGTGTGGGTCTGATGTTTGGTCAGATGTATAATGGAGTAGGTTGGTATTTGAAGGGCAGGTCTAACTTCACTTTCCAGAGCGATGTCACGGGTGAGATAAGTAGCTACAGCGCACTACCTGCCTGCAAGAGCGATAAGTCTTCGGAGTGGTTGTTGGATGCAGGTTTGGTGTTTGACTTCTTGGGCAAGAAAGATAAGAAGTCAAAGCATAGCCACTTTGGTATGTATGTGGGTGCGGGTTATGGTGCACGCACAAGATATTTGGAAACATTTGACTATGGTTGGCAGAAGTATCTGCCCAACTCCTATTCGGGCATGAGTGTGGATGCAGGTGTGATTGGTAGTATTCATGGCTTCACGCTCTCCGCAGGTGTAAACACCATTGGTTTTAAGTATATGGAGGTAGAATTGGGTATCGGTTGGACATTTTAACGCATTATAACAGATAAATTAGCATAAGGTTATGAAAAATAGATATTTACATATATTTTCGCTTTTGGTAGCACTGCTATCGTTTGCCACTTTCTCTGCCTGCGAGGTAGATGATAAAATAAACTTCGTAACAGATAATACAACTGGAAAAGAACCAGAACTGATATTGCCTAATATTTCAAATCCTGAAGCAGGTAAAACGACAGTTGTACTCTATGTACCTGAAAATACCCCTTCGGGTTGTTATGCTGTAGGCGATATCAATGGTTGGAATGTGGAGAATACAGATTATACATTTACTCCTATATCGGGAGATGACAGCAAGCGTTGGGTGGCTTGCACAATTGAGTATTCTACTGGTATGCAAATGAAAGTATTGGCAATACCATCTGATTCTGATTTTTCACTTGGTTGGGCTTATCAATGGGGTAAAAATATGGACCCAGAGAATAATCTTAAGGAAGATAATGTCGTTATTTTGGATGGTGTAGGTACTCTTAGACTTGAGAATCAAGGACAACCTGTACTTGGAGAGTTGGAAGATGGGGGTGTAGTATATATTCAAGTTAAATCTTGGGCAACAACACCAGTGATTAAGCTTAATCCTTTAAAGGAAGCATGGATATCCCATCCATGGAATGGTAACAATTGGAGATACCAAAAGATGACTAAAATTGATGATAACACTTTTGAATACGCAGGTAGTTATGGTGGTGGTAATTATGGCGTAAAAATTGCAGCTGATGCTAATGGTACAAGTGAGAGACATTATTCAAATGTGACTATTATGTATGATGCCGTTCTAAATATGGGTGATTCTGTGAAGTTTACATTTGTATCAAAAGATCAATCTTTTGGTAAAATTTACATGCAAAAAATAAACATAAATACTTCTTCTATTCCTGGTATAGATTATTCGGCGGCGGTTATTCATGATTTCTCTATAGCTACAGGTAATGCCCCTTTGGCTTTTACTGATGGGCTGACTCGTGGAACAGACTTTGATGGTGAATATGTACTATTGGTAACTCGTACGGATGCAGAAACGGCTTCTCCACATCTCTACAAAGTGAAAGATCTTTTGGATGATAATATGAATACTCCTTACTATCTTAACACTACAGGTATTGAAGGAGGTGCGTTACTTGTTAGTTCTGGTTGTTTGAGTCAAGGACATATATACATATGTAATATGACAACTCAATTGAGTAATGGAGATAATTTAAAAGTGTATCATTATGCATCACCTACAGCCAAACCAGATGTTTGGTCGTGGAATGGAGTGTTGGGTAATAGTTCGGGTACTGCTGCAATGTCTCGTTTGGGTGATAATATTTCTGTAAATATTGATGAAAATGGTAATGGATATGCATTTTTCTGTGGACAATACGAAGACCTCTCGAATCGAATATATCGTGTACAAATCACTAATTTTAATCATTTTAGTAATCCTATAGAGATAAATTGTGGTGTGCAATTTGCATATTATGGCTATGTTAACGAAGTTCCTGAAAAAGGACAATATCTATTAAAGAGTTACTATTCATCTATAATTCGCTTGATGGATGCGAATGGTAATCCCTTAATAGAAGATATTGATCTTGATGAAACTGATTGTGGTTTGCGAACAGGTTTAGACCCTCATATTGTTACATTTAATAATAGCCGTTATTTAATATGGTGTACCCCTTATAATGATGGTAGACGTCTAGGGTCAGTACCTGGTTTGTATATCCAAGATATAACTAATGGTGTGGATACGAGGAGAGCACTAATCCGTTGGTCCGAGTTATTGTATTCCGAAGAAGATTTATGGACTCCAACCTATTTTTATTCGCTTGATCCAACTCAACCAGAAGCTGGTACAATTGTGACTGCAAGCACAGCACAATGCAATGCAGCAGAAGTGGATGGTAAACTTGTTGTCTTTACTGCTGTAAACAAAGCAGGATTTGTGTTAGTTGAATTTCCGAAAGCAAAATAAGGTATAGATAAACAATAAATACCTCTAAAAGGGGAGGGATTATACAGATTCCGCTTTGGTTGTTTGGAATGATGTACTAAAAGGCACTTCTATACATTTCGTTTTGCCCATTTGATAATCCGCAATACACTATCCTCTGAGAGAGCGTATTGCGGATTTCTTGATAAACGATAAGCACATTCCATATCGCTTATCTTGTGTTGCTGCTGGCATAGGTCTATATACGCCAGCAGAATCTTACTATGCGTATAGCGCGCTTTACTCACTACACCTAAACGGTACAATAACTCTAAATGTGCCACATTCTCAGGCACTTGCAAATACGCTAAATAGGTCGTAACTTTGTCAGATTTTAAGGGATTTTTCGACAAAGTTACAATAATACGGCAAACCGTACAAGGTCAAAATTTTGACCTTTTGAGGGTCAAAAAAAAAGCAGTAATTTTGCACGCGAAACAATAAATCATATCACTATGACCAAACAAGAAGCAGCCATCAAGTACATCACCGATAACTACCTCGACTTCAACCGACTGAGGCATGATATCGTCAGCGATAAACTCCAAATCCGCGTGGATTTGGAGGAGGCGAAAGGCTATGAGGCGAAAGGCGAGAGGCAAGGATATTGGAAAGAACTTTCCAAACACGACATCAACTCTATCGTGTGCCATGCTGCGCAGGAGTACGATGCCAATATCACCTCACGCGAGGTGCTGACCGCACTACAATCCGACCTTATACCACAAGTACACCCCCTACGCGAGTATATCCTCTCACTCAAGCAATGGACACACGACCAACCCGACTGGATAGACATGGTCACACGACAAGTCCGCGTGAAAGGAAACGACAACAAGGGAGATGTTAAGAATAAAGACAACTTAAACAACAATTCCGCTTCGCCAACATTGCTCAGCGGCAGGGAATATCTTTATCAACAATCCCAACCATTAGAAATCAACAATGAAAACAATTATTCTCAGGCAAGCGCCAATGTTGGGCGCGCGCAGGAGTTGTCTATGTTGTCTTCAGAAAAATCAGCACCCTTGTCTTCACCAAACAACCCCGCAAATGCGCTGTGGCGCATCTGCTTCAAGAAGTGGTTTGTCGCGATGGTGGCGAGTTGGATGAAGGACGAGGTGGTTAATCACCAAGTGCTTGTGCTGATAGGTCGTCAGGGTATCTACAAGACCACATGGCTCGAACACCTCATTCC
>JBGVFY010000015.1:0-7582 GCA_045121435.1 Paludibacteraceae bacterium | reverse complement strand
TGTGTGTGAGGAAGTGAGGGAGTGAGGGAAAAACTTCCCTCACTCCCTCACCCTATGTTTAACAGACAATAGTTTATCGGGTGGATAAGCGGAGGATAAGGGGTGGATAGGTTGCCAAAGTGCTACGGATGTGCTACGGATAGGTTCACGATGTCTTCTTATCAATCCGTCAAGAACCCGTCAAGAACCCGTAATTGGTAGCCAATCGGTACCTAACGGATAGAGGCGATAGTTATTCCTGTGTATAAATCGCATTTTTCTTGCATAATTCAATAAAAAGTAGTAACTTTGCAAACTTTTTGTAGCATAGAATCGACCAATGAAAACAATTCGTGAGATTTTTCGTATAGGCTATGGCCCCAGCAGTAGTCACACAATGGGTCCTCGTAAAGCAGCCGAACTCTTTCGTGAGCGTTATGCTAACGCTGCAAGTTATCAAGTACACCTCTATGGCAGCCTATCCGCCACAGGCAAAGGACACTTGACCGATGCCGCTATTCTGGATGTGCTACCTACTGCCGAAATCGTATGGCATGAGGAGTTTTTGCCTTTCCACCCCAATGGCATGCGCTTCTGTGCATGGAACGAGGCTGGAGATTTGCTCAATGAGTGGACTGTATATTCAGTTGGAGGTGGAGCCTTAGAGGAAGATCCCGATGGAGTGAGCTTATTAGGCGAAAGGCGAGAGGCGAAAGGCGAAAGGCGAGAGGATATATATCCTCTGTCGCGCTTGTCAGAAATTAAGGAATACTGCGACAAGATGGGTTGGGACTACTGGGAATATGTGGAGCATTACGAGGGCAAAGAGATTTGGGACTATCTGCGCGAGGTATGGCAAGTGATGCGCGAGGCAGTAGAGCGCGGATTGGATCACGAAGGTGTGTTGCCCGGTCCGTTGCACTTGCGCCGCAAAGCAGCCAGTTATTATATCAAAGTGGCAGGCTACAAAGATAACCTCCGTACACGCGGATTGGTGTTCTCCTACGCCTTAGCGGTTAGCGAGGAAAATGCCTCTGGCGGTAAGATTGTTACTGCGCCTACTTGCGGTTCGTGCGGTGTGTTGCCTGCCGTGTTGTACCACACATGGCGTTCACGCGACTTCTCTGAAACGCGTATCTTGCATGCCCTTGCTACAGCAGGTTTGATTGGCAATGTGGTGAAAGAAAATGCCTCAATCTCGGGTGCTGAAGTAGGTTGCCAAGGTGAGGTAGGTGTAGCATGCGCAATGGCGTCAGGTGCTGTAAATCAGTTGTTTGGAGGTACTTTGGCGCAGATAGAGTATGCTGCAGAGATGGGCTTGGAGCACCACTTGGGTATGACCTGCGATCCCGTGTGCGGATTGGTGCAGATACCTTGTATCGAGCGTAATGCCTTTGCTGCGGCGCGTGCGTTGGATAGCAATATGTATGCTGCTTTCTCCGATGGAACGCACAATGTAACCTTCGACCGAGTGGTGGATGTGATGAAGCAAACGGGACACGATCTGCCTTCGCTCTACAAAGAGACATCGCAAGGCGGATTGGCTGCAACACATGAGTAGAAGCCTACCCATAACCCCTCCCTAAGAGCACCCCAAAAAGCGAGCTTTTTCGGGGACCCAGCTCAGGGAAGGGAGTGAGAGAATGAAACAATTTGAACATATAGAAACACCCTTTTATTACTACGATACAGCGTTGCTGCAAGCCACGCTGGATTCGATTCGCCATGAGATTGCGCAATATCCTGATTATCATGTGCATTACGCTATGAAAGCCAATGCCAACCCTAAGTTGCTGACTATCATTCAACAAGCAGGCTTGGGGGCAGATTGCGTGAGTGGAGGCGAGATAGAAGTGGCTATTCGTGCGGGTTTTGCACCCGAACAGATAGTATATGCAGGGGTAGGTAAAAGCGATAAAGAGATTATATTGGGGTTGCGCAGCAATATATTGTGCTTTAATGTGGAAAGTGTACCTGAATTGCAGGTAATCAATGAGTTAGCCCGTAGAGAGAATAGGATTGCGCATGTGTGTTTTCGTATCAATCCCGATATTAAGGCACATACCCACAAGAATATCCGTACGGGTTTGGCTGAAAATAAGTTTGGCATTGCTTGGAGCGAAATGATTGAGGTGGTGAAATTGGCAAATACGATGCCTAATATCCATTTCAAAGGGCTGCATTTCCATATCGGTAGTCAGATTACGGATATGGATGATTTTCGCGGTTTGTGCTTGCGTATCAATGAGTTGCAAGACCAATTAGAAGTGCATGGCTTGCGCGCAGAAATGATTAATGTGGGGGGAGGGCTTGGCATTGACTATGACCAACCACAGGTGCATACTATTCCTGATTTTCACGCTTATTTTCAGATATATGCTAAGCATTTGCAACTGCGCGCGGGGCAGAGTTTGCACTTTGAATTAGGTCGCTCGGTGGTAGGGCAATGTGGTACGCTGATTACGCGGGTGCTGTATGTGAAACAGGGTGTGAATCGCCAATTTGCGATTGTGGACGCAGGTATGACTGACCTATTGCGCCCTGCGTTGTACCACGCGCATCATACGATAGAGAATATCAGCAGCGTAGCCAAGACATACGAATTGTATGATGTGGTAGGACCTATCTGCGAGTCGAGCGATGTGTTTGATACAGATGTGCAACTGCCTACTACTCAGCGAGATGACCTGCTCGCAATCCGTAGTATTGGTGCCTATGGCGAAGTAATGGCTTCGCGCTACAACTGCCGACAATTACCCCAAAGTTACACGGACAAAGAGATTGGTACATCATAGAGGGTAGGGTAAGTGACCCAACCTAAAATCTCAGCCACATGGCGGTTAATGGCTATATCGTCCACAAAATGAAATGGTTGCTCGCAGCCTAATGCTTTGAGATGTTCGTCCACCGCCTCGTAAATAGCAAGGGCAGGTTTGCTGGCGTGCATGAGGTGAGAGGCAAAGCAATGCTCGAAAACCGACATGTCGTAAATCTGATTAATGTCGTCCCAATGCAGTTCGTTGTTGTTGCTGAGCAGGAATAGTCGGTGCCCTGCGTTTTTCCATTGTTGAATCAACTGTAGTCTTTCGGCGGGAATACCTCCGTGCATGCTGTTCCATGCTGCAATTACCTCTTCGCGAGTGGTTTCTTGTGAAGCATATTGCAGAATAGTATTAATGAAATAATCGGTGGAAATATCGCCTCGCTCGTATTGCTCCATTAGTGTATCTTCGATACCTTCTCCGTTGGACGCAAGTCCTAATACATTCTGCATCACGCGGTTACCAAGCATGGCTTGGAAACGCCTAATACATTCTGGCATGTTGTGCTGCATCAGCACACCGCCCATATCAAGGATAATAGTCATAATTGTGTTTAGTGGACGCGCCTTAGGCGCTACTGTTTAGTGTTTATAGTTTATAGTTTAAAGGCGGGGATTTCTTTCGCCGAATATGGAGGAACCAATGCGGACCATATTGCTGCCTTCTTCTATGGCAATCTGATAGTCATCGGACATGCCCATGGAGATAATTCCTTCGCTCACCCTACTGGGTGGTATCGTAGTGGTATCGTGGTGGTAACGGTAGATCTTGCTATCGGCTAAGCCCCTAATGGCACGAAAACAACGCCGAATTTCTTGTTCATCATCGGTGTTGGTGGCCATGCCCATGATACCGCAGATTTCAACCCAAGGGTAAAGAGGCGAAGAGGCTAAAGGCGAAAGGCGAGAGGTAAGGACCAAGATTTCTTCTGGTGTGAAGCCAGATTTGGTTTCTTCTTTGGCTACATGTACCTCCAACAATACACGCACCTTGCGCAGGATTTTCTCCGCTTCGCGGTTGATAGTCTCCAACAAACGCACACTATCCACCGAATGAATAAGGTGGATAAAAGGCACAATCATCTTTACCTTATTTGTTTGCAGGTGACCAATGAAATGCCAACGGATATCCTTGGGCAAGGCTTCGTATTTGGGCAAGAGTTCTTGCACACGACTCTCGCCAAAATCGCGTTCCCCAGCGTTGTACGCCTCCATAATGGCTTCCGCGGGGTGAAACTTGCTGACGCAAATCATCGTCACACCCTCTGGGATATGTTGGCGAATAGAAGCGAGGTTCTGAGATATATGTCTTAATTCAAAATTCAAAATTCTTAATTATTATACAGCACGGAAGACCTCAAGGATAGGTGAGCGAGTAATGCTAACTACCTCACAATCAAGGTTACTGAGCGAGTGTTGGAGAGTTTTGTTCGCCTCGGTTACATTGCTTGCTTGCACATAGATAGATACTGCTTTGCGCTTCTCTTTGCCACTATCTTCAATGGTGATCATTTCGACACGCGCTTTGTACCAACGGTCGCCCTCTGGCGAAGGAATCAGGTCGTAGAACTGCACTTGTTTGCAGGTCTTTACTTCCCATTCGCCTGAAATGAATGGTTTGATTTCTTCGATAAGACGGTTTTCGACATCGGCACAGGTAAGACCCTCTACCATATAGGTTTCTTTGACTGCTGCTGGATTATCCTCGCCCGTTTGGCGGGTGTAACTGATTTTGATTTCGTAGAAAATCATAGTGATTACAATTTGAGTATTTACAATTTACTATTTTATTTGTTGTTGATTATAAGCGATTTGACATCGGTTGCGTCCAATTCCTTCTCGGGGAAAGTGCGCATGGTTGCCGACCAAAGCATGAATGGTGCGGAAGGCGATTTCTCAATGACAAAGTCGTATTGCATTTTTTCGTTGGTGTCTAAAATCCAATGGTCTTGCAGTTGGAAAAAGACATCTCCCGCGTGTCGTCTGTAGATAGATTGGCTATATTCCGAGCGTATGGCTTCGTGGATAGGATATGCCACCTGCACCCCCTCGAAATCCATAATGAAGTTTGCCACTTGGCGTTGAATCGTTTCCAGCGAAAGGCGTTTTTGCTCAATCAGCGTGCGGTTGAGATAGAGGAATGGTCCGAAACCGCCATCTACCCAACGCTCATGACCATAAATAGCCATGAGATAGGTACTTGTGAGGGCTGCTGCACGATCGAGATTGAATCGCTGAATAGCAATGCCAGCCATGTCGTATGTTTTTACCGAATGTCCTTTGGTGGGACGACCAACTACAATCACTTGGTAACTGGTTTTGCCAATGCGTTGGTTGAGTTGGTCCATCAAGTATCCAAGGTCCTGATTAATGCAGAGATACATATCCTCTTGCTCGGCAGACGCGATAGCATCAGAGGTGGCTTGGGGCGAATTGGTGGTGAGTTGCAAAAGAAGTAGGTCGGGTATGTTGTCTTTGCCTAAGTTTTTGGTCTGTTGCAAGTTAAGTGCCAACTCTATCGCCAATGTGTTGGCAGCAGGTGTGTGCAGCAAATCTGTTTTGGGCAGATAACTGAACGAGCGTCTGCGCTCATCTTTGGTAGGCGATGTGTAGGTGGCGATTTCCATGCGTGGAGTCCATGTCTTTTCTGCCAGTTGGTTGATTCGTCCGTTCATGTTCATGGCATCAGCCGCAGAAGGCAAACCCTCTGAGTAGAAGGATGTTGTGACCCATTTGAGCGAGGTTGGGTCTAACCAACAGCAGGCGTTAGCAGCATGTCCTGCCATCAAGATAGTGGCTTGCGGTTGCAGACCGATAGCATAGATTTGGGCATGAATGCCATGCGCAATACGCCATTCATCGGTGATAGTAGTGGTGGTAATGGCGCGTGGCGAAAGTTGCAATTTCGTGCCGATACCCGATGCTTGGGTGTCGCTCAGCACATCAAAAGTGGTACGATAAATACGGTCGAAATAGCGGTCGCCCATTACTCCGTGGTGAGAAGGGGTGGTGCCAGTCATGAGGGTGGCTGTAGTTTCCTGTCCGCCATTGACGGTATGCGGAAAGGCTATGGTAGTTTGGAAAGCCTCTTCGCTCAAGGTACGTAATCCGCCTGCCGACCAAAAAGGTCGCAGTTTGGTCAGATTATCTTGGGTCATACCATCCACCACAACTACTACGGTCAGTTGTGGTTGCGTGGCAAAAATCGAAGAAGGGAGTAGAATAGCAATAATAGCTATCAGCGTAGCCAATAAATGAGTCGAGCGCATAAATGAATAAGTGGTAAAATGAGTAATCGCCAGTTGAAACCAACCAACGGATGGGATGAAAAGAATGTGAGGAAAATGACAATCGTTAGCAGAATCAGATACACCAAACCTAAAATGGCATCCACCCACCACGATAGTTTGTTGCGTTTTCTATCCCACCAACTAATCAGCACCATCACGATAGCAAATAGGACTAATCCCCAACGGCAGTCAGCGTACCAAGGTACAGGAGCAATTTCAAACGGTTCGATATGCTCTTGCAGCACCAATGGGGTGCCATCCGATAGTGTGGCTTCGGAGATATAGAACATCAGTTCCTCGGGTAGGAAGAGGCGTTGCTCGTTGGTCATTGGTTGGTCTGCCTTGTTGCCGAATACCAAATTGATTCCAAAATCCACCCACGAATAAGGTCCTGTATAGTGGGCAATAGTAGAGCGAAAAGGCTGATTTACAAAGCCTTGGTAAGGCGATACAATGGTATCTTGCAATGCTTGCTTCAGCAAGTGATAGGGGCGTGTGGCACAGTTGTCGAACACGAAGTTATAGTGATAAAAGCGGTTCTCCGGGAGATGATTAATCATCAGCGCATTGAAAACCTGTTGCTTTTGTGCTTGTGTGAGGTTCAGTTCTTGTATGTAGGTCTCGCGACCAATGCGTTTGTAGAATTTTACGAAATAGGAATAGGGTTCAATGCCTAATTGGTAATAGGTGTCGCCCTTGATAAATTTCAGGTAGAATCCTTCCTCCATTAAGGAAAAAATGCCATAGTTGAATACGATATCCATTTGATTGGCTTCATCATAAACGCGAATGCCCGTATGTCCGTACTTCGACCATACTTCTGTGCCTGGAGTGCAGGTCAATAGGTAGATTTTAGCACTATCGCTGAGCGTGGTTTGCGCCAAGAGATTGCCGCACAACAAGAGGGATACTATGATGGACAACAGATACTTACGCATGATATACTATGAGATTAGGAATGAAAGTCAATACGATACCCAATAGGTAGCCACATACCACCTGCCAGGGTGTATGTGCGTTGAGATAGAGGCGTGCACACATTAATAGTAGAGAGATAATCAATAGGCTGATAATCAGCGTAGTAGGCATGGCACTATAATATAATGCAATGCTGCAAACACCACCCAACAGCCCGCCTAACGCGGTGAGGTGTGCCGATATTTTCCACCAACGATTGATTATTGTTACTGCCAACAGTGCCACTGTGGCCCCAATTGCTACAATCAACCATACAGCAGGCATCTTGAGAATAACGCCTACGAAATAGCACCAAAAACCAAAACAGATAAGGGTGTATATATAAGGTGTGGTTCGCTCTTGTGCGTTGTCGATATGCAGCGAGGATATACTACCGCGTTTCCAGAGAATCAGCATGAGGATTATCGGAATCAGTGCTGTGAGCACGAAGGTAGTGATAATGCCGATTCGAATATACATAATGGGCAGTTCGGGTGTGCGCACACGCATGGCTGCCATATACAAACTCATACCA
>JBGVFY010000014.1:0-1570 GCA_045121435.1 Paludibacteraceae bacterium | reverse complement strand
CAACCGATGATGGAAGTAGGGTATTCTATCGCCGTGAACCAATGGATGTTGAGATGTTATATACAACGCCAATTATTACAGATAAACCTGCCGAGTATTGCTTTGTTTCGCGTCGTGGCGAGGCCTGTTCCCCAGAAGCAGGTGTTGCTGCACACTTCAAAACTATCACCCCAGCTTTTGACATTACATCGTCGATGAACGATAGCGAGAGGTTCTCGTTTGATAAGGCTGAGGGGTATGGTCGTATTGCCCGCACTACACGCGCTGGCGATGTTGGCGACTGGGTGATGTTTACCTTTGAGCAGCCCGTTTCGTGTCGCAGAATGAAGGTGGCTACGGGCAACTTCCAACTTCCTCGTTATACCTTTGAGAATGGCTATGTGGAGGTAAGCTACGACGGCAAGACCTTCGAGCGAGTGGGTGAGTTGGATTGCGGCATGTTCTACATCGAGTATCCTGTACACCCGATTAAGGCGGTGCGTATAACATGCTCTTCGCGTGGTAATGGCGCTGAGTGGGTATCGATTCAACCTCCAACAATATGGCCAAAACTATAGTAAAAAAGAATAGCCGCCAAATTAGTTTAATTGGCGGCTATATCTTTTTGATGCTTAGAATTATTACATATTAGCTATCTTAACAACCTCGCTAATCTTCTCTTGAGGAATATCGCCTGTGATAACGATGAAGCCAGAGGGGTCTTCATTCTCAACTACGACAACAAGGTCAGTGAAAATATCGCCGTCACTCTTTGTATAGACAGTAACTGTCGCACCATCCTCGTTGGCAGAGAGCAACTCATTAACATCGGACTTCTTAACGGCCTTCTTTGCATCTTTAATGATGCTTTTTGCAACACCTGCATCCTCGCATAGAAGTATCTGTATCTCATCTACGAAATCGAGATCGGCATCACTACCTGCAAACATCGAAATCATCTGCTTGTTTACTGTCATCGCGGTCACGCCCTCCATGCCATTGTACTTCTCGCCGAGCTTTGCAAAATGTGGGAGCTGTGCCATTGCCATAATTGGCAACATCATCATTACTAATAAAATAGTGCGTTTCATATAAATTAGATTTTAGTTGTTATACCAGATCCATAATCGAGCCTATATTGCTCAATTCAAGGTTCTTTCCGACGATGTGCATGAGTATGCACTCATCGCCACTAGATGCCATAATGTAGATCTCTACTACCTCATCGTTATCGTCCGAATACTGACATATCTTTACGGACTCGCCTCCGTTATTTACGGCCATCAACACTTCAAGTCCAGTCAAAATCTCGTCGACCTGGCTACGAAAAGTGGGGACTAAAGCTTTGTTTTCTACGGCTATCACCTGCATATACTCGGCCTCGATGCTTACCTCCATCGACTGGAGCATCGCATTTGAGATGTTGATTGTCGTGCAGTCCTCCTTTGTTGAGTACTCATGAAACAGGGCATCAAAGGTTGGAGTTTGCGCCATTGCCGTAAGTGGCAAAAGCATGGCTAATAATATAATAAGTCGTTTCATATCGAGTAGTTTTTAGTTAGAACCAAATACCCAAACCTGCACTCAGTCG
>JBGVFY010000013.1:0-6338 GCA_045121435.1 Paludibacteraceae bacterium | reverse complement strand
TTTCGCCCATCATAATATCGAGTAGAATGAGCGAATACTCTTTTATATTGTAGCCGAGTGCCTGTTCAGCACTAAACGCCACATCTACATCATACCCCTCATTTTCGAGGTTTAGTTTCAAGACCTCACACAAGGTCTCCTCATCATCCACTATCAATATGCGCTCCATTGCCATATACTTATATTATAAGATTACAGTGCAAAATTACGGAGATTTGGCAAATGATGTAATGCTCCATAATAGATTTAACAAAAATGTCACATTTTTTCTGCCTAATAACTATTTAACGAAAGCCTAATTTTTTTGAAATATTTATGAAATGTTATCCCGATACTTTTGCGGTGTGAAAACAAGAAACAGACATTAACTTAAAACATTATTTAATTATGAAGAAAATGGTAATCTTGGCAGGTCTTTTAGCCTGCATCGGTATCAGTGCACAGGCACAGGATACCACAACCGTAGAGCCCAAGGGTAAGGCAATCGTTCAGGTCTTTGGTAACTTCCACGCTGGATTTGGCGAGCAGAACAACGATATGGGGTTTGAGCTCGACCGTAGCTACTTGGGCTACGAGTACAAACTCGCGGATGGTCTAACCGTAAAGGGTGTAATGGACATTGGTAAGTCGAAGAGCGTAGATGACTACCACCGCATCGCCTACATCAAGAACGCTCAGGTGTCGTGGAAGAGGGGCAACCTTACGCTTAACGGAGGTCTTATCTCAACCACACAGTTCAACTTTCAGGAGAAGTTCTGGGGCTACCGTTACATTATGAAGTCATTCCAGGACCAATACAAATTTGGTAATAGCGCCGACTTGGGTATCTCTGTGGCCTATAAGTTTGCTGATTGGGTATCGGCTGATGCAATCATCGTAAATGGCGAGGGCTACAAAAAGATTCAGGTAAACGACGGTCTTAACTATGGTTTGGGCGTAACATTGACCCCCGTTAAGGGCTTCCAGATTCGCCTCTATGGTGGCCTCAACGAGAGTGGTGTTGAGGGTAAGGCAAATACCGTGAATATGGCAGCTTTTGCAGGTTACAAGCACGACAAATTTACAATCGGCGCAGAGTATAACCATATGCTAAACGCATCGTATGCTAAGGGTAATGACCAGTTTGGCTACTCGGTCTTCGGCTCGGTGAAGGTGGCAAAATCGACAGAGCTCTATGCTCGCTTCGACGACCTATACTCTAACAATGATTGGAACATCGCCAAGGATGAGCGTGCTGCAATACTCGGTGCACAGTTCAAGTTGGGCAAGTATGTGAAGATTGCCCCTAACTTCCGAATGACGATGCCAAAAGCTGATGGCTCAAAGATGGGTTGCTCGGCGTATGTAAACTGCTACTTCGGTTTCTAACAACACAAGTCTAACAAATTAACACATAGAGATATATGAAAAAGATTTTTAAGTCAGTCGTGACAATGGTCGCAGCTATTACAATGGTATCTTGCGGCGGTAATGCAACAAATGGTAGCCGTGAGGCTCAGGAACTCTCGGGTGCTGGTGCAACATTCCCACTCCCTTTCTACAATGTTGTCTTTGAGAATTTCTCACAAGTAAACGGCGATGTCGTTGCATACGGTGGTATCGGCTCTGGTGGCGGTGTTCGCAATTTGCGTGATAAGATTGTGGATTTCGCTGGTAGCGATGCCTTCCTCTCGGATAAGGAGATGGCAGAGATGGCTCCCGTGGTACACATCCCGACTTGTATGGGTGCAGTAGTGTTGGCTTACAACCTTGATGGCGTTAAGGATTTGAAACTCTCAGGAGAGGTTATCGCCGACATCTTTGCTGGTAATATCAAGATGTGGAACGATGAGCGTCTTGCGGCTCTCAATCCTGATGTAAAACTCCCTAATGAGGCTATCATTCCAGTATTCCGCTCTGATGGCTCGGGTACGACATTCGTCTTTACCGACTATCTTACCAAGGTTAGCCCTATGTGGCGTGAGAAGTATGGTGCAGGTAAATCGGTAAACTTCCCTTCGGGTCAGGCAGCAAAGGGCAACCCCGGTGTTGCTGGCGTAATCAAGCAGACAAAGAACTCAATCGGCTATGTAGGCTCGGAGTATGCCTTTGCACAAAAGATTCCATACGCAAAGATTAAGAATCAGCGTGGCGAGATTGTAGAGCCTAACGCAGCATCTATCTCGGCAGCAGCTTCGGGCGTAATTCCTGCTGATACTCGTTGCTCAATCACCAATGCCGATGCCGTAGGAGCATATCCCATCTCAACATTTACTTGGATGATTATCTACAAGGAGCAGAACTACTCTGACCGCTCGAAGGAGCAGGCTATGGCAACACTCGACTTGTTGAAGTATATTCTCTCTGATGAGGCACAGAATATCACTTCGGAGGTACACTATGCACCACTTCCAGCAAAGGCAAAGGAGTTGAGTATAAAAAACTTGAAGAGTGTTACTTATGACGGCGTGGCAATATTGCAATAACATATAGCTATGAACGACAGACTATATAAAATCCTATTGTTCGCAGCTGCATTGATAATGCCGATAGTGTGCGGGGGTGTGGTCTACGCCCTCGTCACTGACGCTTATGAGGCATTCGAGCACTTTGGATTCTTTAAGTTCCTCACCTCGTCGGAGTGGAGCTATACCGAGGGTGCGGAGCAATACGGTGCGTTGCCATTCATCACGGGTACGCTGATGACAACCCTTTTGGCTCTTATCTTTTGCATTCCATTCTCAATGCCCGTTGCATTGTTCGTAGGCGAGTATTTCAAGGGGACAAAGGTGGCAGCTGTGTTGAGTACCGTAACCGACCTGTTGGCAGGTATTCCCTCAATCATTTATGGTCTATGGGGCTTCTACACCTTGCGTCCAATTATTATGGCGCTCAATATCTCCCCACAAGGCTCTGGCGTACTCACCGCCTCGCTTGTCTTGGCAATTATGATTATCCCTTATGCAGCATCACTCAGTGCCGAGTTTATCAAGATGGTGCCAAACGACCTAAAAGAGGGTGCATATAGCCTTGGTGCTACTCGTGCCGAGGTTATTCGCAAGGTGGTATTCCCCGTTGCGGGCTCGGGTATCTTCTCATCCTATATCTTGGCTATTGGTCGTGCATTGGGCGAGACGATGACCGTAACGATGCTTATCGGCAACACCAATAACATTCCAGATTCAATTACCTCAACGGGAAACTCTATGGCATCAATCATCGCCAACCAATTCGGCGAGGCTGACGATTTGCGACTCTCGTCGCTTATTGCTATCGGCTTGATTCTCTTTCTGATAACCGCAGCAATCAATATGGTGGGTAAGATAATGATTAAACGAGCAAGAATAGTGTAGTATGAATAGATTTAGACTAAAGAATCGTTTGGCAAAGGACAAACTTATGCTATGGGGCGTATGCCTTCTTGCCGCCCTTACAGCCGTGCCACTGCTTGCCATATTGGGCGAGGTGCTTCTTAAAGGTTATGACCAGCTCTCGTGGTCGTTCTTTACCGAGCCTACCCCTACGGCATATAAGGCGATGAAGGCTATCGAGGCGGGTGAGGCTATTCCTGGCGGTATCGCAAATGGTATTGTCGGCACAATGATAATGCTCGGTATGGCGGTTGTTGTTGCTGTGCCTGTGGGTATCTTGTGCGGTGCATTCTTGGCAGAGAATAGCAAAAATCGTTTTGCTCAGATAGTAAGCTATTTGACTGACCTTTTGCAGGGTACGCCATCGGTGATTATCGGTATCATCACCTATATTTGGGTTGTTGTTCCGATGAAGGGTTATTCGGCAATCGCTGGAAGTGTGGCACTATGTATTATGATGCTCCCGCTAATTATTCGCTCGACCGAAGAGACGCTAAAAATCCTCCCTGCATCGCTCAAAGAGGCGGGCTTGGCATTGGGTGGCAATAAGGCTCGTGTGATGATGAAAGTGCAGTTGCCCGCAGCTTTCGGTGGTATCTTTACGGGTGTATTGCTCGCTATATCACGAGTGATTGGCGAGACTGCACCGCTGATGTTTACTGCACTTGGTTGCTCGCTTATACGCTTCTCTATCGACAAGCCTATCTCGGCAGTACCCCTGCTTATATGGGAGTTCTTCAACGACCCCAACCTACAAGAGCTTATTTGGGGAGCATCGCTTTTCCTCCTGTTATTCGTACTTACATTAAACCTTACCGCTAAATATCTTGCAAAGAAATGGAATCAGTAAAACCTATATTGGAGTTTAAGAAGACTTGCGTATCATATACCAAGCAAACTATGGCTGTTAAATATGTATCGGCAGCCATTGAGCGAAATACTATCACGGCGATTATGGGACCTTCGGGCTGTGGTAAATCGACACTTTTGCGTGCCGTGAATCTTATGCACAATCTCTATCAGAACATTCGTGTTGATGGCGAGATTTTGCTTAACGGTGAGAATATCCTATCAATGGAGCCTATCGATGTTCGCCGCCGTATAGGTATGGTCTTCCAACGCCCTGCACCCTTCCCAACGATGAGTATCTACGACAATGTTTTGTCGGGATTTGCACTCAACGGAATCAAACTTTCAAAGGCAGAAAAGGATGCCACCGTAGAGCGTTGTTTGCGTAGCGTTGCCCTGTGGGATGAGGTTAAGGATGTGCTTAACAAGAAGGGTACATTCCTTTCGGGTGGTCAGCAGCAGCGTTTGTGTATTGCCCGTGCCTTGGCTATGAAGCCCGATGTGTTGTTGATGGATGAGCCGACCTCAGCGCTCGACCCCATTGCGACAAAGCATATCGAGGAGCTGCTATTGGAGTTGCAGAAGGAGGTGACTATCCTTATCGTAACTCACAATATGGGGCAAGCAAGACGCATATCCTCGAAATCTATGTTTATGTACCTGGGCGAACTTGTCGAATATGGCGACACCGAAACGATGTTCACCAACCCATCAGACGAGCGCACCAAAGCCTACCTTACAGGCAAGATGGGCTAATCGTTTCCATCTCCAAATAAACTATCCCCAATGGTTATAACCGAGAATGGTGTAGCCTTTGGGGATTTTTTTGTCTGTATCGGCTTGCGACCGATATATAAGGTCTCTACTTCGAAATAATATCTGCAAGGTTTATAACATCCTGCTTACTTCTAATCACATATACCTCGTCTTTATATACTACCGAGCCATATATCTCTGCCTTATTGTCTGTGGTGAAGAGACGCCATACTGGTACATTTAGGACATTGGCAACAGCCTCCAAGCGTTGCAGCGTTGGATTACCCTTAGTTAGTGAGTTGTAGAGATTATTCCTATCTACACCGAGCTTGTCACTCAACTCTTTGAATGACATATTGCGCTCGTCGAGAAGCTCTTTGATAATCGTAAAGTCCATATTATGTCAAATTAGTAGTCAAAAGTACATTAAATTATATGAAATGTCAAATTTATCTGTAATAAATTACACTTATGACCTTAAAATTTGGTAAAATGATAATAAATTACTATATTTGCATATCAAAACAGTAATATATTATGAGGGCGATTTTAGGTAATTTCTACTACGCACCACACAGAACTCAATGGGGAGTATGGCAGTGGGATTGGGTTTCGGAAAACGGAGCAAGTGGCAAGTTCATTAAGGATTTCCGAAGCAAAGAGGAGGCAAGAGCCTTTGTGTGGGAGAACAATGGCTGGGGAACACCTAAAACAAAATTGAATTAAAGTGTAATAAATTTTCTTACAGATATGACAACCGTAGTAGCACTGACAAATCGAGATATATACCGAGCAGCGGTAATCTCAGAGCGTGTAGAGAATGACTTTGTAACAGGTATGCAGGTGGCAAAGTTGAATGAGTTGAAGGCTCGTATGCGTGAGGGTGTAGTTAAGTTTGCGTACCTCAAAAAGGACAAGAGCGTGAGAGTAGCATACGGCACATTGATGCCTCAACTGATGCGTGACAAGGTTTTGGGAACTGGTCTTTGTGGCGATGCTCGCAAGGTATGCACCTACTTTGATGTGGAGTGCGGTCAGTTCAGATGTTTTCAACTCCAAGCACTAATCAAAATTTGGTAAAAATCATTACCAAAAGATGACGAAGATGAATAGAGCAGTTATATACGCAAGAGTATCGAGCACTGGCGAGAGGCAATCAACCTCTCGTCAGGTAGCTGATTTGACCAACTATGCAAGCCTCAACGGGTTGAAGGTGGTTGAGGTATATGAGGAGCATATATCGGGTGCCAAGCGCAACGAGGAGCGTGCAGTGCTCACAGAGTGCATTGACTATGCTATTGCCAATCGTGTAGATGTAGTTATGTTCTCTGAGTTGAGCCGTTGTGGTCGTGCTGTTTGGGAGGTGTTGGATACTATCCGCAC
>JBGVFY010000012.1:0-75940 GCA_045121435.1 Paludibacteraceae bacterium | reverse complement strand
TGGTGAGGTGTACTCCACAGAGAATTTGGTGGATTGGGCAACGGTCGATTATCCAGAGACAGACTATGCGGTGGTGAATATGTTGCTATCGTTTGACAATAAGGTCTGGTGTATTCTTCAACATCGTGCTACGAAGGAGATGTGTTTGGGTGTGTTGTATGGTGGTGAGTTGGTGCCTGTAAGGGATATTGAGGGTTTGAAGAATGGTGTGTTGCCAGCGAACTTCCCAGTGAGCGATTTTGCTGCATTGTCGTTTGAAAGTAGCAGTGAGCGTCCTCGCGCCATGGTGGTGGGTGGTCGTACAATGGATGGTACGGCAGTGAATACCCGTTGGAATTTGGAGTATGAGAATGGCTATCGATTGGTGGATTTCTCGATCGAGCAACCATCCTTTAACTCGCTGACAGGTACTTCGATTATCCAATATGATGATCACTTGATTATGTTTGGTGGTGTGGATAATGATTTGGAATGGCGTAGCGATATCCTGTATTCGGATGACGAGGGTATGAATTGGTATGTGCCTGATACTGCGCAGAATAGCTTGCCTGAAACTTATGCTTCGCGCCAAAACCAAACTGTGGTGGTGGATAAAGAGCAGAATATCTATATTATTGGTGGACAATCATTCGCTGGCTCGTATAGCGATGTCTATCGCGGTTACCTCAATGAACTCAAGTGGGCTGCTCTCAAGAATGAATAATGCGCAAGACATACGCAAAGTGATATTGGCGGAGTTCCGTCAGTACGAGGAAGTGTTTGCCCGTACATTACAGAGCGATGATAGTTTACTCTCGCAGGTATTGGACTATATCCACTCGAAACGCGGTAAGCAGTTGCGTCCGATATTGGTGCTGTTGTCGGCAGCGTTGTGTCGCGGTGTGACGGATAAGACCATACAAACAGCAGTAGCCTTGGAACTTATGCACACGGCTTCGTTGGTGCATGATGATGTGGTGGATGATTCACCCATGCGCCGCGGTAGCGAGGCTGTGCATACCCTGTGGACCAATAAGATAGCTGTGTTGGTAGGCGATTATCTGCTGACCCGCGTCATGCATATTCTTTCGGAGTTGCGCAATGTAGCCATATTGAATGTAGTGTCGGATATGGGTGCTGCGCTAACCCAAGGCGAGTTGTTGCAGTTGCACTCGGGCGAGTCAATGTGGATTAGCGAAGAACAATATAATAAGGTGATTGAGCAGAAGACTGCTTGCCTGTTTGCTGCGTGCAGCGAGGCAGGTGCTGCCAGTACGGGCGCTACTATGCGTCAAATGACAGCCATGCGGCAGTTTGGTTTGCACCTTGGCATGTGCTTCCAACTGAAGGATGATGTGCTGGATTTCTCGGATATAGAGGATATAGGCAAACCTACTATGAATGATATTCGTGACGGAAAGGCAACCTTACCCCTGCTGATTTCGCTGAAACGCGCTGCAAAAGAAGAGGCTGACCATATCTGTGAAATGGCGGAAGCGTTGGCGAATAAATCACCACATATTGACCCCTTTGAGGTGGAGCAGGAGATAAAATCGTTTATCCTGCGCTATGACGGTATTCGCTATGCACACCAAGAAATGGAGAAACACCGCAAGAAAGCCATTGCAGCGTTGTCGATTTTCCCCGATAATAAATACAAAGAGAGTTTGATTACCCTATTGGATTATGCTATTAGCCGCGTGAAGTAACGGTCAAATTCCGTTTGTGTCACGGTCAGATTCCAATGAGGTTCCAATGAGGTTCCAATCAGGTTCCAATGGAGATGGGTGGCAGGCAGGTGGCAGATAGGTGGCAAACTACAGGATATTATTGATTTTTTCCAGAAGTTTTTCTTGCAGTTCGGTGTCGGAGAGCGTTTTTAGCACTTCGTCGAAGAATGCACAAAGGAGGAGTTTGGCTGCGGTGTCGCGGTCAATGCAGCGTTGTTGCATGTAGAAAAGAGCGGATTCGTCCAATTGTCCCGTAGTAGCACCGTGGCTCGCCTTTACATCGTCAGCGTAAATCTCGAGTTGTGGTTCGGTCAGCATCTCCGCTTGGCGCGAGAGCAGGATATTGCGGTTGGTCTGGTATGCCTCTGTTTGTTGGGCATCGGGCAGAATCTTCAATTCGCCGCGGAACGAGCCTTTGGATTGGTCGTCCAAGACAAACTTGAAGAGTTGCGAGGAATAACCACCACCGATATTATGCAAAACCGAAGTGCGGATATGCGCTTGTTGCGTGCCATGCAGCAGTCCCATGCCATAGAGCAGAGTGCGGCAGTTGGTAGCATTCTGCTCCACAGTGATAGAGGATTGCCATTGCTCATCAGCCGTTGCGTTGTCCGATAGGCACAAGATATGCAAACGAAGGGTAGAGCCTTCTTCCTGAATGAAATGATAGTGCGCGTTTGGCTCGTTGAGCAGAACCAACTCGCGCGTTTCGCCAGCAGGAATGATATGTAGTGTAGGGTGGTGTTGCATTGTTTAGGGTTGTGTAGGGTGGTTATTCGTTGAGGAAGGCGTAGCCTTTTTCTTCGAGTTCGAGGGCAAGTTCTTTGCCTCCCGTACGCACAATCTTGCCATCTGCCAACACATGCACAAAGTCGGGTACGATATAATCCAATAGGCGTTGGTAGTGGGTGATTACAATAGAAGCGGTGTGAGGCGTTTTGAGTTTATTGACACCTTCCGCTACAATGCGAAGTGCGTCAATATCCAAACCAGAATCCGTCTCGTCAAGAATAGAAAGGCATGGCTCCAACATAGCCATTTGGAAAATCTCGTTGCGCTTCTTCTCGCCACCCGAAAAACCTTCGTTCACAGAACGGTTGGTGAGTTTGTTGTCCATACCCACAAGGGCTTTCTTCTCGCGCATGAGGCGGAGGAAGTCGGCTGCTTTGAGCGGCTCTTTGCCCTCGTGTTGGCGTTTCTCGTTCACCGCAGTACGCATGAAGTTCACCACCGATACGCCAGGAATCTCGACAGGGTATTGAAACGAAAGGAAAATGCCTTCGCGTGCGCGTACCTCGGGGGCCATGTCCAAAAGGTTTTTACCACGGAAAATGACTTCACCTTCGGTGACGGTGTATGCGGGGTGCCCCGTGAGCACATTCGACAGGGTGGATTTGCCTGCGCCATTAGGACCCATGATAGCGTGCACTTCGCCCTCGTGAATGGTGAGGTTGAGTCCTTTGAGTATTTCCTTGCCTGCAATAGAGGCGTGTAAGTTCTTTATCTCGAGCATATTGTAGTAATAACAGTCTCTCCGACTGCCTGTAGGGTTTGATGGTTAATATTTCGCATGTCGTCTTGCTGTGTATGCCACCATTCTGCAAAACCCGTGCCATTTTGGGGTTTGTAGTCAATGATATCTACGCAAGGGATACCTGCAATGGTGTTCACATAATAGTGGTCGTCCGTAATCGGGTAAGCGGCTTGATTCACAAAATAGCGACCGTAACCCAGTTTGGCAGCCGTTCGCCATAGTTGCTCTACATACAAACCTGCATAGTTCGCGGAGAAATACTCGCGTGGGAAAGTGGCAGAAGGGTCGCCCACCATGTCCAAAAGGATACCGTAACTAATTTTGAATTTTGAATTTTGAATTTTGAGTTGCTTTGCCCAATACTGGCTGCCGAGGCACCATGTGTCTTGGCGTTCTTTGCCCGTGTAGTGGGTGGGAGTGCCCATGTCCTCTGCATCGAAAAACACGATTTGCACCGAGGGGATATATTCGCCTTTTGCTTTGAGAATGGATAGTTGGCGTACAATCTCCAATATAACACCCACACCGCTGGCACCATCATTGGCACCTATGACGGGGGTAAAACGATTCTCGTAAAGCGGCTCTTCGTCGCTCCATGGACGCGAGTCCCAATGGGCACATAGCAAAATGGCGTGCTGCGTGTCGCCATCCATGTACGCCACTATATTGCGCAGCGTTTGTTGCTCGCCTGCGTAGTTGGGCATAGTACCATATTGATTCTGCACCTGCGCACCATACTGCGCCAGTTTCTTTACCAACCAATCGCCGCACGCTGCATGTTCCTCGGTGCCTGGCACACGCGCACCAAAAGCCACCTGCTGAGCAATATAACTATATGCTGAATCCGCCGAAAACGCCCAACGGACATCCGCAGTAGAAGACTGTTGCTGTTTTGCGCAGGATACGCACAACAGCAACAGCGCAAATATACTATATTGAACGGTTCTGAACAATACGGATAATGCTTAGTGAATATTTAGTTCACTGACAGAACGGTGGTTTTGGATAGCCAAAATGGTTTCAGCGATAGGCTTAGCCATTGATACTATACGCACTTTCTCGCAACGATCTGTGTTGAATGGGATAGAGTCGGTGAAAATCAATTCTTCCAAAGCAGAATTAGCTACACGCTCGCACGCAGGACCTGACATCAATCCGTGGCTTACCAGTGCGCGCACTGATTTTGCGCCCGCCTCTTTCATTACCTCAGCCGCTTTGCAGAGTGTGCCTGCGGTGTCGGCAATGTCGTCGATAATCACCACATTCTTATCCTTTACATCGCCCAACACGCGCATTTCGCCGATTTGGTTGGCATTAGGACGGTGCTTGTAGCAGATAACCATTGGCACATCTTGCTTGGTGAGCGCGGTGAGTTTCTTGGCGAATACAGACGCACGCTTGGTGCCACCTACATCTGGTGAAGCCACAATCAGGTTGTCCAAATTAAGGCTTTGCACATAGTCAGCCAACACATTGGCACCATAGAGGTGATCCACAGGAATGTCAAAGAATCCTTGGATTTGGTCGGCATGCAAATCTACGGTAATCACGCGGTCGGCACCCACACCTTGCAACATGTTTGCACATACTTTTGCTCCGATAGATACGCGTGGTTTATCCTTGCGATCTTGACGCGCCCATCCAAAATAAGGAATAACGGCTATTACCTTATACGCGCTGGCACGCTTAGCCGCGTCAATGGCGAGCAAGAGCTCCATGATATTGTCGCTACTTGGGCAAGTGGATTGCACAATGTACACCGACTGACCACGAACAGACTCTTCGAAACTTACGGCAAACTCACCGTCAGAAAAACGAGCCACTTGGATATTACCCAATGAACATCCTAAGTACTCACACATACGCTTAGCGAGCTCACCTCCTTGAGAAAGAGCAAAAACCTTGTACGGACTGGTTTCAACTATCATAACAGACAATTTATTTAGTTAATTTTGAAATAATGTGCAAAAGTACTACTTTTTTTTCAAATTTGCAAGTATTGTTTGCATATTTCAACAAAAAATCGTAACTTTGCACACAATTTGTATATTGGGTAATATGACCAACAAAGAAATATACCGTGAATTTTGCCAGAATACGCCTGAATTGCCTATTTTTATGCACGATTGGTGGCTGGATGCTGTATGCGCAGGCAAGCAGTGGGATGTGCTATTGTGCGTAGAGTTGGATAATGGGTATCGGGTGTTGGATAATGGTGCTCAGGTGGCGGAAAATGAGCGTATAGTAGCTGTGCTGCCTTATTTATTGCGCAAGCGCGCGTGGATGCGCTATGTACTCATGCCACAGATGACACAGATGGGCGGTATATGGCTCAGTGAGTGCGTGCGTGATGATGCGCAAGCTGTGAAGCAGATATGTGCACTATTTGGCGAGGCGCTACAAGCGTTGCGCTTGAGTTACTACTATCAGCATTATCCTTTGCATAGCACTGCTCCTCAATATATGCAGGAGCTTGGTTTTAAACTGAAGAAACGCGTGACTTATCGTATAGAAGATTTGAGCGATTTGGATAGTGTAATCAATAGTTTCTCTAAGAATAAGAAACGCCAATTACAAAAGGCTCTTTCCCTTCATGTAGATTATAGCCTGAATATTGAGGATTTCTACCGCTTTCATCAGGACTGTTTGCAGCAACAGGGCAAGGTTATTCGTTATACGCGCGAGTTTCTTCTGGTACTTGATCGCAAGACCAAGCGCCTGAATCAGAGTCAAGTACTGGCTATTCGTAATGCCAACGAGCAGTTGTTAGCGGCGGCTTTCTTGGTTTGGGATAAGCACAATATGTATTATCTCATCCCTTGTTATAGTCCGCTACATAAGGACTCGGGGGCAAGTGCCCTCTTGGTGTTGGAGGCTATCAAATTAGCGCGTAAGCAGGGTGTGGCATTCGATTTTGAAGGTAGCATGATCCGAGGCGTGGCGCAACACTACAAGCAGTTTGGCAGTACGCCCACAACCTACTATAGTGTGGAGAAATACTACCATTGGTGGTTCTGGTTTGCCAATGCGTATAACTGGTTTAGGGAGAGGAAGATGCGCTAATGCGATATGCACTTTGTAGCCAAACATATCATTTTTCTCCAAGCCGCTCATACCGCAACTGATGAACGAGTTTGCTATCATCAAGCCCAATCTCTGAAAGATTTGGGGCATACGGTGGAGGTATATGGCATGGAATCTTTTCGTGATTTTACTCCGCAATTGGCTGATATATATATCGTTGATACGCCAGTAGCCTTGTGGAAAATCCGCCGTGTTAAGGCGAAAATTATTTATGATGTTACAGAATGGTACCCCTCAAAAAAGAATTTGCGCAATGCACGATTCAGTAAACTAATTAAGGCTTTCGTGTTGGTGATGGCTTCTATTTGGGCTGGGTGCAGATGTTCCGCTTTTATCTTTGGCGAATACGATAAAGCCAAACCTTTTCGTCTTTTGTTTCCTCGAAAGAAACATATTTTCTTACCTTATTATCCAAATTTGACTTATATTCAACCGATTGATTCCAAGGATATTACACAGGCGTGTCGTGTGCTGTATGCAGGTGCACTGACAAAGGAAAAAGGCTGGAGTCGTGTGTTGGATACTATGCAAGAAGCTGCTAAGCAAAGACCGCAAACGCAATTTTATCTTGATGTGATAACCAAAGATAACTATTCTGACTTGCCTCTTTGCGATAATTTAACCATTCGTAAATTGGCGTTCATGCCTTTTTTGCAGTTTTGTCGGCAGATAGTGGGCTATGATATATTCTTGGATTTGCGCGATATTGATTTTGAAAATACTCGTTGTTTGCCCATTAAGTTGTTTTATTATATGGCGTGCGGTAGACCTTCAATCTATGCTAACTTGTCGGCTATACCTAAGGGCGTACCCGAGATAGGTCAGTGCGCACGATTGGTGAATAGTGCATCTGAAGCAGCCAAAGCACTATGCGAATATGTAGGTAATCAAGAACTATATCAATCCCATTGCAACAATGCTTTGCATGCTGCAATGGACAAATATAATTGGAATAATATACAACCCTCTTTCATTCAATTAATCCATGAAGTTTAAGCATATAATACTCACCCGATTTAATTTGCAGTATACTTTGGATAGTGATTTGCACCTTCAAACCGCATGGTTGGATGAGCGTTTTCGGTTGTTTGAACAGTATTGTTTGCCGTCTATCATGGGGCAGACAGATTTGCAGTTTACATGGGTTGTTTTATCAAGCAATCAGACACCTGATTTGTATAAAAGGCGTCTGTCGAACTTTGCCCTACGCTATCCGAATATTCAAATTGAATATTGTGCTTATTACGAGGATGTAAATGTATTGTATAAAGCAATGGGAGATAAGTATGTGGAAGATAATGATTTTCTTCTGTCCACACGGATTGATAGCGATGATATGTTGGCGGCTAATTTTGTTTGTGCTTTGCAAACTTATGTGCAATCCCATCTCTCTGCAGAAGCCATCATTACCTTTACCAATGGAGTTCAGTGGTTTGAAAAAGAAAATATGGTTTTCGCTATCGCCTGTTCGAAGAACCATTTCTTGAGTTTTTTAGAATCCCGCCACAATATATGCACATGCTTAGGGATTGACCATACTAAAGTTCCTGAGAATCAACTGATAAGATTAAACGAAAAGGCCATGTGGTGCGAGATTGTCCATGGCAATAACATCTGCAATGGGTATGCGCCCGTTTATCAATACTCGGTGCGTGTTGTTGAGGGAGGGACATTTCCTATGCCTATGCCTGTGTCCAATGTTTTGAGGCAATATCTATTTCTTGTGAAAGAGTGTGTTAATTTCCGCTATCGCCAGATGGTTCGGGGTATGCGGAAATTAGTTGGGCATCGTATTTCTTAACTAAGCCGACCAACCAAATATATTGAGCCAATATGGATATGGCTGTACCGATAGCATAGCAGATAATGGCCAATGTGAAATCCGCTTGCCATATACCTATTGCTACAGCAACTATACGCAATATTGCAGTCAGTATCTCGAATGCAAAACCAATCTGCTGCTTGAAGAATATGTCCGCTAAAAAGCCCGTGCTGGCGGTAAGTATGCTGCATAATAACCATGGCAACATCCAACGCAGATACACGCTTGTAGCCTCCCATCCATCGCCTAAAAACCATGTGGTCAAGTTGGGCAATATCCAATATAATAGTCCAAATGCAGGAATGCCTGTTGCCAACACCCATAGCGTAAATCGTCGAAAATAACTGCCGATGGGTTGCTTGTTATTTACGCGTGCAGTCGTATGCTGGTACAGTACTTGATATATGGAGCGTGTGATCATGTTGATGGGGGTGAAGCCTAACAGCAATGCCATACTCCACCAACCGATATATTCCGACCCAAACAACGGCGTCAGCAGCAAAACGGGTAACTGACCTGCCACCATGTTCACAAAACTACGAGGCAATGAAAATAGCGGAAACTTCTTGTAGCGTTGTGCTATTGCTTTGATATTGCTCCCAGAAGGAGGCAAAAAATGTTTTTTTATGCCACTGCGGTATAGTTCTGCGAGTCGGATTATCAGCGACAATAAGGGGGCAAGCACCATAGAATATATCAATCCACCTTGCAGTATGCCTGCGTGCCCAAACCCTATTTTTGCTACGGCGGAAAAGGTGCTTTGCGATAGTTGGTACTTGCTGATACTGGTGTATTGTGTGTGGCGTATATACCAGTAATTCAGTATGTTCCACCCGCCTGTGATAAGAATGGATATGGGTAATAGCCAATAGTAATTTGCCAAAGCGGGTGTGTTGAATAGTTGCGCTATTTCAGTGGAGAAAAATACGCTTATTCCCGTTATTCCGACTACCAATAATAGTATGCATAGGCATAAATATGCCACGGATTCTCCTTCGCTCTCTTCCTTGGGTAAAACAATGGCATTGTAGTATTCTGCGGTGGATAATATCACCAATATACCGCTGATACTCAAAAATAAATTCATCAATCCAAAGTCCTCGGGCGCGTATATGCGTGTTAAAATAGGGTAAACAATCAACCCTATCACTTGCGCCACTATATTAGCGGAAAGCAATTTTGCAAAATTGCGTACACTTGAATTGCGAATAAATGACATTATATCCATTTCGACCACAAAAGTACTGCTTTTATCCCAAAATAACAACTATTTTGTGAAAAAAATGTAAATTTTGCATAAAATATTTGCTCATTTCAGAAAAAAGCAGTAAATTTGCAGTCCGAAATGGTAGTGCTGTGAAATGCACCCGAAAATGTAAACATAAAAAACACAAAACAATATGCAACTGAAGAAAAATCCCCAAGCAAGCTTGGAAGACAAAAAACTGACCTATGTACTCATTGGTCTGGCTTTTGTATTGAGCATTTGCTATGTCGCTTTCGAGTGGACAGAGAAAGAAGTGACTAAGTATGAAGTAGTGGACACCGATTTCGTCTTCGAAGAGGAAATCGACATCCAACAAACCTCTCAAGAGACCCCTCCTCCACCTCCACCACCAGCACCTGTTGAGGTAGAAGTTCTCAATGTTGTTGAAGATGATGTGGAAGTAGAAGAAATCCAAATCAACACCGAGGATGACAAGGATGTTGAGGTGGTTATTGCTCCTCCAGTAGAGGCTCCTGTTGAGGAAGAAGAAGAGGAAGTAATCTTCGTTGTTGTAGAGTCTATGCCTGAGTTCCCAGGTGGTCAACAAGCTATGATGCGTTACATTGCTGAGAATATTAAGTATCCTGTTATCGCACAAGAGAACGGTATCCAAGGTCGTGTTATTTGCCAATTCGTGGTAGAGAAGGACGGTAAGGTATCGGATATCCAAGTGGTTCGTTCTTCTGGCGAGGCTTCGCTTGATAAAGAGGCACAACGCGTGATTGGTAGCATGCCTAAGTGGAAACCAGGTAAGCAACGCGGTAAACCAGTACGCGTGAAATATACCTTGCCTGTAAACTTCCGTTTGCAATAATCGTTGTTCGACTTCTAACAGCGAAGCGGTCTAACTTCTAACCGCAAACGCAGTGAGCGGTCTGAAAGACAAAAATATCGAATACTGTAAGGGTGTCGGCGCTAAGCGTGCCGACATTCTTCGTAAAGAGTTGGGTGTAAAGTCTGCGCTCGATATGCTGTATCAGTTTCCGTATAAGTATATCGACCGCAGTCGTTTTTATTTTATCCACGAGATTGAGGATGACGATACCTATGTGCAGATCATTGGCCATATCACCGAGTGGCACACCATTGGCATTGGCAATGCGCAGCGTTTATCTGCTACTTTCACCGATGGGCGGCATACCATTGAACTAGTATGGTTCAAGGGTGTGAAGTATGTTAAACTTGAGCGCAATGTCCAGTACCTGCTTTTTGGCAAACCTTCGCGCTTCAATCATCAGTACAATTTCGTACACCCCGAACTAACCCCTATGAGCAAGGTTCAACCCGAAATGACGCAGGGACTCGAACCGCACTACAATACCACCGAATCTATGAAACGCGCAGGGCTCAACTCAAAAGCCTTGCGTACTATCATTGCCCAGATTATTCCCGACCTTCAGCTGCAAGGGTTGGTGGACACTATCGGTATGGATATTGTGCAACGCTATCATCTTATGCGCCTTAGCGAAGCACTGTGCAATATCCATTTCCCTAAGGATACGCCTACTATGCAGAAGGCACGCGAGCGAATGAAGTTCGAGGAACTATTTTATATTCAAATGCAGATTCTGCGCCAGATGAAGCGCCGCGAACAGAATGTCGGTTTCTCTATGCCTATTGTGGGCAAGACTTTCCATTCTTTCTATCAGCATGCCTTGCCTTTCCCGCTTACCAATGCGCAAAAGCGTGTGGTGCGTGAGATTCAGGCAGACCTTAAGTCGGGCAGACAAATGAACCGCCTTTTGCAGGGGGACGTTGGTAGTGGTAAGACTATTGTTGCTCTGCTTACGGCTTTACTGGCGGTGGACAATGGCTATCAGGCGTGTATCATGGCGCCCACCGAGATCCTCGCTAACCAGCACTACGAGACTATCCAACAACTCCTCTCACCTCTCGCCAATTGCCAATCGCCAATTGCCAATCGCCAATTGCCAAATGCCAATCGCCAATCGCCTAAAATCGCCCTCCTCACGGGTTCCACTACTACCAAGCAACGCCAACCTATCCACGAGCAGCTGAAGTCGGGCGAGATTAATATCCTTATTGGCACGCATGCGTTGATTGAGGACACGGTGCAGTTTGCTAATCTGGGACTATGTATCATTGATGAGCAGCACCGTTTTGGTGTGGCGCAGCGTGCCAAACTATGGAATAAGAACACCCAACCGCCGCATATCCTTGTTATGACGGCTACTCCTATCCCGCGTACTTTGGCAATGACTGTCTATGGTGATTTGCAAGTGAGTATCATTGACGAACTCCCTCCAGGGCGCAAGCCTGTACAGACGCTCCATTATTCCATTCAACGCCGAGCGTCTATCAATCAGTTTATTGCGCAGCAGATTGACATGGGGCGTCAGGTGTATGTGGTCTATCCGCTAATCAACGAGAACGAGAAACTGGATTTGCAGGACCTTACGAATGGCTATAATCAACTCTGCGAGACTTTCCCTGAGTATCGTATCTCAATGGTGCATGGTCAAATGAAGGCGAAGGATAAGGATGAGCAGATGCAGCGTTTTGTCTCTGGCGAAACGCAGATTCTAGTCGCAACGACCGTGATTGAGGTGGGTGTGAATGTGCCGAATGCCAGTGTGATGATCATAGAGAATGCCGAGCGCTTTGGGCTCAGCCAGTTGCACCAACTGCGCGGTCGTGTAGGCCGTGGTGCAGAACAAAGCTATTGTATCTTGCTTACGCGCGTGGAAATGAGTAAGGACACACGCAAACGTATGGATATCATGGTGGCGACCAACGATGGATTCCGCATTGCTGAGGCTGATTTGCAGTTGCGCGGTCCTGGAGACTTAGAGGGCACACAGCAATCAGGCTTGCCATTTGAACTACATATCGCGAGTCTTAGTACGGATGGACAACTGCTTGAGTTGGCGCGTCAGGCGGCAATGGATATTTTGGATGCGGATCCGTTGTTGGAGCAAATGCACAACCGTATATACAAACAGCGACTCGACTATCTGCGAATCGCTGCTGGCAATTGGGGAGAAATCTCCTAGTTTCTCTCTTGCGTTTTACGCACTATATACGCACAATACACGCACTATTCACGCACAATAGACGCACAATAAACGCACAATAAGCGCACTATTCCCCTATTATCGAGGAGGCATTGGCGGAGGGGTACCGCCACTTGGAGGAGGTGGAGGAGTTCCACCACCAGGCATACCGCCACCTTCTATCATTTGCTGCTGCCATGCCGCGGCACCTTTGGCCTTCAAACCGCCCATGCGGTTGAGTTTATAGGTAAAGGTCAGCATTGCATAAGTAGGCAATGTATTAAACTTTTGGTAACTAACCGAGTTCTCACTAACCGTCTGAACGATATTCTTCTTATCATGCAGCAGGTCATACACTTTCAATGTCAATGTAGCATTGTTCCACGATTTGTCGATAGACGCATTCCATACCACCTCATTCACATCGCTCAGCCCCTCATAACCATAGCGTGAAGTGTAACTAATGTCCGTGGCAATGTTCCATGACTTAGGCAAATGGAAGGTCACATCACCCGTCACAATCCAATCACCTACATGGCTGATATTCTTCTTGTTGAGTGAGTTGTGAGTCAGCGAATAGATATTTGTGTTCTTGATACCTATATCCACAATGCTGTGCGTGAAACGCAATGCCAAGTCGCTACTTATTCGGAAATTGCCCGTCTTCGAAGCATCGCCCAATGGCAGTTGGTTTTGGGCGATTAGTTCCGCTATCGCATTGGCATCCTGCTCGCGCAACACATATGCTACGCGTTGGTTGTAACTAATAGCAGTACGCGAATGGAACTGAAACATTTTCTTGTAGAAAGGCGTATTGGACATCATATCCCAACCTATATTCCATGGTAACATATCGGCATTCACCGTCTGCATGTAGCGTTTGCCCGTTTGGTCGTAAATGGTGTTATTCACCAAGGCATCCTGCGTAAGGTTAGCGCGTAAACCCGTCATGAAACTGGAGAACTTATCCTGGTTGAAACTGGAATACATGGCGAACAAATTGTGGTTGAACGTAGGATTCAAACCTAAGTTACCCACCGTTTCGTTCATTGCGTCCGAGTTGTTGCGCACAGGCTCCATCTGCTGGATACTGGGTTGATTCACATGACCACGATATACGATACGGGCAAACTCTTTCCTGCCGAACTTATAACGGAATCGTAAGTTGGGCGACCAGTTCCACCTATTGTATAAGGTATCGCGCGCGAGAAGACCGCCATAATAGGTTTGCGAATATGTCTGTGTAGCCAATACACGCGCGCCTGCTGTCAAGTCTATTTTTTCGCTTACCCAACGGTAGTTCACCTCCAACTGTTCGGTGTACATATTGTTACTCAGCGTGTTCGAATATACGCTATCATATTGATAATCACCTGTGATAGAGTCCATAGAGTATTGGTCTTTCACTGAGTTGCGGTTGCTACCTGACAAACCAACAGCCATCTCCAAGAAGTGTGCATTTTTCTTCTCGTTGTTGTTACGCGACAGAGGCTCGACATACGAGGCACGGAGCGAATAACTGAGAGCGTTGTTGTCCGACAATGTGTATTGGTCCACCAATGCCGCATTTATCATTCTATCCCAAGCGTAGGTATCGGTCTTGCCTTTGCTGTTCTTGAAATTCACATTACCCTGCATTGTCAGCGTGCGTCCTGCTTTGGCAAACTTGTGGTTGTAAGTGGCGCGCAACGCTGCGTTGATATCCTCTTGCAGGCTGTTCTTGTTCTGATAACCATCATTGATACGCACTGAGTCGCGGTCGAAAGTATAATCATTGGTTTGGGCATAGGTAGAGTGGGTATAACTGATTTGCGGACGGAGGATAATCTTATTCATCGAGTCGATTTGATACTCCATTTCAAGGCGCATTTGTGCGTCCCACGATTGGCTCAGTTTCACCGTAGAGTCTTGATCAATATAGGTAGCCTCTTCGCTATAACTCTCTTTGTTTGAGATGGTTCGTGTGTCGTTGTTGGAGTGGTTGAACGAAGCGTCACCACCTAATAGCAGTTCGGTTTTGCTATCTTTCTTGTCCAACCTGCCCGTCAAATCCAGATTGGTGTTTACGCCCAAGTTCTCTGCGGCGGTGATACCTGCGTTTTGTCCGCCAAAAGGTCCGCGACCGCGCATAGAGCGAATCTCGTTGGTGTTGTTGGCACTACCCACGATAGTGGTTTGGCTCTCGCCCAACAAGAGGTTGGTAAATATATTGGCACCATAGCGAAAGTCATTGGCAAAGAATTGCTTGTCATAGCCA
Source organism: Paludibacteraceae bacterium (assembly GCA_045121435.1). Lineage (GTDB taxonomy): Bacteria > Bacteroidota > Bacteroidia > Bacteroidales > Paludibacteraceae > Colicola. The sequence goes on along the minus strand of JBGVFY010000012.1, from coordinate 61,253 downwards.
AACCACTTGCCATTATCTGCCACAAGGTCTGCACCCAAAGCACCCGAGTAATTACCAAAAATGCCCTGCTTGCGGTTTTTCTTTAGGCTGAGGTTAATGATACGCTCGGTGTCATCGTCCTCAAAGCCTGTGAGTTTAGCCATATCGCTTTTCTCATCAATCACCTGAATCTTGTCAATCATGTCCGCAGGGATATTCTTGGTAGCAGTCTGTACATCGTTGCCAAAGAATTTCTTTCCGTCAATGCGCACGGCTTTGATTTCTTCGCCATTGATAGTTACATTGCCTTCTTTGTCCACCTCGACACCATTCATTTTCTTCAGCAAATCTTCCACATTGGCAGTCTCGCTGACTTGGTAGGCGGCGGTGTTGTACTCTATGGTATCGCCCTTGACGGTCATCTCGGCGGCCTTGCCTTGCACACTGACTTCGGCAAGGTGTTGTACTTGTTCGGTTAGACGAATGTGTGGTATATCTAAGTGATTATTAGGCATTTCTATTTCTTTGGTGACTTCGTTGAATCCCACGGAAGATATGATAAGGCGGTATTTCCCTTGTGGGATATTTGTGAGAACAAACATACCATCGTAGGTCGTTTGTGCACCTTGCACCAAGGTGGAGTCCATGACTGCTTTGCCTGTTTCGGGGTTGAAACCTTGTGTGCGCTGGTAGGAGAATAGCCGTACCGTAGCCATTTCCACTGGGGCGTTATCCGTCTTGGAGAGGACGGTGCCTGAAAGTGTATGTTGCGCCATTGCCCAAGTAGTGGTCACAAAAAGCAGTGTAAACAAGATACACCGTAATTGAATTCGTTTCATTGTAGTAAGTTTTTTTTGTACCTATATGCTTACAGCAAAAAGCATACCAATTCGTATCTGCCTTCTAACCTCTCACTCCTCACCTCTCACTTCTAACCTCTCACTCCTCACCTTTCACTCCTAACTTATTATTTATCATATCTACTAATACCAATGCAGCCATGGCTTCTACCACAGGCACTGCGCGTACTGCCACGCAAGCATCGTGCCTACCTTGCATTACACCCTTCCCTTTAGGGAGGGGGTGAGGGTAGGCGGCCTCAAATGTCTTTTTATTAGAGGCCGTAGGTTTGAATACGCAGCGGAAGACAATGGGTGTGCCATCGCTGATTCCACCTGCTATGCCACCCGATATAAGTGTTTGATTATTCGTGAGATACATTTCGCTCCCTGTTTTGCCTACATGTGTGAATCCCGAACCATATTCAAAGCCCTTGCAGGCATTGATACTCATCATGGCAAAAGCAAGATGGCTTTGCAGTTTGTCGAAAATAGGCTCACCTACGCCGACTGTTATGCCTGTTATTCGACATTCCACAATGCCACCAATGCTGTCGCCTTGTTGGCGTATCTGCTGGATATATTCTTCAAAATCAGCAGGATTGGTTTTCTCTCCCACCTGCACCAATTCTGCATGGATATGTATGTTTTTTTCTGCTAATAGTTGTTTGGCTATGGCTCCTGCTACTACGCGCGAGGCTGTCTCGCGCGCCGAAGCACGCCCCCCACCGCGATGGTCGCGGATACCATACTTCTCTTGATAGACGCGGTCGGCATGTCCGATACGATATGAGTGCTTCAGCCATTCGTAGTCTTCTGGACGCGCATCGCGATTGCGAATGATAAAAGCAATCGGTGTGCCCAATGTCACGCCATCTATCACGCCACTCAGCCACTCCACCTCATCTGCCTCGCGCAAAGCGCGTGACGACACCCCTGCCTCTTGCCTCTCGCCTTTCGCCTCTTTGCGCCCAGCCCTTCTATCTAATTCCTTTTGTATGAGTGCGAAGTCAATATGAATACCAGCGGGCACGCCGTCCAGCACGCCGCCTATAGCCCGACCATGCGACTCTCCAAAAGAGGTGAACGCAAAATATTTGCCCAATGTATTCATAGGTAACTTAAATAAACGCGCAAAATTACAAAAAAAATTGCATATATCAAAAAAAAGTAGTAACTTTGCGCGTTTTTTGGATAATTTAATGAATAAATGTAATAGATACATGAAAAAAGTACTCTTCTTACCACTATTGGTGCTGTCGTTGTCCCTGCTGGCTGAACGCGTAGAGCCCCTGCCATTCGGCGATATGGAGCAATGGACAGTGCGATATATCAAAGAATCGAAACTATTGGGCGGACAAACAAAAACGCTGTATTGTCTCGCACCAACGGATACGATTCGCGAGAATGGGCCCTATATTTACGGTCAAAATGGCAACCCTTGGTCCACCAGTAATGCGTATGCCAATGTGGTGGGCATTGAGAAAGCCGCAGGAACCATGCGTCCCGAAGCAAGAGAGGAGGGCGGGACATGTTGTCGATTGGATGTGGATATGTTGGGGGTTCGCGTAATGGGAATGATTGATATTCAGGTGCTTGTGTCGGGAACATTATTTACAGGTAGGAATGTCGAGCCTATCACTACAGCGGCCGATCCTTATCAGAATATTGACTTTGGTGTACCTTTCACAAGTCGCCCAAGTGCGTTGATGTTCGATTATAAGTGCGTGGTGGAGCAGGAGAACTGGTATTGGTATGCCAAAGGCACTGCCAAACCCAAGAAACGCGAGTTTGAGAATGGCGAGATAGATGAGGCAGAAGCATATATCTATCTGCAACACCGTTGGGAAGATGAGAAGGGCAAAATACATGCCATTCGCGTAGGAACAGGCTACGAGCGTTTCTCGAAATCGCAGTTGGAATGGGTGAACGGACACCGTGTGCCTATCCACTATGGTGATATTACGGGCGAGGAATGGTATCGTGACTATATGGGCTTCAAAGGCATAGAACGCGCTACGAACTCAAAAGGCAAAATCACACCCATTCAGGAGGAGGGTTGGGATGAAACATTGGAGGTAACGCACATGGTCATTGTGATTACAAGTGGTAAAATGGAAGCATTTGAAGGTCATGAGGGCAATACTCTTTGGGTGGATAATGTGTGTCTTGTGTATGAGGAGTAGTTTTGAGTTTAGAGTTTAAAGGCAAGAAAATAAGTTTAAAGGCAAGGATATATGAAAAAGATTTTACTTAGTATGTTTGTTGCGCTCAGTTTGCCATTGATGTGTGTGGCAAAAGAGCGATTGGTATTGATTGGTGATGCCTCTATGGCACCCCATAGTATCGCTAACCCTGATGTGCGCGGTTGGGGCGAAAAACTATCAAGCGTGTTTACGGATAAGGTGGAAGTGCTGAACTTTGCCCAAGCAGGAGAAAGTACGCATACACTGGTGGATGGACGATTGAAAAAGATTATGGACAAATGTCGTCCTGGTGATATTGTGATGTTGCAATTGGGGCAAAACGACCTCCGTGAAGACTTTGGCAATATGTATTACCCTGCTGCCGAAATGGCTACCCAGTTGGCAGATATTGTGGCACAACTGCAAAAGAAACGCATGAAAGTAATCCTCTGTACCCCTGTGGCACAACCTTTCTATAAGGATGGCTTTGTGGTGAAACGCATGGGTGTATATGCCGATGTGATTCGCCGTGTGGCGAAAGCAAAAGAGACGGATTTGATTGATTTAGAGAGTATTACATTTGATTGGATTAACAATGTAGGTGCGGATAATGCGGCCTTGTTTTTCAAAAATATCTCTACCGACACCCGTCGTCAAGAGTATCTGCTGACCGAGCCCGGTGCAACTGAGGTGAGCCGTATGGTGGCGCAAGAGATTCAAGCACAGAAAATCAAGAAACTGAAAAAGCATGTTGCGCTTTCGATAGAGCAGAAATAAAGTGGCGACATTGTTCTCATACTTGGATTACTGGCTATTGGGCGCGTTGGCATTGGTGATGCTTTACCAGTGCTATTTCTACCTGCGTTACTTGACTATCGCAGGGCGTTGGTGTCGCCAACATGCCATGCAACAGCCTGTGGTAGATGAAGATTTGCCTAAGGTGAGCGTGATTGTGTGTGCACGAAACGAGGAAAATAACTTGCGCGACTATCTGCATACGCTGCTCAATCAGGATTATCCATGTTATGAGGTGATTGTGGTGAATGATGGTTCGGAAGATGATACACAGCAGGTGCTGGAGCAGTATGCGCTGCAATGTAATCACTTGTATATTACTTTCGTGCCACGAGAGGCCCGCGTGATTAGCAGTAAGAAACTGGCTTTGACTATAGGCATTAAGGCTGCGCATTACGACCACCTATTGCTGACCGATGCCGATTGCCGACCCGAGTCGCGCCAATGGATTCGCGAAATGATGAGTGGCTTTGTGCAGGGTGGGGAACAGACAGAAGTGGTGCTGGGATACGGTGCGTATTTCGAGAATAAAACTGTGTTGAGTAGCCTGATTAACTACGATACGATGTTCATTGCTTTGCAATATTTGGGCATGGCGGCTGCTCGATATCCATATATGGGTGTGGGCAGAAATTTAGCGTATAGGAAAGATACTTTTTTCAACAACGATGGTTTTCGTGGATTGCTCAATGAGCGCTCGGGCGATGACGATTTGTTTGTGAACAAAGTAACCAATCGCCATAATACGGCTATTGTATGTTCGCGAGATAGTATTACTTGGTCGACTCCTAAAACCCATTGGGGCGAATGGTTACACCAAAAACGCCGTCACTTATCTGTGTCGCACCACTATCGATTGGGTAGCAAAATCCGTTTGGGTATGGAGCCTATGACCCGCGGATTATTCTATGCTTTGCTGATTGCAATCGGGGTGTTTGGCGGTGGATTGGCAATATGCGTAGCCTGCGGCGTGTGGTGGTTGCGACTGGTGATGCAACTATGTGTAATCAATACAGCCGCATATCGTTTGGGTGGTCGATTGTTTGGTATAGAGATTGTGGCATACGATATTATACTACCACTGATTTCGTTGTGGATATTGGGCACGCAACATTTCCACAAACGCAATATGTATTGGTAATCCCTTATCTAACAGCGTAGCGGTCTAACTTCTAACAATAACATGGTCTAACTTCTAAAACAAATACAATTATGGAAGAGCAAAAATTGAACATTAACCTCTCGCCTGAGGTGGCAGAAGGTACTTATTCTAATTTGGCGATTGTAGCACACTCTGCTGCGGAGTTTGTAGTGGATTTTGCATGCATGATGCCAGGTCAAAAAGGCGCAAATGTAAAGTCGCGTATTATCATGACACCCGAAAATACTAAGAAACTGTTGTTCGCGCTGCAAGAGAATGTAGCCAAATTTGAGAAGCAGTTTGGTACTATCAAACTGAATGGCACCCCTGCGCCAGGAAGTACTATACCAATGTCCTTCGGCGGCGGCCAAGCATAAAAAGTCGCTTATTGTTGGTATCTTGCGGCTTGTCGGTTGGTCATTATGCACCACATAACTCCCGCCCTCCGCGCCGCAATCTACTCAACAAAAAAGCAACTTTAGCATTTGAACCATTAAAACTTTTAAAACCTTTAAAACTATTTTAACCTATGAAGAAAACATTCCCCGCTAGCCAACTCATTATAAATGAAGATGGTAGCATATTTCACTTGCATATTCGCCCCGAGCATTTGGCGGATAAGGTGATATTGGTAGGCGACCAAGGTCGCGTGGATATGGTGGCAAGTTTCTTTGATGAGGGTAGCATAGAGTGTGATATCCAAAGTCGTGAGTTCCACACCATTACAGGCAAATACAAAGGTAAGCGTATCTCGTGTATCTCTACGGGTATCGGCACCGATAACTGCGATATTGTGCTAAACGAGTTGGATGCATTGGCAAATATAGACTTTGCTACTCGTACCGAGAAAGAGGAACACCGTTGTCTGGAAATTGTGCGTATCGGCACTTGTGGCGGTATGCAAGAGGATATACCACTTGGCACTTTCCTCGTGAGCGAGAAATCCATTGGTTGGGATGGCGTATTGGCTTTCTACGAAGGTCGTGATGAGATTGCTGATCTCGGCTTTGAGGATGCACTCGTGGATTTTATCCACTATCCTGCTAAGGCAGCGCGTCCATATGTAGTGGCTGCCAATCCCGAACTGGTCAATCGTATTGCGGGTGATGACATGATGCGTGGTTGCACTATCGCTGCCAACGGATTTTATGGTCCTCAAGGACGCGTATTGCGTGTGGACTTGGCAGTGAAGGATATTAATGATCGTATCACCGACTTCCGCTACGAAGGTCAGCGTATTACGAATTATGAAATGGAAGGTAGTGTTATCGCAGGTCTTGGCTTGCTGATGGGACACAAAGCCATGACCGTTTGCTGCGTCATCGCACAACGCAAAGTGGAGGCTGCCAATACCGACTATAAACCTCGTATCAAACAATTGGTACAAACTGTATTAGAAAGAATATAAAATGAAGAAATTAGCAATCCTCAGTCTTGCGCTCGTAGCACTCAGCGCATGCTGCAAACAAGAACAAACATTTAACTACACTGTGGACAAATTCTATGATCTTGAGATTCTGCGCTACCAAGTGCCAGAGTTCGATTCGCTCAGTCTTCAACAGAAGACCCTCGTTTATCACCTAACCGAAGCAGCCTTGCACGGTCGTGATATTCTTTACGATCAGAATGGTCGCTATAATCTGCGTATTCGTCGCGCATTGGAGGCACTTTACACCCAATACCAAGGCGACAAGACCACCGCTGAGTTCCTCAATTTCGAGAAATACCTCAAGCGTGTATGGTTTGCCAACGGTATTCACCATCACTACGCATCCGACAAGTTCCAACCTGAGTTCTCTCAAGAGTGGTTTGTAAACGCATGTGCTGAGGCTGGTGTGACCTATGACCCTGCTATCCTTCCTGTGATTTTTGACCCTACCGTTATGCCTAAGAGTCTGAGCCTTTCGGGCGAAGACCTGATTTTGGCTTCTGCTAACAACTACTACGAGGGCGTGACCCAAGCCGAGGCAGAGGCATACTACGCAAAGCATAAAGATACTTCTGCTGAGCCCCTTTGGATTGGTCTCAATAGCAAACTCGTAAAGGAGAATGGCAAAGTTGTTGAGCGTACCTACAAAGTAGGTGGCATGTATGGCGAAGCCCTCAGCCATGTAGTAGAGCACCTTGAGAAAGCCCTTGCTTTCGCCGAGAACGATCAGCAACGCCAAGTGCTTGAGCACATGATTGAGTTCAACAAGACTGGCGACCTCGCTGCCTTCAACCGCTACTGCATCGCATGGGTGAAGGACCTTGACAGTCGCGTGGACTTCGTCAATGGCTTTACCGAAACATACGCTGATCCTCTCGGTATCACAGGTACTTGGGAGTCGCTTGTTAATTTCAAGGATATGAAGGCTACCAAGCGCACACAGATTATTTCTGATAACGCACAATGGTTTGAGGATAACTCTACCACCGATCTTAAATACAAGAAAGAGGAAGTTAAGGGTGTGAGTGCTAAGGTTATCACTGCTGCTATCCTCGCTGGCGATTGCTATCCTGCTACCCCTATCGGTATCAACTTGCCTAACGCCAACTGGATTCGCAAGGAGTATGGTTCTAAGTCTGTGACTATTGATAATATCACCCATGCCTACAATGAGGCTGCCAAGGGCAATGGTTTCAACGAGGAGTTTATGATTAGCCCAGAGGTTATTGAAATGTACAACCACTCTGAGGCATGTGGTGACCTGCATACCGACCTCCATGAGTGCGTAGGTCACGGTTCTGGTAAACTCATGCCTGGTGTTACTAAGGACGCTCTCAAGGAGCATGCCTCTACTATCGAGGAAGCGCGTGCCGACTTGTTTGGTCTGTACTATATGGCTGATCCTAAAATGGTGGAACTCGGTCTATTGTCCGACACCAACGCATATAAGGGCTTCTACTACCAACAAATGATGAATGGTCTTATGACCCAACTTGTGCGTATTGAGCCAGGCAAAGACATTGAGGAATCGCATATGCGTGACCGCCAACTTATTGCTAAGTGGGTATATGAACACGCAGCAAACAAGGAGGTGGAAATTATTGAGCGTAATGGCAAACATTACTTGCAGATTAATGATTACCCAGGTGTCCGTCGCCTCTATGGTGAGTTGCTTCGCGAGATTCAACGCATTACTTCTGAGGGCGATTATCCTGCTGCGGTAGAAATGGTTGAGGCATATGCTGTAAAGGTGGATCAGGACTTGCACAAGGAGATTCTGGAGCGTTACGAGCACCTCAACCTCGCACCATACAAGGGCTTTGTTAACCCTGTTTATACCGCGCATTACGATGCGGAAGGCAATATCACAGATGTTACTCTTGACTATACCGAGGGTTATATCGAGCAGCACTTGCGCTACTCTCGTGACTATTCGTTCTTGCCTGATATCAATTAATGCGCATTGAACTGCCAATATCGAAATCCATTGCAAATCGCCTATTGATTTTGCAGGCTATACACGGAGACGGTCTGATGACCGTCTCTTGTGATATGCCCGACGATGTGCAGATTCTCTATCGCGCCTTGCAGGCGTGTGAGCAGCAAGGCGATGAACTACTGACCTTGGATATTGGTAATTGTGGAACAGCAGCGCGATTTCTAACTGCGTATTGTGCGCAGCGAGAAGGGAAAGTGGTTGTTCTCTGCGGCGTGGAGCGCATGCATCACCGCCCTATTGGTCAGTTGGTGGATGCGTTGCGCAGCATGGGTGCCGATATTGAGTATTTGGGCGAAGAAGGATATCCGCCTTTGCGTATTACGGGGCAGGCACTTGATAAGAGCCAACTTATCACCCTCAATCAGCCTCAATCCACACAGTTCGTTTCGGCTTTGTTGCTTATTGGCGCCAATGTCCAAACCAATAGCAATTCTCCTTATATTACACTTACCCGCGAGATGATAAAGAATAAGGAACAAGGAACCAAGAACAAAGACAAATTACTAACGACAGATCAGACGCAGGTAACAAATCTTTGCTCTTTGCTCCTTGCTCCTTACTCAGAAATCGAACGCGATTGGTCGTCTGCTGCCTTCTGGTACGAATACGTGGCTCTGCATGGTGGTGAGATTATGCTCCCTGGTCTATTTCGCGACTCTTTGCAGGGCGATAAAGTTGTTACTGACATTTTCACCCATCTCGGTGTAGAAACGCAATACACAAAAGAAGGAGTGCGAATCTGTCGCAGTCAAACAATTCAAAACTTAAAAATCTTCATTCAACATTTCAAGGATTGCCCTGATCTTTATCCAGCAGTAGCACTGACTTGCGAGCGCTTGGGGATTGAGTTGCAGGCTACAGGTGTAGAATCTTTGCCCTTGAAGGAATCCGACCGTTTGCGTGCTGTGGTGGAACATCGCACAGACGCAGACCATCGCATGGCAATGGCACTATTGATTGCTGGCTACGAAGTGGATGATACTGCTTGTATTAGCAAATCCTATCCGCAGTTCCTTGAACAATATCGCCTATTACAAGAAAATAAAATAACTATTGTCGTTCCTCGGCGAGGGATTAATGATGAAGGCAAGGGTAAGAAACATGCCCTCTATCGCCTTATCTCTGCGGCTAAGACGGAGTATGTGTGGATGCAAGATGATGATATCATCTTGCAGAGTTTAGAGGTTAAAGGCGAAAGGTTAGAGGCGAAAGGCACAGATTTACTAATTCTTCCGCTGAGGATGCAGTCGGAGTCCGACAAGCCATCGTTGCTCGAACGCTTGCAGATAGCGGAGTATGCGGCTATTCAGCAACTCACCCTTGAGACAGCTAAGCGCGGACATGCGGTAATGTGCAGCGGAGCGAACTTGATTGTAAAGCGTGAGCGGTGGTTGGAGTCGTATCAAGACCTGCACCCCGAGATAGCAAGTGGCGATGATATGTTTCTATTGGAGTCGTTCAAGCGCCGTGGGCTGAAGATTGCTGTGCTTGACGACCCTCGTTTTGAGGCAATTGTACGCCCACATACTGAGTGGCGTGCGTTTCTGAAACAACGCATGCGTTGGGCAGGCAAAGCACCTAAATATACGGATAAAGATATTCTGCAATGTGGAGCGATTGTGTTGGTAGCTAATGTACTGCAACTGCTTTGTCCGTTGGTATTGTTGGTGAAATTTCCTATCGAATATACACTCATAAAAAAGAGAGACGCGTCCGTCTCCCTCTTTACTGCTTTCGTATTAGGGCTTATCTACCCTATCTACATGCTCATTTCTCTGCTCGGCGGAATGCTTCGCCGTCAGTGGTGATTACTCAGCCGCTTCCTCAGCCTCGAACTCTGGCACTGCTTGCGCTGCTTGCTCAGCCTCGAAAGCCTCTTGCACTTGCTCGGTAATAGCACTACCTTCTTCTACAGTAGCATTTGCGCTTTTGTGGAAACCAACAGCAAGGATACTCAAAGCAATGATAATACCAGCCAAAGTCCAACTTGCTTTCTCCAAGAAGTCAGCAGTCTTAGGAGCACCCATTACTTGGTTTCCGCTTGAGAAACCTGCAGCCAAGCCACCGCCTTTGCTGTTTTGCACCAACACCAAAAGAACGAGCAATACTGCTGCAATTACAATCAAAATAGTTAATAGTACGTACATAATTTATTGTTTAAAAAGTTTTAATAGTTTTAATAGTTTTAAAGGTAAATAACCCAATCAGCCGACAAAGGTACAACTTTTTTTTGAAACTACCAAATTTTTTACCATTTTGCGACGGTATCGTTGTATATTTGGTCTGCAATCTCAGTAATCATGGTGTTACAGAGTTCATCTTGTACATCGTTGAGCATTTGTGAAGCGTCAAAAGTTTGGTAGGCAGAGTAGGTCTTTTCAAAACTCTCCTCGGGTGCGACATTGTTGGTAAATCGCACTTTGACGGTAATGGTGAGTTTCGTTTCCGCAGCATAACTATCAGCCGATACAGCCATAGGTGTGAGATTGTAGCCTGTGATTTCGCCTTCAAGTTCGAGGTTACCGCCTCGGCGTACTTGTTCCAAGCGTGTTTGGCGTTGGTAGAGGTCTTTGATACCATCAGTGAGATTGACAGCCAAAGGCGGATACACTAAGGCAGCGTTATTGGTGAAGTCCGCTACTGAGATAGTCTTGACCTTGCTATAATCTATACTTGCGCCATTGAACTTGTAGGATATAGTGCAAGAGGTTAGTAGCAGCAGAGCTGCGATTAGCGGGTATTGGATAATGGATAAGGGATAATGGGGAGTTTTCATAGGTCGTATTCTTTTATTTTGCGGTATAATGTTCTTTCGGATATATGCAGTTCTGCTGCAGCCATTTTTCGGCTACCTTTGTTTCGTTGCAATGCACGGCGAATACTCTCGCGCTCAATAGCCTCCATGGTGGTCATAGGGCTATCTTCTACGGGGATTTCTTCCACCACCGTCTCTACGGGCATAGGTGTATCAATCAGTTCGGTTATCTCATCTTGAATATCCTCTACTTGTTCGTATTCGGGGTGTTGGGGTACCACCATGTCGGTATTGCGGTGCTGTGGTGTGGCAGGCGAGGTCATCAGTCCATTGAGTTGTTGGCGCATCTCTGTCATTTCGCGCTTCATGTCGAATAGCACTTTATATAGCAACTCGCGTTCGTTCATGAAAGTTTCGTGACTGGTTTGTGTATGCGCTCCCAGCAGTGCAATGCCCTTTTGCATTTCATTCTCTGGTAGGTATTTGTGCAATATCTGTGCGGTGATAGTGCGCGTAGATTCTACCGCGCACATTTGTTCTGCGGTATGCTTGAGTTGGCGGATATTACCCTGCCAGTAGTATGCTTTAAGAGCTTGTGTAGCCTCGTCTGTGAGTTGGATAGTGGGCATGTTGTATTTATGGCAGAAATCCACCACGAACTTACGGAAGAGGAGTGGTATATCCTCTGCACGCTCACGCAGAGCAGGTACTTTGATTTCTACAGTGTTCAAGCGGTAGTATAGGTCTTCGCGGAATCGTCCTTCGGAAATAGCGCGTTTCATATCCAGATTAGTGGCTGCCACCACGCGCACATCGGTTTTGCGTATTTGGCTGGATCCCACACGCATGAACTCACCCGACTCCAACACGCGTAGCAATTGGGCTTGTGTTTCGAGGGGCAATTCTCCCACTTCATCCAAGAATAGCGTGCCACCATCGGCAATCTCGAAATAGCCTTTTCGCTCTGCTCGTGCGTCCGTGAAGGCACCTTTCTCGTGTCCGAAGAGTTCGCTCTCCAATGTACCTTTAGGGATTGCACCGCAGTTTACGGCGAAATACGAATCTTTTTTATGACGGCGAAGGGAATAGGCATGAATAATCTTTGGGAAGTTCTCCTTTCCTACACCGCTTTCTCCTGTAATCAGTACGCTAAGGTCGGTGGGTGCCACTTGCACAGCCACCTCTATGCCTCGATTCAGCAGGGGACTATTACCGATAATGCCAAATCGCTGCTTAATGGTTTGTAAATCCTTCTGTTCCATAATCTTGTTAAATATTTCAAAGTTTCAGGTTTTTAATGTTTAGTATCATGCAATCTGCCAAAATGGCAGACAAAGGTACTGCTTTTTTTTGATATGTGCAAGAAAAATCGCCCAAAAGGCGATTTTTCATTGGCGTAGCGTGTAAGGTGTAGCGTGTAAATGCGAGGAATACTCGGCGAAGTACGCCGCGAGCGGCCCCCCAAGGAATGGAAAAACCACAGAAATAGTAGAAGCAATAGACACAATAGAGCCATAAAGTCACTTTGGCAAGTCAATGCAATACTTCTTACATAAGTAAAGGACCACATGTGGTGGGAGCAGTTTGGCATTGTAAGAGACATTGTTGGCAGCGAGGTACTCGGCATCGCTCTTGAGCCATTTGCGTAGCGTGTCACGGCTCACACCAGCCGCTTGAGCAAGTTCGTTTTTGTAATAAAATCTCATAATAGTTGATAGTTTAAAGATTAAAGTTTAAAGTTGATAGTTTAAAGTTTAAAGGCAAGGTGTAAGGGTACGGAATGGTAAGGGTATGGTAACGGAGTGGTAAGGATGTGGTAAGGGTGGCGTTAGCAAAACGATAGGGAATTAGGGTGCAGGGTCGGGGGATTGTGAGGAGTTGTTTTTTTGTTGCGCGTAGCGTTGTACGAAGATTTGTCGGGCTCGCAGTTGCGCCTCAGTGGGAGGCGCAGTGCGAGTGGGACAACGCTGAATAATGACCTTACCATGCAAGATACGAGCATAATAGCCAGTGCCTAACAAGCCTTGAATGGTGGCAATGGGGATTTGACATGTGGCTTTCATACGCGAGCAGAGTTAGTTGGTTGGTACTTCATTTTACAACTCTCGGGATAGATGCAACAAAAGACATATCGATAGAGTGTAGTCGGTGGTTGAGTAGGGTTAGCCTTAGCCATGGCCTTAATAGCACGTTTCCATTTGCGCATGTACATACTGATAAGGACAGGGTTACGCATTACAGCCCAGGTGGCCTTGCTCGTGAGAGCGAAATGAAATTGAGATTGGTTCATAGTGGTAAAAATTTAGAAAAGTGAATAATTAGGGTTGGTATGTTGTGCCAGTTGTGCCAGTATGACAGTTGTTTTATAAACCTCCCCCGCGCGCATGTGAGAGTTATAGAAAGAAGTGTCACAGCCGTCACAAGGTTATTGTTTGAGCAGTTGCTTCATAGCCTCAATTTCTTGGGTATTGCGTTGATATACAATCCATCCGCGGTACAATTGGTTGCCAAGTCGTTGGCGTACCTGCTTGTATCCAGTTGCGGATAAGAGCATGCCAAGTCGGTTAAGGGGCATAGGATGTTTGATCAAGCCATAGGTAACGAGTTTTTCTGATATTTGGGCTGTAGTGAGGAAATGTCCTTTCCCTTCCGCAGGTAGATCAAAGAGAATAGGTAGGAGTTCTTCTTCAGACTCGCGTGCGCGGAAGGAATCGGTGTGCTCTTGTAGTGCCTGAATATCATCGAGGTCGAACCAATAATTGAAGTCATGCTCAATGAGATATCGCGCTTGGGCGTACATGCCTGCGTAAGGGAAGATAGTCTCGTATGGCGAGCGGATACTGAGGCATTCGAAAGGTAGGAAACGTCGATTGCCCGATGTGTCTGTTAGGAACTCGCGACGATTGGTTGAACCGCAAAAGGATGCAATACGCACGCGTTTTTCCTTGGTATATGCATAGGCAGCGCGCTCTGTGACATCAGTGGTAGTAATAATGGACTTCATGATATTGAGTTCTCGTGGTGTCATAGCATCGAGTTCATCAAGATTGATGAGCCCAAACTCAGCGAGGCGCAGTTTGTCGTCCTTGCTAATCTGACTACAGTTGGACATCTTACAACAATACTCACGAAGGAAGGGAGGTATGAGATGCTCAAGAAAAGTAGTTTTGTAGATTCCTTGTTGTCCAACAAGAACGAGGACGGATTGATTGACGTTATCGGGTTTGATCCATGCCGCCACCATTCCTACGAACCATTTTTTGAAGCAGATGCGCCATTTGTCCTCCGATTTAGGTGCTACTTGTACATATTGTGCGACAAAGTCAATCCAATCTGTCTGTTCTGGGGTGTAGGCAGATAGGCTATTGACATAGTCGCGCAATGGGTGGACGCGTGGTATATATGAAGCCCCTGCGTTGAGTACAGTCAAGACTTCGCGTGATGTGATAGCAGCCCCTGTTTCGGCACATGCATCGCATACGATGGAATTGATGTCAGCGTTTGTGAGATAACACCAATGTTCTTCACCCGTTTCGGGGTCGGGTCTGAGGATTTGCACTTTCTGCGCAATGGTATCAAAACGCAGGCGGTTGAAAGCAGTGTAGTTGTCCTGAATGTAGTTACAGGCAAGTTGTTGGCGATTGGTTACAGTTTTCATATTATAACGGATTTTTTGTGATTTCTGGTGCAAAGGTAGTGTTTTTCTGTAACCTGCACAATATCAATGGAATATATGTGTGAACGCTGTGTAAAAATGGGCAAATATGCTTTTTTGATGTGAAAAATATGTGAATAATAGAAGTAGGATAAGGGACACAGAGAATCAAAATACCCCCACATTATTAAACCCAAATCGGTCATTAGACCGTAACTAATTCCAAATATGGATGTAAACATTGACTTTTTGCATGTTATCAATCCTTTTTGGTATCTTTTTCATCTTTTTTCAGTCGCGTAGCTCGCTACGTTCCTTCAAAGAAGCTGAAAAACCTACTCAAAAATCACTTGATAACATTTACAAAATCTAATGACCGTTTTGGGTTAAATGGCGAATAGCACGAACTTATAGAAATCATTGGCGATTATGTTTGGGATAAGCGGAGAAAGGGCGAGGAAAGTGGTTCGGAGGAGGGAAATATGCTTACCTTTGCAGTGTCAATTGAAAACAGCGCTGGTTATCCCCCCCAAAAAAAAATGGGG
Source organism: Paludibacteraceae bacterium (assembly GCA_045121435.1). Taxonomy (GTDB): domain Bacteria; phylum Bacteroidota; class Bacteroidia; order Bacteroidales; family Paludibacteraceae; genus Colicola. The sequence goes on along the minus strand of JBGVFY010000012.1, from coordinate 45,930 downwards.
CAATTGTCAAAGAAAAACAACCCAAACAGATTAATCGCTATGAGTAAAATTAAACCCATCTCCATTGTCGCTAGTATGAGCGGCAAAGTGTGCGAACACAGTGACATGTATTTTCGCACTAACCGTCAGACAGGTAGTGTATCTACCGGTATGATTTGTAACCCAAGTAATGCAAGCCCAAGTGAAGCACAAAAGGTAGCCCAAGTACGCTTTGCGAAAGTACGTGCAGCAGTACAGGCAATCATGGCAGACGATGAGCAATGTGCATCGTATGCAAAAGCCTTCAATGCCCAACATCGCATCGGCTCGCTCAGTGGATATATCTTCCACAAGATTAGTCCTATGTATGACAAAAACGGCGATTTAATCGCAGAGTAAACCTTAATCATTCATTCTTAAAATCCTTACAATTATGGCTGGAACAATTAGTTATCTTGCGCCTGTGGACAATGCCTCAGGCAAAATCTTCGGAAAGAAAGAGAAATTCGTCGCTGTTACCCGTAACTGGGGCAACCGCCGTCGCGGTTGCTCTACGACTGGCAAACGCAACCTCAAAGATCATCCTATCAGTCAAGCGGAGAAAGACCACCGTACCAAGTTCGCTGCTGTGGCAGCAATGGTGAACGCGCGTTTGGCAGATCCAAACCAAATGATGCAAGACCAATTGGCGTATAAGGCACAAAGCAAGTACGATACATTGCGTAAGTATGTATGGCACTTGTGTGCGGAGGAGTATGATGAGCAAAACGCGTAAGAATTGCTTCTTGATATGAAACGCACACAACTAACAGCTGCGATAGCATTGTGCACCTTCGGGTGCATGATGCTGTTGGCAGGTTTTTGTACCCCTCCCTTGGGCGTGATCGACCAATCTGTACTGATTGCCTTTGGCGAAATACTGACCTTTATCGGTTCGCTGACTGGCATTGATTATAAGTACCGTTACAAGGAGTAAAGACCTCCCACGGACGAGCACGGATGGAAACGGAACTCAGAATAGTTGGGCTCTCTGCCGAAGTCAAGGAGATAATAACTAAAAACCAAGAAAATTATGTATATACGATTGATGAGAAATGAACCGACAGGCGATGCCATCAGAGGGCGATTACTGATAGACGGCGAGTATTTCTGCGACACGCTGGAGCGCGTTGGGTACGCGATATTGCCGCTGTGCTACCATGTAGTGGTGACCATGTCGCCAAAGTTCAAGAGGCTGCTGCCCATTGTGCAGAATGTCCCCAACCGTTCGGGGATTCGGTTCCACCGTGGAACGAAGCCTGAACATTCAACAGGGTGCGTGCTGGTGCCTGCGGAGAAAGAAAAATCCCTAACAGATTTAATTCTAAAATCCCAACAAGAACATGAAGAAGTTATTTTGGAAGTCAATGAGTATCGTCCAGATACTGATTCTGGGTATGATACCCCTTGTCCTCGTGAGTTGCAGCAGCATGTCCTCGATGAACGTGCAGCAGCAGAAGGATACCGTTTTTTCTGCCATCGTACATTCGGATCGAGAAAGTGATGTAAGTCACGCCGTGCTAAAGCAAAAGGACTCGGTAATCATTCGAGAACGAATAGTGCATGACACCGTGTATATCACCAAAGAGGTTTATCGGGAGCGCGCTGAAGCCAATGTAAAAGCACAATTATCCACCCAAAGCGACACTGTGATTGTGACTGAATGGCGCGAGAGAGTGGTCGAACGACCGCCTGAACGATATGTGCCAATGTTCTATAAGTGGAGTACATTGATTTTGTGGATTGGATTGGCAATCATCGTAATATGGTTAGTGCTTCGCTGGAAGCTATAAAAAGAAATTCGCCATTTATGTTGGAGCATAAATGGCGAATTTGTTTTGGTAGGCTACGAGTTGCCGAGTACGAAGGAGTGACGCGCGAAGTCATCGAGAGTGATATTTTTGCACTTATTGCCTTGGTATCCATATTCAGCCAAGATCATGTTGCAAAATTGGGCTTTTTTCGCGTTCGACAGCGTGGGTATAAAACGAAAGTTGTTTTCTGTCTTTACGATATGCTCCAATGCTACGACAAATTGTTGCTTGGTAGCCGCGTTGTTGGCTTCGTACACCAAGCGCTTGCCGATGGCATCAATGTTGTAGTTGGTAGTGATATACTGCGCGTATTTGTCGGGCAGCAGCATGTTGCAGCTCTTCTCGATATTAGGAGTAGGATGTCTGGTATCACCCTCCTCCTTTTGAGTTGTTAGATGCACACTTAATACCAATCCGATTTTGATCAGGCGAGGAGCCTTGCTCCCAGAAGCTGAAGATAAGTTTGTCTTTTTCATAACAGTATAATTTAATAGATTATTAGTTACTCGTTTTTCGCTTCCTATCGCTGTAAGCGTATTTCTCCTATGCTGCGCTATAGCGCGTCTTTTCCAGTCCGACACATTGCAGAGCATTGCATCAGATTACAATCCATGAACCTATTGGTTCCCAAATCCTAAGACCTATTGGTCTCGACAAGGAAGGATTCTGAACTCGCTGTTGAACATTCAGCGGCCATTATGTTGTAGGCAGAAATGCCTTTTAGAAAAGTCAGGGCTTTCTATCCCGTAGAAAAGTTATATCCCTTAACTTTGGTAGATATTAGTAATAGATTTTAACCACTTGTACTAAAAAAACAAGCCTTCTTTCTCAATTACGCCGCAAAGGTACAAAAAATAATCCATATATGCAAGAAAAAAGGTGTTTTTTTTGATTTTTTGCCATAAATCCAAGAAAATAAGCCACCAAGCAGCCAAAGAAACCAGGCAGCCAGGGAGACCAAACTGTCGAGGAAACCAAGGAGACCAGGCAACCAAGCGATCAAGAGCCCAAGGGAACCAAGAAACCAAGCGACCAGGAAACAAAGGAAGAAGAAAACGCAACTACTCGAAACTCAAATAGGGTTGGAGGCGGCGGAGGTCGCGTTCGGACAGGCAGTTTAGGTGTTGCAGTTGGTTGATATTATCCAAACGAATCTTTCGGCGACGGAGTTCATATATGGCTTTGGCTTGCTCAAAAGAGAGATAAGGATGCCGTTGCAGCACTTCAGGGCGTGCGCTATTCACTCGCAAGGGCTCCACCTTGATACTATCCAATAGAAAGTGTTGGAGAAGACTATCTGCCGAAAGACTATCAGCCCATAGCGGTTGCAGGGCTTTGATTTCGCGTAGTTGCTCCACCGAAGCAAACCCACCTAACTGCTCGCGATAACGCACAATCTGCTTGGCACGATAAGAGCCAATACCACGAATCATCTTCAGTTCAGTAGTATCCGCCGTGCGTAGGTTGAGGATAGTATCGCGCTTGTGGCTGACATGACACGGCCGAGTGCCTGTAGGAAGGGTGTCCCTATAACTCTGTCGCAAGCTATCGCGGTGTTGGCGAAGTGCCACCGTGTCAATTTGAATATAAGGCGAGAGTGCCTGATACATGCTATCGGTCATACCGTAGAGTTTTTTGAGGTCTTCGGCTTGGCGGTAGCGGCCGTTCTTAGCACGGTACTTGAGCATGTTGCTGGCTTGCCACGGTTTAAGCCCAAGGTGTACCAAGGTGCTGCTGTCCGCCGTATTGGGATCGAAGGGTTGCAGGTGAAGAGCAATGGTGTCGCGTGGGTGCTGTTGACGCCATGCGGCTCGGCGGAGGCTGTCGTGTTGGGCTTGGTGATGAGTAAAAACGGTAAGGGTGGAGTCGGCGAACTGTAGCGAGGGGTCGGTTGTTGGCTGGAAACGGTGCAAGAAGAAAAGCGTAGCACCAGCCAATATGAGCAATATCAGAAGACCCAACCATTGCTGGGGTGTGAGTAGGAAGATAATGGGTTTGTTTTTTGTTGAAGATGACATATATGAAAATTATGTTTTTTATACAAAAATACGCTTCGCTACAAAAATATTTAAAAATCAAGATGGTATCTTTTGTTTTTTGCCCAAATGAATGCAGCATGCTGCATTGGTGGGCAAAAACAAAAGGAGATGTATTAGTAGTATTTATTAGCCTTTTACCTCTGAGGTGATTATGCCATCGGCGGTATGGGTGAGCAGTTGTTCGCCTGCCTGTACATCGTTTATGCTCTTGACGATCTTGCCATTAACGGTTGTGAGGGTATAGCCCATGCGATAGATGCGCTCGGGCGAATGGAGCGCGATAGTCTTGTTCCAAAGTTCGAGTTGTGTGCGCTGTTTGTGCAGGCGCCTTTGGGTTGCAAAACGCATGGATTGCCATAGAGCATCCAATTTGTTTTGCTGCTTGCGGATAGCGTATTGCGCGACACGCTGCAGGCGCAGGTAGAGTTCGCCTATACGATCGGCTTGTACTTGCATGGTGTTGATAAGCCACTCGGCCGCCGCCGTAGGGGTTTTGACAGAGGTGTGCACCACCATATCCACCACACTCACATCGCGCGTGTGCCCCACACCTGCGATAATCGGCAACGGGAAATTGGCACAATGAAACGCCAAACTGTAGTCATCGAAGTTCCTGAGATCGGTAGTGGCACCGCCACCACGCACAATCACCACTACATCGTATTGCTCTACCTCTGCGGCAATCTGTTGTAAGGCAGCAATAATAGAGGCAGGCGACTGCTCACCCTGCATGACAGCCGGGAAGAGTTGGGTGCGGAACAGAAAACCACTGCTGTTGTGCTGCAACTGGTGGCAGAAGTCACCATATCCAGCCGCATCGGCAGCAGAAATGACCGCCACGCGGCGAGGTAGGTTGGGCATCAGCAATGCCTTCTGCAGATCCATTACGCCATCTTCTTGCAGGCGTTGAATAGTCAGTTGGCGTTGGCGTGCCATATCGCCTAATGTGAAGGTGGGGTCAATGCCCACGACATTCAGACTTAGACCATAGACTGCATGGAAACTGACTTCTACCTGTAATAGCACCTGCATGCCTATGGATAGGGTCTGCCCCGTCTCGTTGGCGAAATAGGCAGCCAAGAGGTGGTAGGTGTGTTGCCAACAAGTGGCGCGCAGTTTGGCAGCGATAGCGTTGTTCTTGGCTTTCTCTACCAACTCCATGTAGCAGTGCCCTCGCTCGGTAAGCGAAGCAATCTCGGCGCGCACCCAGTAGGAGGCATCGAGTTCCATGCTCAGGGCTTCGTCGATGCAGTAGCAGAGTTCGGAAAGGGTATATTGTTTCATAAGTTCTTTTTTTGGGCGTCCGGGATCCGGCGACCGGGGATCCATTGTTTGTTTTGGCGTCCGGCATCTGGGAACCGGGGACCCATTGTTTGTTTTGGCATCCGGGAGCCGGCGTCCGGAATACCATTATTGGTTAAAGGCGAGGGTGGCAGCCAAACAGCCCACTACGCCTATGAGCCACCACCAATGCACCTCTTTGCCTCGCAACATGAGTATGGCGCAAACAATGGCTCCGTAGCAACATGCTGCCGAGACAGCACTCAACTCAATATGCGTAGTAGCATAAGGCAACCCCTCTATCCATTCCACGAACTCACGCAGTCCGTAAGTACACCATTGCGCTGCTTTTGCCAGCCATCCGCCTACTACACACCACGACATTGCCAACGATCCCATACCTAATAACAACAACACAAACGCTGCGGGTATTACCACTAAGTTGGTCAGCACGAAATAGTTGCTCGTTTGCCCGAAGTAATGCAGCGACAAGGGCAACACGCCTATCTGTGCCGCAAAAGACATAATGAGTAGTCCGCCTATATATTGTCGCCATTTGCCATACAATACCATGTGCCGTTGCCACCAGCCTCCCACTGTAATGAGCAATGCTACTGCCGCGAAACTCAACTGAAAACTCACACTCCACAATGCCAATGGGTTAATAACCAATATGATTACCGCTGCTGCTGATAGGGTGTTGATATTAATGGCATGCCTCCTGAATAGCCATGCTATCTCTATCCATGTTACCATTAGTGCGCTTCGCATTACGGACGGGCTGAGTCCTGTGATAAAGGCGTATGCCCACAATACTATTAAGGTGAGCGTGGTTAGTATGCATTGCCAAACGCGTTGGTCGTATAATGGTTTTGCGCACCCGCCCAAAGTCAGTATCCACACAATCATTCCCCACACGATACCTGTGTGCAGTCCGCTGACCGCCAATATATGCATGGCCCCCGAGGCTGAGAAACTCTGTTTCACGGTCTTGTCCAATTCCTCGCGGTAACCGAGCGTGAGAGCAGAGAGTATTCCTAACTCGCGGTCGAGAATGCCTAATTGGGTATATCGCTGGTGTAGCCATCGTTGGTAGCGTTCGGCGGTGGCTCGAAGCGTGCGAATGGGTTTGTGGTCAATTACTTGCCAGTTGCGGGTGTTGGCCCATGCACTCCCCACTAATCCCTGCAAGCGCAGGTAATGACCGTAGTCGAAAGTGCCAAGTGTATCACCGCGTTTTACAATAGTCTGCACCAATAGCACATCGCCGAGCGTGGGCAGTAGCGTGTCTTTTTGCAGATAAAGGAGCAATCGGCTACCATCCGAAGCCTCAGCGGTATAGCGAATGGTCTTGCTGCGTTCTTGCCCTTCGCTTACAAGGTGCAGGCATAAAACTGTATCGCGGTTGAGGTAATCAACTTCAGTATCAGCCAAAAGATTAATGGGAAACTGTGTATGATAGCATAGCAATATGCCTGCTATCAGCGGGACGAGTATGAGCAGCCATGTATGTGCTGCCAGCCACTTCATTGCTTGAGTTGGTCAATAGTCGCAATAGGGTCTTTGGCTTGGAAGACTGCACTACCTGCTACCAATATATCCGCGCCTGCTTCCCAAAGCAGGGAGGCGTTCTTGGTGTTAATACCGCCATCCACTTCGATTAGAGTCTTCAGTCCACGGCTGTCAATTGTCTCGCGCAAATAGCGCAGACGGTCAATGGATTCGGGGATAAACGACTGCCCTCCGTAGCCCGCTTCGACAGACATTAGCAGCACCATATCCACTTCGCCCAAGTAAGGGTCAAGGGCATGAATGTCGGTCTTGGGATTGATCGTCAGGCAGGTCTTGACGCCCTGCTCGCGGATGATACGGATGGTCTCCATAGGTTTGTCGGTAGCCTCGATATGGAAGCCCACGCTATACGCTCCAGCCTTGCAGAAACGCTCCACATACTTTTCAGGCTCGGTAATCATGAGGTGCACATCCAGTGGTTTGGTGCAATGTTTGGCTACAGCTTTCATCACAGGGAATCCAAAGGATATGTTGGGCACAAAGACACCGTCCATCACATCAATATGCAACCACTCCGCAGAACTGCGGTTGATCATTTCGCACTCGCGTTGCAAGTTGCCGAAGTCGGCAGCCAAAAGAGAAGGAGAAATATAACGCATGGGATTTAGAATTTGACTATTTACAATTTACTATTTTGAGTTTTGCGTGCAAAGGTAATACTTTTTTGTGATATATGCAAGGGTTATACAAAAAAAAGAGCGCGATATCACATCGAACTCTTTTCTCATTATGAAAAACACTATTTATTAATAACACAATTACTTGCGCTTTGATTTATCACTTACAAATACCGTGCCAAACTACAATAAAAGGTCGATTATTCTTCTGTTTTTGTTGTTTTTTCGTTCATAATGACCAATTTATAGCCTTTCCCGTGTACGCTGAGTATTTTTACCAAACTATCTTTGCCAAGATAGTTGCGCAGGTGATTGACATATACACTCAGCGAGCGAGCATTGAAATATGTATCGCTGCCCCACAGGCTCATCAAAATACGACTTCTCTCCACCGTCTGCCCTATGTTTTGACACAGCATCAATAGCAATTCGTTCTCACGCGAACTGAGGCGCTTATCGCCCAGCATTTGGCGAACTGCATCAAATGGAAGACCGTTGAGGTCAAAATGCATCTCATCGGAAGCACTACCTGCTTTTACGCGGCGTAGGATAGCCTCAATCTTGCAGATAAGGATATCCATGGAATAGGGCTTTGTCATGTAATCATCACAACCCAACTGATAGCCCTTGATGATATCTTCGCGGTCGTTTTTGGCACTGATGATAATTACAGGTATGGTATTATTGCTATCACGCAGGTGCTTGAGCAGTTGCCAACCATTCATCTTCGGCATGCTGATGTCAGTAAGCAGTATATCGAAATGCTTGCTCGACAACAAGTCCCAAGCCTCTTGTCCGTTGGTGGCTATTTGAGTAGTATAATCTTTGCTTTGCAGGTAGTCTGCCAAAATCGTGCTGAGGTTGATATCATCCTCCGCGATAAGTATATGAGTGGTCATAGTCATAGTTATATAAAAAAATGGTCATGTGTTTGTTTACAAATACTATGCCAAAGATAAAAATTTTTGTATCTTGGCCATAAAAAATGAAAAAGTGTTGCGATACTTTGCATATATGAAAAAAAAGTTTTACCTTTGTAACCAAATTTTGGGATATGAAAGTATTGCTTCTTTTCACGGGTGGCACCATCTCAATGGTGCGCGATGCCGAAACAGGCGCATTGCACCCTGCGGATATGCAGACATTCAAAGCCTTTGTGCCAGAATTGTTTGCAGGTGATATTCAAGTGGATATGATTCCGTTTGAGCCATTGTTAGACTCCTCGGATCTAAACCCCGACAACTGGCGACAAATGGCGCGTGTGGTAAAAGAGAACTACGATGCGTATGACGGTTTTGTCATTTTGCACGGTACTGACACCATGGCCTATTCGGCATCGGCATTGAGTTTTATGTTCGATAACCTGTGCAAGCCTGTGGTATTTACAGGTAGCCAGTTGCCAGTGGGCGTATTGCGTTCGGATGCGAAAGAAAACCTGCTGACTGCTATTGAGATAGCAGCCGCTAAAGATAAAGATGGCTATGCTATCGTGCCTGAGGTGACATTGTATATGGACGGTCAATTGTATCGTGGCAATCGTGCGACCAAGCGCAATGCCGAGCATTTCTCGGCATTCAACTCCTACAACTATCCTGCCCTCGCGCGCGCGGGCGTTCATATTACATATAATCGTCAACAGATTGAACCTATGGGCAATACAGCGCGTCCGCTACATGTATTCGAGCGATTTGATACGCGCGTGGCGATATTGAAACTATTCCCAGGTATCACCGAAGAGGTGGTAGCTGCGGTGCTGGATATACCCAGCCTGCGCGGAGTGGTATTGGAGACCTTTGGCTCGGGTAACGCCCCCACACACGAGTGGCTATATAGGCGATTGCGCGCTGCGGTGGATCGTGGAGTGGTGATTGTGAATAAGACACAATGCAACACAGGTTCAGTGACTATGGGACAATACGCCGTGAGCCTCAACCTAATGAAAGCAGGCGTAGTATCAGGCTACGATATTACTACCGAGGCACTGCTAACCAAAATGATGCATGTGCTGGGTGAGTATGGCAATGATATTGAGAAAGTAAAACACCTACTCTCTATGTCTGTGTGCGGAGAAATGACGGTAGGGTAAAAGTTAAAGCAAGGATATAATTTAATTGAAGATAGATATGAAGAACTTACAACCTCAAGGCGTATGGAGCAACTTCTATAGCCTTACTCAAATCCCTCGCCCATCGGGCAAGAAAGAAGCAATAACTGCCTTCTTGGCAGACTATGGTCGCTCACTCGGTTTGGAAACTATTGTGGATAGTATGGGCAATGTGATTATTCGCAAACCAGCCAGCCCTGGCTACGAAGATCATCCAGGTGTTATCCTACAAGGACACAGCGATATGGTGCCACAAAAGAACAACGACACTGTGTTTGACTTTGAGAAAGACCCTATTGAAGCCTATGTGGATGGCGAATGGGTAACTGCAAAGGGCACTACGCTGGGCGCAGATAATGGTATTGGCGTGGCAGCGGCTATGGCGATATTGGCTGACAAATCGGTGGTACACCCACCATTGGAGGTACTCGTGACAGTGGACGAGGAGACTGGTATGTACGGCGCGTTTGCTCTTGAAGGTGGTATGCTGCAAGGTAAATATCTGCTGAACCTTGACTCGGAGGCAGAAGGCGAATTGTATGTAGGCTGCGCAGGTGGTGTGGATACTACTGCAAAGTTTGCTTACACCCCAGTAGAGGTGGAAGAAGGCGATGTGGCTGTTAAGGTGAGTGTTACTGGTCTGAAAGGCGGTCACTCGGGTTGCGATATTCACCTACAACGCGCCAATGCCAACAAACTGCTCTTCCGTTTCTTGAAAGAGGCTGTGGCTAACTACGAAGCACGCTTGGCAAGTGTGGAAGGTGGCAGTTTGCGCAACGCTATTCCACGCGAGGCTTCGGCTATCATCACTGTACCTGCAGAGGGTGTAGAGGATATCATGGATCTTGTAGCTGAGTGCGAAGACCTGTTTGTGGCGGAGTATGATGGTGTGGAGGACAATATCCGTTTTAGTGCAGAGGAAGTGGCGTGTCCTGCGACCGAACTGCCCGAGGATGTACAAGACTTCTTGATACATGCCATCACGGCTTGCCCTCACGGCGTATATCGCGTGATTCCAGAGATGCCTGATGTGGTAGAGACCAGCAACAACTTGGCCATGCTTACTACCCAAGATAACTGCGTAACCGTAATGTGCTTGACCCGCTCATCAGTAGAATCGCGCAAAGAGGAGTTGCAAGACATTATCCACTCCGTCTTTGCTATGGCAGGTGCAGAAGTAGAATTCTCTGGTTCATACCCAGGATGGAAACCTAATCTCAAGAGCCATATCCTGGAGGTTATGAAAGAGACCTACCAAACCAACTACGGCGTAGAGCCACGTGTGATCATTATCCACGCAGGACTGGAGTGCGGAATCATTGGCCGCAACTACCCAGGCATGGATATGATCTCCTTTGGTCCAACCATCAAGTACCCTCACTCACCTGATGAGCGTGTGAATGTAGCATCGGTGGAGAAGTTCTATGACTACTTGTTGGCTACATTGAAAGCGTTGTAATAACCGCTTAAAGTGTAAGATGAGAAGAAAATTGCAGATATTAATCGTGGTATGGCTGCTGGGTCTGCCACTGATGGCTCAGTCGGTGGAAGTGCTTTTTGACGATAGCACAACGGTGGATACGACCATGCATGTGGTAGCGGACACGATAGTGGATAGTGTGTTGGTGCAAGTAGCTGACACGATACCCGCTATGGATACTGTGGTGCAGGCTGCGGAGCCTACTCCGGTTATGAATGATTACTACAACTGGCGCGATGTACGAACGGTTCGCGACTCGCTGAAACATTTTATGCGTACGGCCCGCCGATCCTTGCACAGCGATATTAGTAGCATGCGTGACTCGGTACGCCAAGACCTGTGCGAGATGGCACGCAAGCATCCTCACATGATACGTATTGGTTGGGGAGATCAGATGTTCGAGACCCTGGTATGGTACAACCAGACGCATTCTACACTCTATCCCGAGTCGTATATTGGACAGTACGAGGAGCAGTATCGCTACACACAACATTGGTTTGCAGAATATCAGTACCGTTTTCGCTACTGGTTTAGCGCAGGTGCATTGGTGGACTATAGCGGTGTGATCTGGGACAAAGTGCGCCGCAACGGCAAGGGCGAAGAACTGAACCGCGACAAGAATTGCAACTTCCACAATATAGCCATCATGGCGACGGCGCGATTCACCTATCTGCACTCCAAATATGTGTCGCTCTACTCTGGATTGGGCGCAGGTGTAAACATCAATACTGGATCTGAGACTGACTATCGCGACCGCAAGACAGCTGTAGCGCCAGCGTTGAGTCTGACGGTGTTGGGTATGAGTGTTGGCAATGAGCAGTGGTTTGGTGCAGTGGAGTTTGGTGGACTATATTCGCTGATGAATATCCACGAAGTGTATATGGCAGGTTCGCGTATGTTTACGGTATCTGTGGGTTGTAGATTATAGTGCATAGTAAAGAGAGGAATATGAAGCATGGTATTATAGTACCCATGTTGTGCCTGCTGTTGGCGAGTTGCCATGTAGGCGATGTGCAATATGTAGATTTTGCAGATTTGGGTATGGCAGAGAATGCCACTTTTCGTGTGACAGCACAGAAGACTACCGATCTGAGTGAATTGGTCAATGACGCTGAATGGTTAAAGTTGTGCGGAATAGCAGATACTACTGCTATAGCACCTACGGTGTCTATGGATAGAGCGAATGTGGCGGGTATCAATAGTCCGCAACGAGCTACTTCTACGTCAGTATCTGGAATTATGCAAGAATTGCTGGATTTTAGCAAATCGACTAAAGCCATAGAATTGAGCGGATTGTATAAATCCATAGATGTGGATGGACAGCCAACGATATTATCAGGCAAAGTCATATTGCCTGCCAAGGGACCTATCAAACGATATATATTGGTATCGCATTACACCATCGCAAGCAATAAAGAGGCCCCAAGTAATATCTTCTCGTTGGAGGGATTGCTGGTGAAGTTAGGTTATGCGCTGATTATACCCGATTACATAGGTTATGGTGTCACTGCGGATAAGGTTCACCCATATTTGGTTATGGAACTCACAGCCCGCAATGTGTTGGATATGTACTATGCAGTAGTTCCATTTTTAGAAAAAGCGGGTTGTGCCCCCGAACATGATGATATCTATTTGATGGGTTATTCGCAAGGTGGTGCAACCACTATGGCAGTTCAACACGAGATAGAACATCATGATAAACCGATTAAGATACGTCGTGTCTTTGCAGGCGGTGGCCCGTATGATATCAAATACACATATGACCAGTTTGTGGAAACCAATTGGGCTTCTTATCCGTGTGCGGTGCCTATCATGATGCAAGGTATGGTGGTAGGTAACAAACTCAATTTGGATATGCGGACGATGATGGCAAGCAATATTTATGAAAACTTGGACAAATGGGTGAATAGCAAGTTCTACACCACCAACCAAATTAATGCACTGATTGGCACCAACGTCACCAGCGAATTGCTGACCCCTACGGGTATGAATCGCACGAGCAAAGAGGTTTCTGAGTTGTATAAGGCCATGACCGAGAACTCCATCCTTACTTACTCATGGACACCCGAAGCCCCCGTCTTCATGTTCCACTCCATGGACGACGATGTGGTACCATTTGAGAATGCCATGCGCGCTAAAAGTAAGTGGAAAAATGCGAATATCCAATACAGTTTTGGCCACTATGGCAATCACCATATAGGTTGCGTGCGATTTATTTATACGGTACAAACATTATTAGAAAACGATGAAAAAGAAGAAAATGGCAACTTTAGTTTCTAATATCCGCCCTCTATTACCTCTCCTGCTCGTGGCGATATTTGCCGCATGTAACCCCGAAGTGGCAGCGTACACCGAAGGTGTGGAGATTAGCATAAATGTGGAGCAGGTGTCGGCTGGTTTTGCACAGGTGCGCTTCTCCACCAATAAGGAGGCATTTTACCTAATCAGTATTCAACCCACGCAGGAAGGCATTGACCCACAGAAGATAGCCAAGACGTTCATGCTATTGTCATTGGATAGCGCCTACGCCGATTACCTATACTGGCGCAATAAGCAGTTGCAACAACATATCCCCTTTGTGGCAGACTTCTCGTCGCACTCCTTGCAGTATGGGGATATTAAGCATTTCTTCACATTGCTGCAACCCAGTACGGAGTATTGGGTATATGCGTTCGTCGTTGATCCTAAGACCAATAAACCAGCAGGCAAGTTGTTCGTGGAGACTATTATGACGGACAGCGTTAGTCGGGTGCCCCTGCAGTTTGAGTATCGCATAGATGGCTACTGGGACTATATTTACCCCATTGACTCCACGGGTGAGATTGTCTCGACTATCCCTTGGGTAGGCGAGACGATAGATAGTCTGACTATTCGCGAGGGTGGTTGGCGTGTGCCTGGTGAATATTTCTTTGCCCGATTCAAGAATGTGTATTACGAGGACTACGAACGTATATTATACGGTATATACGCGCACGAGAACAATGGTGTGGGCGATGGCACCTCCCCTACCCACTTTGAGGTGGGCAAGACCTACTACACGGCTATGGCAGCCCTGGATGCTCCGCTGGTGTTTCCATTGCCACAGAATATATACAATATCTACCGCTTCACCTGGACGGGCGAGGATATGGACACCGTCTTCCTGCCACAAAATAGCATGTTGGGGGAGTGGTAGTCATGTTTAGAGTTTAGTGTTTAGAGGACGCTGCGCTACTGTTTAGAGGCGAGAGGCAAGGGTATAAAAAATGAGTTGGACATCCAACTCATTTTTTATATTTACCTATAACCAATTGCCTATATCCAATAACCAATAACCTATATCCAATTGCCAATATCCAATTGCCACCTCCTATAGCACAGCATCTTGCGCTTTGGCTTTCTCGTAGCAAGCGCGGCAGAGAGGCTCATAACTCTCTGTCTCGCCGAGTAGGACGCGTTTGTCGCTGCTAACGGTGCGGTGGCTGACATATGCCAAATCGCCACAATGCACGCAGATAGCATGGGTCTTATACACATCATCTGCAATAGCCATCAATGCGGGCATAGGACCAAATGGTACACCCTTGAAGTCCATATCCAGACCTGCGCAGATGACACGAATACCGCGGCGTGCCAACTCGTTGGCTACCTCCACGATTCCCATATCAAAGAACTGTGCCTCATCAATGCCTACTACATCCACATCGCTGGCAAGCAGTAGAATGTTCTGACTGCTATCTACAGGGGTGGATTGTATCGCATTATGGTCGTGGCTCACCACCTCTACATCGCTATAGCGTACATCAATAGCGGGTTTGAAGATTTCTACTTTCAGTTTGGCAAACTGTGCGCGCTTCATGCGGCGAATGAGTTCTTCGGTCTTACCAGAGAACATACTTCCGCAAACTACTTCAATACTGCCTCGACGCAGGCGAGGACCTTTGGTATCTAATTCGCTAAACATAGATTAGGATTCTTTATTCTTAATTGCTTTAATGTCTTGTACCATCATTTGGATGGTGGTATAGTGATTAAATGTATTTTCGTTTAATTCGTAGCAGATATCCACGGCATTACCGTTTTGGATGTACTCTGCCATATCTGCACGACCAAATGCAATGCCCGTGATGGCATTCATGCGGTCGGTCACATCCAGTCGCAAGTGCTCGCGCTCTTTGCCCACAGCGCGTGTGTCGCGGTGGTTTATCAGTCGGCGAGAAACAAACAATGGGCGTGGGTTACCCGGACCAAATGGCTCCAAGTGACGCAGCACATTGTAGAACTGCGATGTGATGTCGCCTAACTGCAACTCCGCCTCAATTTGTAATGTAGGTTGCAATTGATGCTCTTGGATATGCGCAGCAACATATGCCTCAAAGCGCTCTTGAAACTCGGGCAGAGCGTCAATATGCATGCTCAGTCCCGCGGCATACTTGTGTCCGCCAAAGTTGGTGAGTAGGTCGCTGCACGAGTCAATCGCTGCATATATGTCAAATCCGCCTACTGAGCGTGCCGACCCTGAGATTATACCATTATCGCCTGCGGTAAGGACAATGGTAGGACGGTAATAAGTCTCCGTTAAACGCGAAGCCACAATGCCCACTACACCTTTGTGCCAATGTGGTGCATAGACTACGGTAGAACGGCGGTTGGCATAAGCAGGGTCTGACTCCAATAATGCTAATGCCTCTTTGGTGGTTTCGCTATCGCAATCGCGGCGGTCTTCGTTGTGGTGATTTACCTCGTCGGCTTGTTGGCGTGCGAACTTAGGGTCATTTGTCAGCAGCAGTTCTACTGCAGCACGACCAGACTTCATACGCCCGCATGCGTTGATACGCGGACCAATCTTATATACAAGGTCGTTAATGGTCAGTTTCTTTGCCTCGATACCTGCTACCTGCATGATAGCCGACAAGCCCGTGAAAGGTGCTTTGTTGAGTTGTTGGATACCGAAATATGCCAATATGCGGTTCTCGCCTGTGATAGGTACTATATCCGAGGCAATGGACATAGCCAATAACTGCAAGAGTGGCACCAGATTCTCGCATGGCAAACTATAGCGTTGGGTATATGCCTGTGCCAATTTGAAGCCTACGCCACAACCTGAAAGGTCTTTGTATGGGTAGGGACAATCGCTGCGCTTCATGTTGAGTACAGCCACAGCGTTGGGCAACTCATCGCCTGGGGTGTGGTGGTCGCAAACAATCACATCAATGCCTTTGCTTGCAGCATACGCCACTTTCTCCACCGCTTTAATGCCACAGTCGAGCGTGATAATCAGTCCACATCCCTGTTCTGCAGCGTAGTCAATACCTTGTGTGGATACGCCGTATCCCTCTGTATAGCGGTCGGGAATGTAGTAATCGAGGTTAAAGGTTAGAGGCGAAAGGTTAGAGGCAAGGTTCTGAAGAAACCGATACATCACCGCCACGGCGGTGGTGCCATCCACATCATAGTCGCCATATATGAGGATTTTCTCGCCTTGAGTAATGGCTTGGTGCAGACGCTCTACGGCTTTGTCCATATCCTTCATTAGGAATGGGTCGTGCAGTTTGTCAAGTGACGGACGCACAAAAGCGCGTGCCTCATCGGCGGTCTGTATGCCACGCACTACCAACATACGCGCAGCAGCCGAACTAATGTTTAGTTCGCGCTCCAACTGCTGTTGCGTCTCTTGCTCCACAGCCGTCAAACATCGTATGTTCCAATTGTAGGTCATTATTTGTTTAGTGAACGCGCCAATGGCGTTACTGTTTAGTGTTTAATGATTAGCCATTTACCCTCTTTTCGTCCGCCTGTTCGTTCTAAAATTCCTGCTTTTTTGAGGATAGATAGCTCTCGTTTGATGGTTATCTCAGATACTTGTACCTTTTGTATCATTTGCGAGATGGTTATTGTATCATCCTTACGAATCAAATCCAGTATAAATTGCTGTCTATCTGTCAGTTGTTTTGTATCATTTTTTGTATCATTTGCTTCCATTGAAGCATTGAATACTGCTATTTCTGCAGATAGATTATGCTGATGAATACGCAACATCGTATCAACAAAAATATCTTCGTTGTCTTGTTCGCGTGTATCAATCAAGGCTTGAATATATTCTGCTTTTTGCTCTTTGAGCACCTTTACAGGAATGAGATTATACTCCCATTGCAGCATATTCATTACCAAACGTGCCATTCTTCCATTTCCATCCGCCCAAGGGTGAATAGTCACCAGTCGATAATGTGCCAAGAAACTCAAGCGATAGGCGGATAGTATATCAGCCGGATTAATTTGTTTTCGTTCGCTGTTAAGCCATAGGCAAAACTCCAGTAATGCTTGTGGCACTTTAGCAAATGCCATGTACGAGCGTCCTCCAAACCCTGCAGTAACATTGAGTAAGCGCAATTCGCCTGCTGCCGAAGAGAATGTCCCAAGTGGCGTATTGTATGCAGAACCTGTATGTTCCATAAGGCAGGCAGAGAGGTCGCATAGCATCGTTGTTGAGTATGGCGTATGGTGTTCAGCTCGTTCTTGGGCAATTTCGTATGCCTGTTTTAGATCAAGGTTCATCATCTGCTCCTGCAATGTGCGCCCTGGTGCAGTGATGCCCTCATCAAAGAGTAGTTGGTTCTCTATTTCGGTAACGGTAGAACCTTCGATGGCTGTAGAGTGTGTGATGAGCGAGTACAAGTAAAATTTCTTGTAATCAATCTGTTCTGGAATCCCCAAACGGATATATTCTTGTAATATGGATAAGAATGTGCTCATTACTCTACTTTTACGCTGCAAAGGTACAACAAAATTTGCGCATTTGCAAATAAATTTGCAGAAAGTTTACTTTCAATGTGATTTTGGCTTCCAATCAGCGAGCAATTACGGGTTCTTGATGGGTCCTTGACGGGTTCATAAGAACACATCATAATCATATCTATAGCACTTCTGTATCCTATTTTATGCTATAGTACCATGCAGAAAGACAGCGGACAATAGCCATCGGCTATCCGCAAGCACGGTTATAGTACCCTACGAGAAGATAATATTAGTAATTTTCCTTCTTTAAAAATTCTCGTAAATGTAAGTGACGAATACCATCATTATTCGAGTCGATATTCATCGGATTGAGCGATACGACTAATTTAGGATGATTATCAGGTATAGCCTGTAAGTTGCCAAACTCTCGTTTCTCAGTTTCCTTGCTGCCAATTAAATAGGCAACCTGAACATAGAGAGTTTGATTGTCTTTCTTTGCAACAAAATCTATTTCTGCACTACGTAACTGTCCTACATATACTGTATATCCACAACGCAACAGATGTAGAAAAACTACATTTTCTATCCGTTTTTCAATGTCGTTTGTATCTGTACTATGTACCAGTGCGTTACGAATGCCTAAGTCTTCAAAATAGTATTTTTCATTGGATTCAAGCAATGATTTCCCATGTATGTCATATCGATATACTCGATACATAATATATGCGCTACAAAAGAAACTTAAATAGTTGAGTATCATTTGTGCTGACAACTTTTCTCCCTGCGAACGCATATATTTCATAATTGAGTTGGGCGAAAACAATTTGCCGATATTATCGCTAATGAATTTTGCGAGGTTCAGCAAAAATGGTACATTGCGAATAGCCTCTCGTTGTATAACATCTTTCAGTACGATGGTATTATACACATTGGATAGATATTCCTGTACTGAATGCGTATTTTGCAAGCCGAGAACATTTAAATAGGGAAGTCCTCCGTATGTGAGATACAGCGTGAGTGAATCGTCATTGTCCGATAATTCATGAAACTGCAGAAACTCCAAATAACTCAAACTATGAATAGGTATTTCTACATATCGTGCTGCTAATTTGGTGCTTAGGTCAGAACTGAGCATTTTGGCATTACTGCCTGTAATGACGATATTTGTAGATGGTTGTTTTATCCAACTACGAAGAGCTTGCTCAAACTCTACAATCTCCTGTACCTCATCAATGAGGATGTAATTATGCTTATCTACAATGAAATGTTTGGCGATATATGCATTAAGTGTATCTGCATCTATGATAGATGCAAATTGATAGTTCTCTTTGTCTATATATATAAGGTTATTAGAAGAATCTTGTAGTATCGTTTGTGACAAACTTTGCAGACAGATACTCTTACCTACTCGTCTTTGTCCTGTGAGTACAATAATTAGCCCTTTATCCAACCAGTGGTTGATTTGTTGTTGATATTTGCTGCGTTCAATAATGACCATAATATTACCTGCTTAAA
The DNA here is from genome assembly GCA_045121435.1 of Paludibacteraceae bacterium. Lineage (GTDB taxonomy): Bacteria > Bacteroidota > Bacteroidia > Bacteroidales > Paludibacteraceae > Colicola. Next base: position 26,776 of record JBGVFY010000012.1, on the reverse strand, counting down.
TAGGGATATGTTTTCATTTTCGCTGCAAAAGTACAACAATTTTCTAATATATGCAAGTTTTTGAATAAAATTTATTACTTATAAGTTAGATTTTTGCAAGGAAGCACTATTTTAGTACTTATAAGTCATATCTTTTAGGGTGTGTTCATAAGCAAGGAGTGACAATTACTCATCACTTATCACGCATAGTTCGTAGTTTGCTTATCCCTCCGCAAGAAGAAAGAGAGAAAAGAATTCGCCCCACAAATTAGGCGACCACCATAAGACATCTATAGGACTTCTGTGGGCTTTCGGTGGCGGTTGTGGTTACTGGTATGTTCGCATACCAATCGGTTAGCACTGCCATGCTGCGTGGTGGCTATTGTAAAAAGACTCCCTCCGCAATTCTATGCAAAGGGAGTAGAACTATTTAAGAATGAATTTGCAGTTAGGATAGTTAGAACAGCCATAGAAGCGACCATACTTTCCATTTCTCAGAATAAGAGTTCCACCACAACGAGGACATATACCATTGTCTATCTTTTGTTGGCGTTCTCTTTGATTATCACGAACTTGTCGATTATGGTTTCTTCTGGACTCCTTTGTGCCTAAATGTTCAGTTTGCAATAAACTAACAATATGGTTGACTTGCTCAATGGTTAATTGTGGCGTATTATACAGTCTAATAGCTTGTTTGATTTGACTATAATAGATAATATTACACTCTGTGGAATTAGGTAATACATTCGCTCGTGGAGAAAATGCAACAATTGAGTAAATATTGCTTTGTATCTTCAAAGCGTTCAAATATTTATTTATAGCTTTAACATGTACCTTGTTTTGTCGGATAGGATTGGGCATAGAGTATTTATTTCCCCAGACATTTTGCGTCCATGTTTCCGCATCTTGACCACCATAGATTATGCCTTTGTAGTTCTTCGTTTCTATGACAAATACGCCATAAATTGAAACAACTACATGGTCTATTTGCGTTGTTCCATAAGAAGTTGGTAATAGTAAATCGTTGAGAGTTATATATTCTTCTTTAGGTAATGTTGCTAAACGCCTAGCGATACTTCTCTCTCCTGCTGCACCTTTATTATAGAATGCAGCATAAAAGAGAAGAAATAGAAAAATGAATATCCCAACAATACCGCCTAATATTGACAATAGGATTATTTATCCACAATTTCTATGATAGGGACTGTCTTATAATCTTCGGACTTTGTTTGGTATTTGTATATACCTGTTTGACGAACAACTTTCCCTTTTGGTACTTTTACTATTTCATCATCATAGTAATATTTCCCATCATAATTCCTCATCATATATACTGGACCTGTATAATATATATTGTCACCAAACAATCCAGGTTCTGGACCACGAACCAATGCGGCATTGTCTGCAATAACTTGGAATACCTCAAATGATTTACCTGAAATAACTTCTCCAGATTCTTCGAAATTTGTAACCCCAGTTATTGTCTCTGGATTTTTTGCAACTCCAATAATTAAAAGAATAATAAAGGTTACAACAACACCTGTTGCAAAACCTCCTAAAAAGACTCCTGTTTTTTTCATGATTGTATAATTTTAATGTTTTTCCAATATTGTTTTTTTAGAGATCATCCATAGCGGCTGCTCTAGTTTCTGTGGAATTGACTTTATCTTGATATCTTAGCATTACAAAGCCTCCGCCATAGTTTGCTTTGTTAATCGATAGCTCAATTGTTCCTAAATTTGACTTAAAAATGGAGTAATACTTGCATCTATCCATTCTTACTTCATGCATTCTATCATTATCATCGTCTACATATGATGATTGGAATTTCTCTACGACCATAGATGGTTTTCCATATTTTTCAGAGAGCATTTCTTTTAAGTTTGCATAATTGTTATATAAACTACCCCAAGAGTCATATGTTGTAAAAATAACTGCAATTGTACTTACCAAGTCCATGTTGTCAAGTGTACTAACACCAATCTGGCAGTTTTTATATCCTGCAAAATCTCCTTGTAATAAGGTTATTCCACTTTCAGAATCAAGATACTGAAATCCCTTCTCTTGCATTTTCTCTGTATATTCAGCTAAAGTTCCGTCAATAGGTACACCTTTGAATGTGAGATGTTCGCCTTGAGCGTAGGCTGCAACGGAAAATGCAGCGAGAAGAATAAATACAAATTGCTTCATAATACTAATATTTAATGAGTTAAACAAAAAGGCGCAGCTCTTGCCGCACATCTCTTGGTTCACCACAAACCATCATCAAATACGGGAAGCCTGCGCCCATATGGAGCAGTCCCAATTTTGATGATTAGCTCGTTTCTTAAGTGGTGATTAAGAGATGATTGAGCAATATGTCGTCGCGTTTCAAAGAAACACGGTGCAAAGGTACAGAATTATTTTGAATTGAGCAAGATTTTTGCAATTTAATTGTAAAAATAATTGTTCGAGCCGTTAGGCGAGATAAGAAATAAAATGCCATTTATGCAAACATTCGCATAAATGGCAAGAGAAAGATGGGGAAGTGTAATACACTTCTATTCGGAATATTTATTCGTTATCTTTTGCGCGTTGCTAATAGTCATCTAAAAACTGTTTGAAATCCTTATCCATGGTTATATATTCAGAATAGTTTAGTACAAAGAACTATCGCAACTCAAATGCATCCACATCTTTCCACAACGGCAGCACCTCGCGGAAGTGGTGGAGCTTGGCGATATCAAACTCGGCAATCTTGGTACCTTCTTTATCATCGGCGAATGACACTATCGGCTGCAAGCGCGTGTCGTATGCCACCGAGTGACCATTATAGTGCAAGCCCATGCCGTCGTCGCCCACGCAGTTGACTGCGGCGATATAGCATTGATTCTCCGTGGCACGAGCAGCAATAAGCGCGTCCCAATACTGGATGCGGATATCGGGCCAATTGGCGACCACGAGTATCAAGTCGTAGTCGTGTCCGCTGCGGTTGCGTGCCCAGACAGGGAAACGCAAGTCATAGCAAACGAGCAACAGTATCTTTACACCCTTGTACTCGAAGATATGCCTTTTCTGCGCAGGTTGAAAGAACAAGTCCTCGCCACCGTGGGCATACAAGTGGCGTTTGTCTTGTATCTCAATGGGTGCGTTGGGCTTAATCATAAAGCCGCGGTTGACCAATTTGGCGATTGGCAATGGGCTATAGGCGATAGGCGCTGGGGCACAAATAAACGAACTAACAATGGCGACGCCGCTCTTATCTGCGACCGCTTGCAATCGCCTCATAATGTCGCCGTCCATGGTTTCAGCCAATTCGGGATGGTCGGTGCAGAAACCCGTGGCAAACATCTCAGGCAGTACCGCTACATCGGCTTTGCCAGCCAATGCAGCGATACGCTCTTCTGCGAGGTGGAGGTTGGTTTCCTTATCCGCCCATGCTATGGGGTATTGCAAAAGTGCGACGCGCATATTTTTATTAAAGACAACTTAGACAACCTCTGCGCGGCGCCAACATTGCGCCTTGCTGAGAAGAATAATTGTTCCTTAGCCGCTGAGCAATGTTGGCGAAGCGGAAGAGTTGTTTGTGTTGTCTTTTGAAGAAATGAAAGATGGATTATTGTTTCTTACTTTTTCTTTTCGGGTGCAGAAGCAGGTTTGCCAATGGCTTCGCGCATGGAGGTGTCCGCTTGAATATTTTGCATGCGGTAGTAGTCCATGATGCCGAGGTTACCATTGCGGAACGCATCTGCCATGGCTTGTGGTACAAGCGCCTCTGCCTCAATTACTTTTGCGCGTGCCTCTTGTGCCTTTGCCTTCATTTCTTGCTCGTTGGCAATAGCCATGGCGCGACGCTCCTCTGCCTTGGCTTGGGCGATATTCTTGTCGGCTTGCGCTTGATCCATCTGGAGTTGCGCACCGATATTCTTACCTACATCAATATCTGCGATATCAATACTGAGAATCTCAAACGCAGTACCTGCATCAAGTCCCTTGCTGAGCACAAGTTTGGAGATACTATCTGGGTTTTCGAGCACAAGTTTGTGGCTCTCAGCCGAACCGATAGACGATACAATACCTTCGCCTACACGAGCAAGCACGGTATCTTCACCTGCACCACCAACGAGTTGCTTAATGTTCGCACGTACGGTTACACGGGCTTTGGCAATCAACTGAATACCGTCCTTCGCTACTGCGGTTACAGGAGGAGTGTCAATCACGCGAGGGTTAACCGACATTTGTACTGCCTCAAATACATCGCGACCAGCGAGGTCAATGGCAGTAGCCATTTGGAAAGAGAGTTGCATATTGGCTTTGCTTGCGCTTACGAGGGCATGCACTACGCGCTCGATATGTCCGCCGGCGAGGAAGTGGGCTTCCAGTCCATCGCGCTTCACATCGGTAAGACCTGCTTTGTGAGCCTCAATAAGGCAGTTGACAATGCGTGTTGGTGGTACCTTACGGATACGCATCAAGAAGAGTTGAATCAATGACACATGTACGCCACTTACCACTGCGTTAATCCACAGCATGAAAGGTACATAGTAGAAGAAGATAATCACGAGAATGGCCAACATGCCAATACCTACGATTTGTAAAAGTCCTAAGGTCTCCATATTGTTTTAGTTTAAAGATTATTGTTTAGTGGACCCCCCATGGGGCTACTGTTTAGTGTTTAGAGGCTGGGTTACTTGCGTAACTCCTCCATGTGTTTGCCTGCGGATGGCATGTCCACACCGCCCTCAATCTTGGTGTCGAGCGCCATCTTATCCATGGCTTTGCTTTTGACAAATAACCATACAGCGATACCGCATAGAAGCACACATGCAGCCAATGTAACATGTCCTGCCCATGCCCAGAGCACAGCCAATTTGACATAGGCGATTACTACTGCTGCAATCAAACTGGCAATTCCGCAGATACCTGCAATACCAAAACCCGGCAAGAGAAATAACTCTGCCAATAGCAGCCCTACGCCAAAGAGGACAAGAATAATGGTTAGAAGAATGTAAGTCATAGTTTGTCTTATTTAAAAAGTTTCACAGTTTTACTATTCCACGCTGCAAAGGTACGAAAAATAATTGATATATGCAAGAGTAAGTGGCAAAAATTAAAAACTTTACTTTATATAAGTAAGGAGAAAAAACGGAAAAATAAATTTGCAGCATTCAAAAAAATGTAGTACCTTTGCAGGCGATTTTCGGTAATTAGCTTCGAAAATGGCTACTGGTAATGGGTAACGACACCTTTAATATATAGCGTAAAACAAACGATAAGAAAATGGGTAAACAATTAGTGATTGTAGAGTCGCCTACGAAGGCAAAAACAATTGGTAAGTTTCTTGGTTCTGATTATCAAATCATGTCCTCTCAAGGTCATATCCGTGATATAGAGGGCGTGGGGAAAAATAATATAGGTATTGATTTCGATAATGGCTATACGCCTAATTACACTATTGATACACAGAAAGAAGCCTTGGTGGAATCATTGCTCAAAGCCGCTAAGAAAGCCGATAAGGTATGGCTGGCAAGCGATGAGGACCGCGAGGGAGAAGCCATAGCATGGCACTTGCAACAAGTGCTGCAACTCTCGCCCGAGCGTACACACCGTATCGTGTTTCACGAGATTACACAAACGGCTATCCAAGAAGCCATACAACACCCCCGTGATATAGACTATAATTTGGTAAACGCGCAGCAGGCACGCCGCGTGTTGGACCGTATAGTGGGTTTTGAGTTGTCGCCTGTGTTGTGGAAAAAGGTGACCACAGGTTTGAGCGCAGGTCGTGTGCAGTCGGTGGCAGTACGATTGATAGCGGAGCGTGAGCAAGAGATAGAGCGTTTTGTGCCTACCGCACAATATCGTTTAACTGCCGAGTTTATCGGCAGGACAGAAACGGGACAAGAAGCCACTTTCACCACCGAACTCAATCACCGTTTTGCCACGAAGCAAGAGGCGTTGGCGTTTTTAGAGCAATGCAAGACTGCTGAGTTTGCTATCACCTCTGTGGCACATAAGTTAGGACATCGCACGCCAGCGCCACCGTTTACGACCTCCTCGTTGCAACAAGAGGCGGCTCGTAAGTTGCATTTTACTGTGTCGAAGACTATGCGCTTGGCACAGTCGCTCTATGAGGCTGGTCATATCACCTATATGCGTACTGACTCGGTGAACTTATCAAGTTTGGCTATTAACACCGCTAAGAAAGTGATATTGGCAGATTATGGTACGCAATACCACAAGTCGCGTCAATATCAGACATCATCCAAAGGCGCACAAGAGGCACACGAGGCTATTCGTCCTACCTATATGAATGTAGCAACAGCGGGTGATAATAATGATGAACGCCGTCTGTATGACTTGATACGCAAACGCGCATTGGCGACCCAAATGGCAGATGCTGAGGTGGATACCACACGCGTGGAAGTGTCGATGTTGGGTATGCCATATCTGTGGGTAGCCACCCATGAGGTGGTGACTTTTGATGGCTTTATGCGTGTATATACCCAAAGCACGGATGATGAGACGGTGAATATCCTTTCGCAAGCAGCGATTGCCCAACTGACTACTGCCAACTGCCAGTTATCTACCGCTACTGCTCAAGAGACATTTACCAAAGCACCATTGCGCTATAATGATGCTACGCTGGTTAAGAAAATGGAAGAGTTGGGTATCGGTCGTCCGTCCACTTACGCTACGGTGATTGAGACCATTCAGAGTCGTCAGTATGTGGTGAAAGGCAATGTGGAAGGTAAGAAACGCACCTATAACTTGCTGACTTTGCAGGGGAATAAGGTATTGGATAAGACAAAGTCGGAAATGGTGGGTGCGGATAATGGTAAGTTCTTGCCTACGGACTTGGGGCGTGTGACCAATGATTTCTTGGTGGAGCATTTTCCTGCAATATTGAGTTATGATTTCACTGCGCAGTCGGAGGAGAGTTTTGATGCTATTGCGGCGGGCGAAGTGGATTGGGTAAGCACGGTGGATACATTCTATCGTACCTTCCAACCTCTGATTCAGCAGGTGCCTGTAGGTAAAGTGGCAGCGCGTTTGATAGGTCATCATCCCGAGACTGGTGAACCCGTATTGGCTCGTATTACCAAGAATGGACCTTGTGTCCAACTGGGCGATAGCGATATTGAGAAGCCTAAGTTTGCTTCGCTGCAAAGAGGACAAAGCATATTCACCATTACGCTGGATGAGGCATTGGATCTCTTCCGCACAACATTCCCATATACCTTGACCCAATGGGAGGGCAAGGATGTAGTGATTGGTGCGGGTAAGTTTGGACCATATGTGCGCCACGATAAAGTGTTTGTGAGTATTCCAAAGCACATAGATCCTCATGCGATTACCGAGGAACAAGCCATTGGCTTGCTGGAGAAACAACAGCAACAGCAGTTGCCTGTGCATGTGTTTGGCGATATACAGGTGTTGAATGGTCGCTATGGCGCGTATATCAAAACACCAACGGGTAATTATAAGTTGCCTCGCTCGGTGGATACGCAAACGCTGACCGAAGCACAATGCCGTGAGATAATCGCTGCCGCAGATAATGCCCCTAAAGAGAAACGCACCTTCGTTAAGAAAGGAAAGAAGTAGAAGTTAGACCGCTGCGCTGTTAGACCGCTACGCTGTTAGAAGTTGGATGGCGAAGTATAGATGAACGGATTAGTAGATATTATTCTGCCTTTGGCAATATCGGATGTTTATACCTATAGCATCCCCGCCACTATGCAATACCCGCCCATTGGAGTGCGGGTATTGGTGCCTTTAGGCAGAAAGACTATCACGGGTGTTGTTTATCGTTCGCACGAGGGTGAGATACCAAAGACGGTGAAAGTGCGTGAGGTGATAGAGGTACTGGATGAGCAACCTATTGTTACTGCAGAGCAGTTGCGATTGTGGGAGTGGCTGGCTGAATACTATATGTGTACGCTGGGCGAAGTAATGTCTGCTGCATTGCCTTCGGGGATAATAGATGATGATTATAAGGCACTCACTACACAGTATGTTTATCTTCATCCATCGCAGGAGGACCCTCGCCAACAGGAATTGACACTCGCTTCATTGTGCCGTGCAAAGTCGCAACATAAGTTGTTAGCGACCTTTTTGTCCATGAGTCGGGATTCGGGCATCGGGCTCCCCGCTTCCGGATACCCGATGGCGGTGGAGAGGCGTAGTTTGTTAGAGGGAAGTGGGGTAGGTAGTGCAGTGTTGCGTATATTGATTGATAAAGGTATTTTATGTGAGGAACAACGACCTATCTCGCGTCTGCGACAATATGTAGGCACTATCTATCAGCCCCATGCTTTAGACACGCAACAACAACAAGCCCTGCACGCTATTGAACAACAATGGCAGCAGAAACAAGTAGTGCTGCTGCATGGCGTTACCTCCAGTGGCAAGACAGAGGTGTATATCCATCTGATTCAACAGGTCTTGCAGCAAGGTAAACAGGTACTATATCTGGTGCCAGAGATTGCACTGACTACTCAACTCACCGACCGCTTGCAGGCCGTTTTTGGTAATCAGTTGGTGGTGTATCACTCGCGCTTTAGTAATGCAGAGAGGGTGGAGATATATAATGAGGTGAGAGGTGAGAGGCGAGAGGATAAAGGCAAGGTAATATTGGGTGCGCGGTCGGCGGTGTTCTTGCCATTTAGCGATTTGGGATTGATTATTGTGGATGAGGAACATGAGCCCAGTTACAAGCAGCAAGACCCTGCACCACGCTATCATGCCCGTTCGGCTGCTATCATGATGGCTACTTGGTATGGCGCAAAAGTGCTATTGGGTACTGCTACGCCATCTATAGAATCGTATTACAATGCTAAGGTAGGCAAATATGGATTGGTGGCTATGACCGAGCGATATTGTGGATTGCAGATGCCACATATCACCTTGGTGGATTTGCAGCGTCAGTATCATCGTAAAGAAATGTATGGACACTTGGCAGACCCTGTGGTGTTTCGTATGCGCGAGGAGATAGCCAAAGGCAAACAAGTCATTATATTCCAAAACCGCCGTGGATATGCTCCGTTCTTGCAGTGTCCGAGTTGTGGCAATGTGCCGAAATGTCCGAACTGCGATGTTAGTATGACTTATCATAAGGCACACCAATTATTGACTTGTCATAGTTGTGGGTATAACCAATCGTCTTTAGCCCAATGCCCTCAATGTGGAACGGCATGGAAACTTCGTGGAATAGGTACTGAGCGATTGGAGGAAGAGATACAATCCCTCTTCCCACAAGCACGCGTAGAGCGTATGGATTTGGATTCTACGCGCAAGAAGGATGCCTATCAGACGATTATAGACCGTTTTGCTCAGCATGAGGTGGATATACTGATTGGCACGCAAATGGTGACTAAAGGTCTGCACTTTGATGATGTGAGTTTGGTGGTAGTGCTGCAAGCAGATATGCTGGTGAATCGCCCTGATTTCCGCAGTACGGAGCAAGCGTTTCATATGTTGGAGCAGGTGGCTGGTCGTGCAGGTAGAACAGGTGAACGCGGCGAGGTAATGATTCAGACTTTTGATGTGAAGCATCCGTTGTATGCGCATGTGCTGCAACATGATTATGTAGGGGTGTATCAGCAGCAAGTGCAAGAGCGTGAAATGTTTCATTTTCCCCCATTTCATCGGCTAATTGTGGTAAGTTTGCGCCATCGTGATGAGCAGCGTGTGGCGCGTGCGGCAGGGGTGCTAATGGAGGAAATGCGTGTGGTGTTTGGCGAGCGGGTGTCGAGCGTGATAGTGCCACAGGTGGCAAGGCGCAATAATCAGTATGTGCGTCAGTTGCGCCTGCGCGTGGAGGCGAATGCCAATAGCAAGCGTGCTAAGCAACTACTGCGTGCATGTATAAACAATGCCCTCCGTCAGGCGGAGGGCAAAGGAGTAGTTGTCTCGTTGGATATAGATCCGTAGAAATTTACTTCACGATAGTTCGTGTGTAGTGTTTGGAGTTATCGCGTAGGGTGACTTCTGCTATGTGTACACCTTGCCCTACTGGTAATGAAACCTGATTGTAGAGCAGGCTGAGTGTCTTGTGTGCGATAAGGCGTCCTGCAAGGTCGTAGATATTGACGGATTGAATAATATCGTTGCTGCATACGGTGATTTCTCCCTCTTGCTGAGCGTACGCCCACACTTGCATATCGCCTTGATAGATGTTCTGGGTAGAAGTCTCCGTATTCTCGCCATGGCTGCTACGGTCTGGACCGATGATGTAATAGCGTGTCGCATGGTTGAGAGGCATATCTACTTCGAGTGTTAAGCTATCCGTAATCAGCGTTTTAGTGCCTGTAAGGGCATCGCAGAAGTAGCACTCTTTCTCCCAGTTCTCGGTGAGGTGGAAAGTGAGGGTGAACTTATCGGTGCGGTAGTAGTCTTGGATGAGTAGCGCCATTGGTATGGTGTCAATATTCTCGCGGATGTCCACCATCAGCGGTATATTGTCGGAGACTGTGTACATATTCACAGGTGAGGTAGCAGTAGCACTATTGACCTCAGCCTCTACGCCCGATGAGATGAAGAGGGCATCTTCGCCTAAGGCGTATGTATCAGCCATGCCGGATTTAGCACCCACAAGGCAACGTGCTTTGGTGCCATAGACATCGGCATAGATGGTCATTAGTTGCAAGGTATTGCCACTCGCATTGCGTCGAGGCGCGATATTATTGGCCTTCGCCGCTGCAATTTTCTCTGGAGTAGTGAGATACTCTGCTTGCAAGTCAATCTCAGCGATGGTATCTGCGGTAGGCAGAGTCACGAGTACAGAACGCATCGGTTCGAGATAGCGATACTCCTCATCCATTTCTAAAGATACCTTTGTTCCTGAACCCCATGAGTCATTCACCATCTTATAGATGGTTGCGCCATCAGGCAAGCACTTGGTCAGGTCAATCATCGCCATGGTTGGGTTACCAAACATGAAGGAGTTGCTGGTGCGTTCATTCGTCAGTGTGATAGGCACATCGGGCGAATAGGTCAGTTTGTTAGGATTAGCGCCACGGTTGATGGCTACGTTTTGACCCAACGAACCATCCTTATAATAATAAGAATAGGTATTATCTGGTTTTGGCAATCGGATAGTCAATGGATCACCTGCACCAAAGTTACTTGGACCATATCCCAACAGCTGATAACCGCTACCTACCTGCAAAGGTTCATCTAAAGCATTGGTAGAAGCAAAAGCGGTTGTACTGGTAGAGATGGTAGTGCCTGTCTTATCAGGGTTATCATTCACTTTTTGTACAGTCTTGTTGTATACGGATATCCAAAATGGGAAGGCTGATGTGCTGAGGCGTGCGCCTTGGAAACTGCCCACCGTGAATGGTTCCGTTTCTGCCACAATAGAGCCATCGTTTTCATCACCTGTATGTGGGATATACATATCTCCGCTCACGATACTGGAGATTGGTACTGCCACGGTGTTCCATGTTTGGTTAGGTACTATGAGATCCACCAATGCTTTGTCGTGCTGCAAGAGGTGCTGATTGAGCATCATTGCGCCCGGCTGGAAGTATATCTGTCCGCAGGTTGGGGCAAGCGCGAAGTTCGCATCCATTGGATATGGGTGTGGATCAGTATTGGCAATGACAGTCAATTCGGGGGTAGTGACTTCTGAACGTTGGGTAGCAGCAGGGATAATCACGCCCGAGCCAGCAATAGGGGCATAGTGATAGTTCTCCATGCCTGTACCATAGCCTGTCCAGTTGGCGTCGTTGTGCCAACTCTTGTCGGGGGTAGTAGGAGTCCATTTTACGACATCGGGCAAGATGAGCAATCTGATATAAATCTTACCCACATCGCAATTATCACCCGCAGCGCGATGTTGGTCAGCCTTGTCACGCATACGGATACACATAGTGTATTCTTTGCCTATATCCAGTGTAGCTTGGTTGCTGGTAGCAGGTATAAGGACAATCACATTGTCGGATTTGCTACAAGTGTATTTTACAGCAGTTGGATTGGTGATATCGTCATCATTGGTTTGGAATAGATACGCATCTGCACCCATGAAGTGTACATCAAAATTGTCCACGGATGATGATTGATGAATAGGGATTTGGATGGTATTATTCACCAAACGAGCGAGCACACGCGCACTTGGGATGCGGGTTCCAGTACGAGGGTCAGCCATCAGATGATATGATTCATCGGTAACATCTACACCTGGCGCTACATTTACATAATAATTCGAAGGCTTGGTACTAACTTGTACCCATCTTGGTTCTGGACAGTCATGCAATGGGGTAACGCCATCCTCAGCCTTAGCTGAGTTCTCGATAGGGAATACCCAATAACGTGCTGTAGCATCTCCCCTGAGGTAGAAGGATACGGACGAGGACGCCAATTGTAGCCATCCTTGCTCGTGCAGGTATTTGAGTGTCTCGTAGTGTACAGATGGCGTATCAGCATCTTGTCTATAGTCACTAAAGTATAATGGACTAATTGAATCAAAGGTCATCGCATAATAGTTAGGGTTAGGGTCAGCCGGAATGGTATCAATCGCTGGTGTAGGCACACGGCGAAGATCTAAGAAGGCATCGGTAATTTGTGCGCGTGAGCAGTGATATACTTCTGCAAATTTTATATCCGCAGCATCTTGAGCCGCATGCTCTACATCATCGTTCTCGTGTGGATAATCCATGCGATAGACATCGTCAAAGGCGTGACCGTACATCCAATCGGCGAGGTAGGTGCCTTCGGCTTTGCCTGCATCGGAGTATGGGTCTGAGTCTTTGCGGATAAACGCCTCAATCGTATATAGCTCGTTAGGGCAGTTGTTGGCAGAATTGCATAAGAACTCAGAAGTTTCTATCTGGTCGCTCATCAGGCGGTAGATCGATTCTTGGGTAGCAGGCAGGTCGATCTCAATGGCACAACTGAGAGTTGTGTTTAGCAGGTCACTTGCCTCACTTGTCATACGGAGGGTATATTGGCAATGCTCTTGCAGGTAGTTCTCCTCGATACGGTTGCTGCGGATATTTGGAATAATGTGCACCACATACATATAGTATTCGCCTGGGCTTTCTGTGGTGATTTCCTCTTGTCTCTTTGCCACGAAGCATTTGCCGCAAAGTGGTGCCGTTTTAGTTTCCTTGGTGTCTAAATGATATGCCTCCAATAATTCACCCACTAATTCACTAGGGTTATTGCGAATTTCAGCCTTACTTGGTGTATAGTTAGCCGCCATTATCTCAATGGAGCCATATTGCTCTTTGGTTAGTCCAGCAGCCTGATAGTCTTTATGCTCATCGTAGTATGGCGAGAGAGATGTGCTGGTTAAAACAAAGGGTTGACCGGTTGTTTTGTTATAGATTTGGTAGTACTGATACCCGCTGCTACCTGCTGTATGCAATGTATTAATGCCATAGTCCACACGGAGTACAGCAGCGGTGAAGGTAGTTCCATCGTGATCGGGCGAGCAGCACATTTCCGTTTGCAATTGGTAGGAAGACATTGGCAGTTTGTCGGCATAGATGCAGAGGTCATCCAACCAGAAGTCGTTACCATTACCGCCCGTACCGAAATTATAGATTTGCACGCGGCACTCCGAATATGTCTCTTGGCTCTCAATTGGGAAGTTCACTTGGTTCCAACCAGAAGCACACTCCAACTCGCCAACAAAATACACCCCCACATCTTCCCAAGGGGTATATTCGCCATTAGAGAGTTGGTTTCTTCCTTGGACATTGCAACGGAAGATTGGTTTGTAAACACCATTTCCACATTGACCACTTGGGCGTGGGTTACGAAGCCATACAGAACAATACATGGTGCGTTCCGCACAGATGGTTACCTTTGTCGAGATACTTGCTACCACACCGGGTTCGGTGGTTCCGTCCACATAGATACCAAATCCTTGCGACGCAGCCTGATCTACATCCGCTCCACCATCTACGTGGTTTGCACTTTGTTCCCAATAATCATCTCCAATTCGATTCACAATCGCATACTCACCATAATATGGGAGGCTAAACTCATCATTTGGTTTTATAGCATCGGCTGCCATATGAGAGAATCCATAGGTACTTTGGTTGTACGGCAATGGTGTGGTGAGATATTGCTGATCACTACTATTTGGAGTTTGACCAAAACTAAAGTTGTTGTATTCTAAGACATCGAATTTTGCATTCATCTCTGCATACGACATCAATGCCTTTGCACTGCCATTGGTGCCTGTTTCTTTTACTGGACCATATTTAGCCTTATCCACATAGGTAACTGTAAACTTAGCAATACGCAACGTGCCACTAGTCAATGTGTATGTCTTTGTACCTGCCGTAGTAGATGATACAACGCCATAAGGTGCCTGCCATGTTACTCCTGTTGACCAAGTGGCTGTAGTTACACGCTTTATCTGACCACCATCGTAATAGAAATAGCAGTTTTCGGCATTGTCTCCATTGTAACGGAACTCAGTAGAGAGATAGACATTTGTACCAGTTGGTGCCATATAGGTGTATTCCTCAAGATATTCGTCTGCCTCCAAAGCCTTGAACTTATCTGCCATCTCTGATGCAGGTCGGAAGTGGAAGAGTTGGCGGTATGATAGACGAGGTTCGGTGACGCCTACTATATTATCATCGATGCGCGTAACAGTATAATCTAAATAGTGGCTCACATCGCAGGCGATAGTGCGACTGCCCGTCCAACCGCTAATATTGATAGTCGGGGGTTCATTAGAGTTCTCAGAATTATTCAGCACGCCACCTTTACCTCCATTGGCAACAGGATTACCCGTTGTATTCGAACGATTCCAACCGAACCATCCGAGGTGCGTGGTTGTTCCCGTTATTTCTATGAAATTACCGCCGCTGCCACTTGGTGGTGTATTATTTACCCATGTAATATCTTCTCCTCCATCCGTCTCATAATTATACCAACGCATATAACCGAAAAAGTTGGTTTCTGCAAGGGTAAGAGGTATGGAGGTAGTTGTGTTGTCGTAATAGATAGTGCGTTCTACGGTGTGTACATTTTGGTAGCCACCAGCACCTAAAGCAGGATAGAAGCCTTTGACATGGGTGACAGACACGGTAACGACAACGTTCCAAGTCTTGGAGGTTGCCACAAAAGGCACGCTATGTGGTCCGACCACGGCACCTTTCTTGACCTCCAGTGTATAAGTACCATTGCCTAAAGCGGCAACAGGAGTAATGACCAATTCGTTATTAACTATAGCAGCTGTAAAAGGAATCACAGCTCCACCTGCATTGGTTAGCGCAATCCAATCTGCAATTTGGTCTGGGTCGTGGGGGATGCTCATGGTAATCGAAGAATCCGCAGCAGGAATGATGATTTGCTCCAAACGCTCACCCACATTGAGTGTAGCAGGCTGTACATCAGCGAATTGATGGGCATTGACAGTCCAATTGTAGGTTGCTGTAGGGAAGTTTCTACCATCGCTACTTTGGATTGCTCCCTCTTGAATAGCCAGCGTATATGTACCTTCGCCTAAGTTGTCTGGAATGGTGATTTCTAACGTGCGTGCATCTAATCTCTTTATACTAAGACCCAGAGTAGGTTTACTGGTTTCTGTTTTTGTACCATATTTGAATTCAAATTGAACCTTATCATTGTTTTCTTGTTGATAATAGCCAAAGCGCAGTTCTTCTTCTATATCAGCACTTGCAGTCAGTATGATAGTATTAAATCCGTTTGTTGTACCAGTAGCAGGAGTGACATCAATAAACTGAGGGGGGACTACTGTCCAAGAATATTCGGCTTTCGCAAAAGCGATTCCATCTTCCGCAACTACCGCACCTTTGGTGATAGAGAGCGTATGATCTCCTTCGTTCAAAATAGTGTTGGAAGTAATCGTGAGTTGCTTTTTGTCATCGGATAGTGTTACGGTCAAACCATTGCCAATGGTTTTAGTGTTATCAAGAGTGAAGCCAGAGGTAGGTGCTTCCTTAATAGCCACATCCGCAGTCAGAGTAATCACGGAAAAGGAACCAGCATCTCCTTCTTCTGGAGTAACGGAGGTGAATTTGTAAGTGGGGGAACTTACTTCCCAAGAATATTCAGCTTCGTCAAAACTGATTCCGTATTGATCTTTGACAGCACCTTTAGGAATGTTAAGAGTATAGGTGCCTTCGCTGTCTCCGTTAGCGACAGTGATTGTCAGCACATTGCCACTTGCAGTAACATTAGAGATAGAAGCCGAAGCACCAGTAGGACCTTTGAGGGTGAATAAGTTTTGAGTAAAACTTTTAATTTCTACACCCGATTTGGCTGTAAGCGTAATGGTGGTTAATGCGTCATCTAATTCGCTTTCGTCAGCAGGATCAACATCGATAAATTGGCGAGTAAAATCTTTTATTACTGCAATCGTTAAGTTCGTTCCAGAACTAGCACCCACCCAATTATTATTGTAAGACACATAGCAACTACTAGCAGAAAGTTTGTTACTACTAAAAGTAAACGAGGAGGCATCTCCCAAATTCAGAGTATACTTGTAACTGTTTCCAGACCTAGTTCGCTCTGCATGCAAATATTTGCCAGAACTCAAAGATTGGAAAGTATATCTATATTGATTTGTATTATTTCCAGTTCGTGTGACAAGCCAATAACAATCATCATTAACCGATGTGCAATTGTAAATAGTACCATTTGCATCCGCAGCTAAATAATTATTGCCATTTCGTGTTTTAATTGTTACAATATCGCCAGTTGTTTGTGCCTTTGCAGTGGGGACGAAAAAAACTAACGCGCACGCGCATGCGAACATTATATATAGAAGTCTTTTCATAGAGATTAAATGTTTACTGGATTATGAGAATGGTTATTTATGGATTTTGAATGGGTTATTTACACTTTTAGTTACGGATTGCATGTAGTAGCTAATTGCATTTTCTTTCGCTTGCGGAAGATGCGCAGCAGGCAATACACACCCGCCATCAACAACATTGGCAACAAGGCATCACCTACTGGCAAATCTGGGTTGGTCTCACCAATAGGTGGATCGGTCGGTTTACCCGCAAAAGTGCGACCTTTTGACTCAAATGAAGCAGAAGGCATGAAGACTGCGTCACTCACCTCTTTATGCATCCTCACAAACGAACCTACTCCCTTGGGAATGGCATACTCATATACGCCACCCGTAGAGAAAGAACGAATCGTCTTATCCGATGTACGAACCGAGATAGGAGCAACAGTCGCTCGTGGCTTACTATTGAAACTGCTCCCCAAACTGGTCTTCACCACAAACGAAGACGAAGTGGAACTTGCAGTAATAGTAGTCTTGCTCGTTAAGGCAGATGAACTGATAGGATCATATGTGGTTGTTTTTTCAAACATTTATTCGAAATCGAAAAATTGAGCAAAGATACAAAATGGTATGGAGAATTGCAATATTTTTATCAAAAAAAATATTACCCCCCCATATTTTTTAATTTTGCAAAGTCGAGTTTGCAAAATTGGTGTTAAATCCAGTTTAACTCTTGCTGTTGCCTACTGTTCACAACAAGAGAGGAGGTGAATCGTAAGAGTGATTTTTTGGGAACTCTCCTATCCAGTAAAACACTTGGTTTTTCTATATATGGGATATTCATGGAGTATTCACGGGATATTCACGGGGTATTCATATGTATCGGTTATGTATCGGTTATGTGTCGGTTATGTATCGGTTATGTATCGGAGCAGATAGGGAGTTGAGTATGAAAATTAAAATTTCGGGGACCCCTTTTAATGGCGTTCTCGTCGCTGTCGTCCCCGACAAAAAAAGCACCCCAAAAAGGGTGCTTCTCTTGTCGAGGAGAGGCGACTCATCGTCGGAATGAACTTGTCGCATTGTCGAGGAGAGGCGACTCGAACGCCCGACCCCCACGTCCCGAACGTGGTGCGCTACCAACTGCGCTACTCCTCGAAATGCCCAACCCTATGCAGATTGGGCGTTGGTTTATGACTTTTTGTCTGCTGTACTGCTGACAGAAGATTTAATCTTACTCTTCGTAGTCCACTGCGCTACGGGCAGATTTGCATTTGCCAATATACTGCGCAACCTTAACATGCTCAGGGTGAGTGGCATACGCATCCAAATCCTCCCATGTGCGGAAAGTGCAAGTAAGACAAATATCATGGTCGGTGTTCTTGGCGTTAGGAATGTTTATTCCTACCGTCTCATCCACCAATACATCAATCTTGTCGCGCAAAGCCAACAGACCATCACGAATAATCTGGGCATTCTCCAACTTAGTATGCCCCTCTGCCTCGTCATGGAGGCGGAAAAATACAACATGCTTAATCATAATTATGAATTTTGAATTAAGAATTATGAATTACCAAATACTTACTCGCTTCTCAGGAGCCAAGTACATAGGCGACCCCTCGGTTACATTCCATGCTTCGTACCATGCGCCAATATGAGGCAAAGCGCCATTTACACGCCACATGCCGAGTGAGTGAGGGTCGGACTTGGTGCGTTGCAATACCTCCTCTGGACGGATATTGCCTGCCCATACATTGGCATACGCCAAGAAGAAGCGTTGCTCAGGCGTGAAACCGTCTTTGTCGCCGACGGGTGCTTGTCCATTGGCTATTTTGGCCGCTTGTGCGTTTTGGAAGGCTTGGTATGCCACTTGCAAACCTCCGTGGTCTGCAATGTTCTCGCCCAACGTGAACTTGCCATTAGCATATACGCCTGGAGCCACCTCAATGGCATTGAAGTAGTCTTCCATGACCTTGGTGCGCTCCTCAAAGCGTGCACGGTCTTCCTCTGTCCACCAGTTGATCAGGTTGCCGTCCTTGTCAAACTGGCTACCTTGGTCATCAAAACCGTGGGTCATCTCGTGTCCAATCACTACGCCAATAGCACCGTAGTTGAAGGCATCATCGGCGTTCATGTCAAAGAATGGATATTGGAGGATACCTGCAGGGAAGCAAATCTCGTTGGTGGCAGGGTTGTAGTAAGCATTGACCGTTTGTGGGGTCATGAACCATTTGTCCTTGTCCACAGGCTTGCCCAAGAACGAGAGCGAATAGTCTTGCTCGAACTTGGCAGCACGCTGAATATTAGCGTAATAGGTGAGGGCAGGGTCAATGTTGAGAGCGGTATAATCGCGCCATTTGTCGGGATAACCAATCTTGACGGTGAAGGTGTTGAGTTTCTCCATAGCCTTGGCTTTGGTCTCATCCGACATCCACTCGAGGGCCTGGATACGCTCGCCCAATGCGATTTGGAGATTCTTCACGAGGTCAAGCATGCGGGCTTTGTTCTCCTCGGGGAAGTACTTCTCTACATACATCTGTCCGACAGCCTCGCCCAATGTGCCATTGACCATAGCCACAGCGCGTTTCCAGAGTGGAGTAGGCTCTTGGCGACCACTCAGAATACGACCGTAGAACTCGAAGTTTTGCATGAAAATCTCCTCGGTTAGGAAGTCGGCACTGCCATCAATCACTTGCCATGTGAAGAGGGTCTTCATGTCCTCCAACGACTCCTCGGCAAGCATCTTGCCAGCCTCTTGCAAGTGGCGAATTTGACCTACAGAAAGGCTGTCGGGGTTAATGTTCAATCCTGCAAAATATACTTGCCAGTCCACCTGAGGAACCAGTTTTTGGAGTTCGGCGATAGACATTTTGTTGTAGTTGGCAATAGGGTCGCGGAGTTCCACATTGCTGAATGCAGCCTTTGCCAAACGGGTTTCGAGGCGGAGGACGGTGGCTGCTTTTTCGGCTGCGTTCTCTTGGCAGAAAAGGGTGAACATCTTCTCTACATGCTTGAGATATTCCGCGCGGATATGTTGGGTATGTTCGTCCTCGTCGATGTAGTAATCCTTTTGGCTGAGGGCGAAGCCTGCTTGGTATTCGTTGAGGATATTCATGCTGGAGTTCATGGCGTCAGCGTCCACATACATAGCCCACAAACCGAAGTCCATAGCCTTGCCCAAAACCTCTGACCACTGTGCCTTATCTGTCACATTTTCAATCTCTTGCAATACGGGTAGTACAGGCGCAATGCCTTCGGCGTTGCGGCGTGCGGTGTCCATAGAGAGGTTATAGACATCGCCAATCTTTTGGGGGATAGAGCCCGCTTTGTGTTGCTTGGCAGCAATGTCGGCAATGAGTCCGTTGACTTGCTCGAGGTTGCTGAGCCCGAGTTTGTCGAATGAGCCGAAACGACTATACTCGTTGGGCAACGGATTGTTCTTCATCCAACCGCCACAAGCGTATTGGTAGAAGTCGTTTTGTGCTACGGCAGTCGTGTCGAGGTTGTCGAGGTGAATGCCTGTTGTCTGAGGTGCTTTGGTGCATGCTGTGAGTGCCATAAGCGAAAGTGAAAATACAATTAGTTTGTTCATATTTGTTGTTGTTTAGTTGACTCGTTTGTCAAATTGAGCCGCAAAGGTACTGCTTTTTTTGGAAATATGCAAGCGGTTGCACAAAATCTCTGATTTTTGCTTGTGTATGTCGATTTTTTTTTGTACCTTTGCAGGCTAATTTTAAGAGGGCG
This sequence comes from Paludibacteraceae bacterium, assembly GCA_045121435.1. Taxonomy (GTDB): domain Bacteria; phylum Bacteroidota; class Bacteroidia; order Bacteroidales; family Paludibacteraceae; genus Colicola. The sequence continues at coordinate 6,348 of JBGVFY010000012.1, read as the reverse complement.
GTGTTTGGTCGCTCAAAACAAGACAATGAAAACATTAAAACTGATACAATCGGACTCTTATCTTCGTCCCTACGCCAGTGCGATAGAGGGACGCTACAACTACGCATTGAAACGCGAGAAAGAACTGACTAATGGCGCTAAACTCAGCGATTGGGCCAATGGGCATATGTTCTATGGCTTGCACAAAGTGGGCAAGAAATGGGTATTGCGTGAGTGGGCACCTAACGCTACCGCTATCTATCTGGTGGGCGACTGCAACGGTTGGCAAAAAAGCGAAGACTATCGTTTGCAACCTACTGAGAATGGCGTTTGGGAAATCACATTAGCAGAGAAAATGCTGAAGCATGAGCAGTTGTACAAACTGCTTGTGGAATGGGAAGGCGGCTGCGGAGAGCGTATCCCCAGTTATGCACGCCGCGTGGTGCAAGATGAGCAAACGAAACTCTTTTCGGCGCAAGTGTGGAGCCCTGCGGAGGAGGCGAAAGGCGATAAGGCGATAGGGCGAAAGGCTAAGAGAAGAAAAGCAGGTGATCCGTTGTTTATCTACGAGTGCCATATCGGTATGTCGAGCGAGGAGGAGAAGGTGAACTCGTATGAGGAGTTTCGTGTAGAGGTGCTGCCTCGTATTGCGAAGTTGGGTTATAACTGTTTGCAAATCATGGCGATACAGGAGCATCCATACTATGGCAGTTTTGGCTACCATGTGTCGAACTTCTTTGCGGTGTCTTCGCGTTGCGGTACGCCAGAGGAGTTGAAACGACTGATTGCCAGTGCGCACGCCTACGGCATGGATGTGATAATGGATATTGTACACTCGCACGCGGTGAAGAACGAATTGGAGGGATTGGGTAACTTTGATGGTACACCTTATCAATACTTCCACGATGGTGCACGCCGCGAACACCCAGCATGGGATAGTCTGTGCTTCAACTATGGCAAAGGCGAGGTGCTGCACTTCTTGTTGTCGAACTGCAAGTATTGGATGGATGAGTATGACTTTGACGGATTCCGCTTTGATGGTGTGACCTCTATGATGTATCAAAGCCACGGCTTGGGCGAGGACTTTGTGGATTACTCTTGCTACTATAATGGCAACGAGGATGGCGATGCAATATGCTACCTGACCCTTGCGAATAAACTGATTCACGAGGTCAAGAAGAACGCTATCACGATTGCGGAGGATATGTCGGGTATGCCTGGTTTGGCTTGTCCAATCAAGGATGGCGGTATGGGCTTTGACTACCGTTTGGCAATGGGTATTCCAGATTTCTGGATTAAGTACATTAAGGAAGTACGCGATGAGGATTGGAAGGCAGGGCATATCTTCTACGAAATGACCAACCGCCGCCAAGATGAGAAGACTATTTCCTATGCCGAGAGCCATGACCAAGCGTTGGTGGGCGATAAGACCATCATCTTCCGCCTATGCGATGCGGATATGTATTGGCACTTCGAGCGCGGACACTCTACCTATATGGTGGACCGCGGTATCGCGCTGCATAAGATGATTCGCCTCATCACGGCTTCCACTATCAATGGCGGCTATCTCACCTTCATGGGTAACGAGTTTGGTCATCCAGAGTGGATTGATTTCCCACGCCAAGGCAATGGTTGGAGTCATAAGTACGCCCGCCGCCAATGGAGTTTGGTGGATAACCAACGCTATTTCTATTCATGCCTCAACCTCTTTGACGAGAAAATGGTACACCTGCTGCGTGAGCATTTGAAGCCCGTGAAAGATAGTTATGGCGTACACCTGCCTTGGGAAGATAAGTTGTGCGATAACGAAGGCGACCAAGTGGTGGCATACCAACGCGGCGACTTGGTGTTTGTGTTCAACTGGAATGGCGTGAAGTCGTTCGAAGGCTACGGTATTCCTGTGCCAGAAGGCAAGTACAAAGTGGTGCTGAATACAGATGCTAAGGAGTTTGCGGGCTTTGGATTGTCGGACGACAGCGTGGAGCATTTCACTATGCCTGATGATGGCTATCTGAAGAAAGGCAAAGGCTGGTTGCAACTGTATTTGCCTGCAAGAAGTGCGGTGGTGTTGCAGAAGATAGATTAACGGATACCGGAAGCCGGATACCGGATACCTAAAATAAAGGCACCCGGAAACCGGATACCGGACGCCAAAAAGAAAAAAGAAATTATTAACAACATAAAACATTTGAAACCATGAGATTAATCGTTCAACCAAACTATGACCTGCTTTCAGAGTGGGCAGCTAACTATGTAGCAAAACGCATCAACGAGTTCGCTCCAAAAGAGGGTACTCCATTCGTGTTGGGATTGCCAACTGGTTCTTCACCTCTTGGCATGTATCGCAACTTGATCAAACTTTATCAAGAAGGCAAAGTAAGTTTCCGCAATGTAGTGACTTTCAATATGGATGAGTATGTAGGTATTCCTGAGGATCACCCAGAGAGCTATCATAGCTTTATGTGGAAGAACTTCTTCTCTCACATAGACATCCGTCCTGAGAATGTAAACATCCTCAACGGTAATGCCGAGGATTTGGCTGCTGAGTGCGCTCGCTACGAGGAGAAAATCAAGAACTATGGTGGTATCATGCTCTTCTTGGGCGGTATCGGTCCTGATGGTCACATCGCATTCAACGAGCCAGGTAGTTCGCTCACTTCTCGTACCCGCAAGAAAGAGTTGACCACCGACACTATCATTGCTAACTCTCGCTTCTTCAACAACGACGTGAACCAAGTGCCTAAGACCGCATTGACCGTAGGTGTGGGTACTGTAATGGATGCCAAAGAGGTGCTCATCATGGTGAATGGCCATAACAAAGCACGCGCTCTTCGTCACGCAGTAGAGGAGCCAATCACACACATGTGGACTATCTCTGCATTGCAATTGCACCAACACGGTATCATCGTAGCTGATGAGGCAGCTTGCGCTGAACTCAAAGTGGGCACATACAACTACTTCAAAGATATCGAGAAAAACAACCTCGATCCTAAATCACTGCTCTAATGCTTCAGATTTATAATACACTATCTCGACAAAAAGAATATTTTCGTCCATTGCACGAAGGACATGTAGGCATGTATGTCTGCGGTCCTACCGTGTATGGCGATGCACACTTGGGCCATGCACGCCCTGCTATTACCTTCGACCTTCTCTATCGCTATTTGCAACATCTTGGCTACAAGGTGCGCTATGTGCGTAACATCACCGATGTGGGGCACTTGGAGCACGATGCTGATGAGGGCGAGGATAAGATTGCAAAGAAAGCGCGTTTGGAGCAACTGGAACCCATGGAAGTGGTGCAATACTTCACCAACCGCTACCATCGCGACATGGAGCTCCTGAATGTGCTCCCACCTTCTATTGAACCACACGCCAGCGGACATATCATCGAGCAGATTGCCTTTGTGCAGAAGATTATGGACAAGGGATATGCCTATGTGAGCAACGGCAGCGTGTATATGGACGTAGAGAAGTATGCCAAGGACTATCCTTATGGCAAACTATCGGGACGCAACCTTGAAGACATTGTAACCGAGACCCGTGAACTGGATGGTCAGCAAGAGAAGAAGCATAGTTATGACTTCGCTCTTTGGAAGAAGGCTTCGCCTGAACATATCATGCATTGGCCAAGTCCATGGAGCGAGGGTTTCCCAGGTTGGCACATGGAGTGTTCGGCTATGGGTACGAAGTACCTTGGCGAAGAGTTTGATATCCATGGCGGTGGTATGGACCTCATGTTCCCTCACCACGAGGCGGAGATTGCGCAGAGTTGCGCTGCCCTCGGTCATGATAGCGTGCATTATTGGATGCACAACAATATGATTACTATTGCGGGCAAGAAAATGGGTAAGAGTTATAACAACTTCATCACTCTGGAGCAGTTCTTTGCGGGCAAGCATGAGTTGCTGGAGCAACCATTTAGTCCAATGACTATCCGTTTCTTCATCTTGCAAGCGCACTATCGCTCTACTGTGGACTTCTCTAATGACGCTTTGGTGGCAGCGGAGAAGGGCTTGGGTCGCTTGACCGAGGCATACCAACGACTAATGAAGTTGCAAGCGTCTGCTACCTCTACCGTAGAGATTGGTAACCTCCGCGAGCGTTGCCAAGAGGCAATGGATGATGACCTCAACTCGCCTATCGTGATTTCTCACCTCTTTGATTCGGCACGCGCTATCAATACCGTGTTTGACGGCAAGGGAACAATCTCGGAGGCAGACTTGAAGGAACTCCGCGAGGTATGGAGGACCTACGCAATGGATATCCTGGGTTTGCAGTTGGACGGTGCGCAAGATTCGGGGGCAGGCATGGACGCCTACAAAGGGGCTGTGGATATGCTGCTGAATATGCGTCTGGAGGCGAAACGCAACAAGGATTGGGCTACCAGCGACAAGATTCGCAACGCCCTCACCGAATTGGGCTTCACTATCAAAGATACCAAAGACGGCTTCGAATGGAGTTTGTAACAATATTGAACAATGCTGAACAACATTGAACAACTATTGAATATAAAATTAGTCCTGCTGGCGGCAGGACTAATTTTTGGTTTTGCTGCTTGCGGAACCAAATCGGATTCCGAATGCCAGATTCCCGAAACCATAATTGAGGATACTCTTGTTTCCTACCCAGGGCGCACATTCAGTTACAAGGATAAGTTCCGCGATACCCAAGCCAAGCAGGTGGAGGCAGCACAGGCGATTGGTCTGCAAACGCCACCCCAAAACCGCCAAGAGGCTGCCCGTATGCGTAGCCAGTTGTCGCTCATCAAGAGCAACGACAACTATATCGTGGACTCGCTTACGCACTCAATTCCTTATCTGGTGCCTGCTGCGGCCAAGGAGTTGGAGCGCATTGGTGCCGAGTTTGCTGATATCCTCCAGCGCAATGGCTTGCCCCATTATCAGTTTTATGTCACCAGCGTGCTCCGCACCAAAGAGGATATACAACGACTACAAAAAAGTGGTAACATCAATGCCACCACTAATTCGTGCCACAACTATGGCACGACCTTCGACTTGGCGTACTTCCGTTTTAATAAGGTAACGCGCACGCGCGAGTACATGCATCAGGATAATTTGAAACTGGTGTTAGGTCAGGTTCTTCTCAACGAACAACGCGCAGGGCGAATCTATGTGAAGTACGAACAAAAGCAGGCTTGCTTCCATATCACCGTGAGGGAGTGATATCCACCGCTTATCCACCGCTTATCCACCCGATAAAATAGCATTATATCTTACTTCGTATGTCAACTAATTCGGCGCGGACGCGGAGAAGAATATCGGCTGCGCGCTGGCGAAAGTCGGCTTGGCGTTTGCCTTGCTTGAGTTCGTGGCGGAGTGCCTCAATGCGCGTAATGTGCATCTCATCTCGCAAATATTTGATTTGCTTAATCAAATTAATATCCGCCATGGTATAATAACGATTGCCATGACCATCCTTGCGCGGATTGAGTTGCGAGAAATGACGCTCCCAATAACGCAACGTACTGGCAGGCAGCCCCGTCATCTCTTGCGCTTCCGTCATCGAATAATATATCTTTTCGCTTTGCATTCTCTCGCCTTTAACCTTTCGCCTAAATCACACTTTGCCAATCTTCAAGGTCTTGCCTGCTCGGATAAAATCGGAGGTCAGGTTGTTCCAAGCCTTGATTTGCTTGACCGATACGCGGAACTTAGCCGCGATACCACCCAATGTGTCGCCTTCCTTAATCTTATAATAGGTAACACCATTCACCGAATACGCTCCGCTAACACTGGTGCGTTGCAGTAGGTCAATCTCTGCACGGCGGTTGTGAATCAGTTCCTTGGCGTTGTATGCCAAAATCGTGTCTTGTTGGTCAATATACGCGCCCGAAATCTCAATAGGCAAACAGAGCGCGTACGCCTTACCGCCAGGAAGAATATCGCGTGCATACTGCGGATTGAGGCGGCGCAATTGCTCAATGCTAATGTTCAGATTATCAGCAATCTGCTTGAGGTGTTGACGCTCAGAGGTAACAATAGTATCGGTTACGGGATATTGGATATCGGTGGCAGGACAGATACCATGCACATCAGCATAGTTCATGGCATAAGACGCTGCGATAAAAATAGGCAAATAGCCGCGCGTCTCTTTGGGCAAGAACGGATAAATACTCCAGAAATCGCGTTTGCCACCAGCACGGTGAATGGCTTTATTCACATTGCCCGGCCCGCAGTTGTATGCCGCAATCACCAAGTTCCAATCGCCAAAGATATTATACAAAGCCTTCAAGAATCGGCATGCGGCTTCCGTGGAACGAATAGGATCCATGCGCTCGTCCACCAGCGAATTGACCTCCAGACCATATTTCTTGCCCGTGGCAGGCATAAACTGCCACAAACCTAC
>JBGVFY010000011.1:0-69679 GCA_045121435.1 Paludibacteraceae bacterium | reverse complement strand
CAGTCCTCAGCGAATTGTACTGGAGTACCCAAAGCAGCGCTGACAGCGTCAACGATTTGCTTCAAGCTGTATTTCGCTACCACTTTACCTTTTGGTTTGCCCATGTGGCTCATGATGATGAGCGCACCACCCTCTTCGAGGATGTGTTTGAGGGTTGGCAACGCACCGCGGATACGGGTGTCGTCAGTGATTTGTCCGTTCTCGTTCAATGGCACATTAAAGTCCACGCGAACAATCGCTTTCTTTCCAGCGAATTTGTAATCATTAATTGTCATAATCGTGTATAATTTAGTTGTTAGTAATTTTTTTCCAATTTGGGTGCAAAATTACTACAAATATTGCAAATATGCAAATTTTTTTTTGTATCTTTGCACGATTTTTGTGATATGACCTATAAAATAACTGTTGAAACTATGCGAATGAAAGATTTAATAGCGAAGCGTGAACGCCGCGAACGCAAACAAATGCGCGCTGAACGCAATGCTATAGCCAAGAAACCTGTAGCCGATAACTGGGGCAAAGAAGCATATGAACTACCTGCTGATTTTAGCAATGAAGTGCTGAAAGAGTTGAAACATTTGCCAGCCTCTATCCCTTATGAGGAGATTATGCGGCGCCGCGACATGCGCAATGTGCTTACTTTTACCATTGACCCCGAAGACGCCAAGGATTTTGATGACGCTCTGTCGTTCAAAGTGCTGGACACAGGCAATTATCAGATAGGTATCCATATAGCCGATGTTACTCACTATGTGGCAGAGGGCTCTGCCGTGGATGAGGAGGCTTTTCAACGTGGCACGAGCATATATCTGGTGGATCGTGTGATACCCATGCTGCCTGAAAAACTATGCAATGAACTCTGTAGCCTGCGCCCTAATGAAGATAAATTGTGTATGTCGGTGGTGGTAGAAATGGATTCACAAGCTAAAGTGCTCCGACATAAGATTTGCCGCACCGTGATACGCTCCGATTATCGGTTGGCGTATGAAGAGGCAATGAAGATAATATCGGACGGCATACCGACTCGCCCTAAAGGGCTATTGGACGCTGCGCTATTGGACGCATTGCGGACATTGAATACTTTGGCTAAGCAACTGCGTCAGAATCGTTTTGCGCATGGGGCAATCAATTTTGAGACACCCGATGTGCGATTCCTAATGGACAATGCAGGCAACCCCACCGAAATCCTATTCCGCCAACTCACAGACGCCAACCACTTGATAGAGGAGTTTATGCTGCTTGCCAATCGCATTGTAGCAAAAGAGGTCGGAGGCAAAGAGGCGAAGGGCGAGAAGCCTTTTGTCTATCGTGTGCACGATGTGCCTGACCCTGATAAATTGGTGAAGTTGGGCAATTTTATCCGTCAGTTTGGTTTTCATTTGCGCACCTCGTCCAAACGCAGCGTGCAAAACAAACATATCAACGCATTATTGGATAGTTGTCAGGGCACCAATAGCCAAACGCTTATCGAGACATTGACTATCCGCGCCATGGCGAAAGCCGTATATTCGACCTCGAATATCGGGCATTATGGCTTGGCATTTACCCATTATACGCACTTCACTTCGCCTATTCGCCGTTATCCCGATATGATGGTGCATCGCCTCGTAGCTCGCTACTTGCTGCAATCCAAAGCCACTTGCCGACACGATAAAGAGGTGTTGGAAGAGGCATGCGTACATTGCTCCGATACCGAACAAATGGCACAAATGGCAGAGCGCGACTCTATCAAAGAAATGCAAGCACGGTGGATGAGTAACCGTATCGGCGAAGAGTTTGATGGCGTAATAAGTGGTGTAACCGAATTCGGATTGTTTGTGCAACTCGGCAACACGCTGACCGAAGGACTTGTGCCTATCCGCACGATTGAACCGTATGACTATATGCAATATGATGAGGATAATTATCGTCTGATTGCTGCCCGCAGTGGTAATACCTACACCTTGTCCGATAGTGTACGCGTGCGTGTGGCGAAAGTGGATGTGGAACGAAAGAAGATTGACTTTGCGTTGGTTGAGAAGTACGAAAAGGTGTAGGGTGTAAAGTGTAGGGCGTAAAGGCAGGGATTAGTCAAATAGAGTAGGGGCGTCTTTTTCAAATTGCTTGAGTACTGCGCGCATTAATGTCTCGCGCACAAAGCGTGCACGGTTTCGCACACCGTATTTATCGCAATAGCGACTCAAAGCGCGCATTTCGCTGTCATTCAGCATAATGTCCACGCGATGGGTGCGTGCCTCGCGTTGGCGAGGACGATTCAATGGACGCGATAATGACGATTTCTCTTTCATTGCAGCAATCAGAATTGTAATCCTAATTTGATACCCAAGCCCAAAATACTGCACCCAACGGCGTGGGTATAGTCGGCCTGGTTAATAGTTTCGGTAATGGTCATTCGTGTTTGTTGCCATTGGGCAGTAAAGGCAAGCGATAGGCTGCTGCGTTCGCTGATACCATACCACCAGCCTATATCCAAACCTGCACATATACCACCGCCCCAATCTTTGTTCGTGGCAAAAGCGTAGCCCAATGAGCAACCTACTAATGGACGATGAGGTGATGAGGTAATGAGGTGATGAGGTAATGAGGTGATAGGCATTTGCCATACGAGTTGCAGGGGTATCCACGAATAGGTGGTTTGGTCCACAAACACACCACGATAACCTATACTACCACCCAAAAAAACGCGTTTTTCCAGCAGATTATGACTACCCACCATGGCTTGCACATCCATCGTTGCGCCCGTATGCCGATGGGGGATATATGCCATACCGCCCGACGCCACCAACTGTAGGGCTACCATTTTGGGTTTGGCTGTAGTCTGCGTGTTGATAGTATCGATAGTAGTACTTTCTTGGGTAATCTCCACTACCTCAGTCTTAGGATATTGGTAGCGTGTACCATTGTTCTGGCGAAGAATGACCACCTCCTCGTTGTTGAGCAGGATATCACCTTTTATGATTTGTCCCGAGCGTAGTACGACAACCTCAGCATGGGCTGACAAAGCCATCCCAAGAGATAACAATACTATGTAGATTACTCGTTTGTACATTTTTGTGTATGGTGTAAAGGTTGGGCGGCGTAGCCGCATATTCTGTGCCTTTAAACTATAACCTTTACACTTTAAACTATCATCAAGTGACCCCGCTGGGACTCAAACCCAGGACCTTCAGAACCGGAATCTGACGCTCTATTCAACTAAGCTACGGAGCCTTCGTCGGAATGCGCTTGTCGTAATAACTGCCGCTTGCGGCATTGGACGACCGCGCTTCCTCCTCTTAACTCGGGCTCATAATGCACCCCAAAAATCCAAGATTTTTCGGGGACCCCGCATGAGCCCTCGTTATTTATCAACTGTCAACTGCTAACTGTCAACTAATCTCTTCTGCCCGTGAGGATCATTACATAGTAAATGAGTGTTCCCAAGGACGCCAAGGCGGCTACTACATAGGTATAGGCTGCACTACGCAACGCACGGGCTGCCATAGGGGTTGTTTGACGGTCGGTGATGCCCGCCATTTCCAACCACGCTACTGCACGCGTGCTGGCGTTAATCTCTACGGGCAGGGTAATGAACGCAAACAAAGTGGTCAGACCATATAACACCACCCCCACCGTCAGCAGTTGAGGAAACGACTGAAGCATTAATATACCTGCCAATAGTATCCATGTTAGCCATTGCGAAGCAAAATTCACCACTGGCACCAACGCGCTGCGCATACGCAATGGAGCGTACGCAAAAGCATGTTGCAGAGCGTGTCCGCACTCGTGTGCTGCCACTGCTGCGGCTGCTACTGTGGCGGAGTTATACACCGACTCCGACAGATTGACCGTCTTGGTGCGTGGGTCATAATGGTCGGTGAGATGACCTTGTGTGCAGGTCACTTGCACATCGGTGATACCATTGTCGCGCAGCATTTTCTCTGCTACCTGACGCCCCGTGAGGGCAATGCTCACCTGTGAGTATTCCTTAAATCGGCGTTCCAATAGGGCACTTACCGCCCAACTGATCAACGCAATACTGATAAATAATATCCAATACATTTTAGTTTAGTGTTTAGTGGACGCCCGCAGAGCGGGCTACTGTTTAGTGATTAAACTTTAACCTTTCAACTTTCGCCTACACACTTTGCATTGCCCGAACACATAGAGCGAGAAATGGTGTGGTACGAAATTTGACCAGCGTTTGTCTGCCAACATGCGACTAATGGTGGAGTCTTTTACGGGACTTACTCGCCCACATTTGGTGCAAATCATTTGCACGGACGAATCGCTGTTTTGCACCCATTCGTATTGCGTAGTTCGCACACCAAACTCCTTGTCCAATTTCTGTACCAAATGCGCATTTTCCAACAAAGAAAGTGTATTATAAATGGTGGCACGGCTAACGGATAACTCTGTGAGCGCAGTTCGCAACTCCTCTATCGTGAAGTGTTGCAAACGGCAAGCGGTGGTCATAATGCTATAACGCTCAGGCGTATGCTTCAGGCCATGCTCTGTGAGATAACTCCGCAATTGTTCGGTGGCTTTCTCTATGATATTTTCTTTCCTGTTGGGCATTAAATGTCCTTGATATATGCTCTGCGGCGTTTGTGAATCTTGTGTGGGAACATTTCCCAATGGGTTTGGTTCTTGGTGTTGGTTTCGAGGATAGAGGTTGTCTCTACGCGCTTGATACCATATTTTACGAAGTATGGGTGTTGGTCAGCAATGATGACTGCGTTCAAGCCCTTATCTTGGTAGTCAGGACGCACTGCGATAATGAGCAGGTCGAAGGCTTCCATTTGCTTGGCGCGCAGGGCTTTCAGCAGGTGATACCAACCAAAGGGGAATAATCTGCCTTTGCACTTGCGCAGTGCTGCGGATATATCGGGCATACCTACACCTACACCTACCACTTCATTGTTCTCATTGACTACCACCGTTACGAAATCGAAGTTCAAGATAGGGAAATACACATCGCAGTAGTACTTCTTTTGACGCTCGGTCATGGGCTGGAAATTGTAGAGTTTCTGGTAAGCCACATCAATTACATCCATGTATTGTGTGCCGTATTTTTGCACCAACTCTCTGCAGTTCTTTACCTTATCCACGCGCACATTGCTACGCTCGCGAACAATCTTGTCCAATCGTGCAAAGCGTTCGGGCAGCACCTCGGGTGGGTAGATTTGGTATTCAATCCAATCGGCCTCTTTGGTGAGTCCGTATCCTTCCAAATGGCGGACATAGTAGGGATAGTTGTAGAGCGAAGCCATAGGTGCCAAGTAGTCGTACCCTTCTAAGAGGAGTCCTTGGTGGTCGAAGTCGGTGAAGCCTACAGGCCCATTGATTTGCTCCATACCTTTTGCTCTTCCCCATGCGGCAACGGTGTCGAGTAGGGTGCGGCTCACTTCCTCATCGTCAATGAAGTCAATCCAGCCGAATCGTACATGTTTAACGCCCCAACGCGCATTGGCAGCATGATTGATAAGTCCGGCGATACGCCCTACGGGTCGATTGTCGCGATATGCCATGTATAGCACATGCTCGCACACATCATGAGCAGGGTTGATTTTTGGGTTAAAGGTGTTTAGTTCGTCACTAATCAACTGTGGACAAAAATATGCACAATCTTTGTAAAAGTCGTTACCAAATTGTATGAACTTTTTGAGTTCACATGTGGTAGTGATTTGTTTGATTTCTACTGCCATAGTACTAAATTTGTATCGTATTGCTATTTTCTTCCCCTTCAATCCGCGCACTTTTCGGCGACAAAGGTACACATTTTAGATTGAATTTCCAAATAAAAACTAAAAAATCTTAAAATTATGTGTTGCTTTTGTATTTTTGACTCGCTGGTAGCTATACACTATACAGGCTAATTCTTCTTCTCGTTGTAGGATTTGATTGTATGATGATTGCTGTATCGCCACGGGTGAGTGAACGGTTTTCTATAGCTCCTACTCGCTGCGCTCGAGAAATCTAAATAAATCTTTTGCCACGCTATTTGCTGCGTACTCCGTAATATATTGCCTTACGCTATCGCTCGCTTGCGAGCCCGCTATCTTAAAAATGTGAGGGAAAAGGGCGTATGAGGCGAAGCATACGAAGATTTCAAATCGAAAAATCAACAACTCCACCGCAGAGGTGTGTTGTTCCCCCCGCGGTGGAAGAATTGTTAAATATACGCAGTGTAGATGTCAATTATTGTCAATTCAAGGTTAATTAAGAATTTTAGATTGGAATTAGAGTTTGGCGTATTCCTTTGCCAGTATGTAACCATACAGGCTCTTGTACTTGGTTTGTGCCTCGAACTCTGCTTCATAGGTAGCACGAGAGGTTGGGTCTGCTAAGGCAGTTTTGGCAGCGGCAGCTGCTTGACGGAACTTGTCTTGGCGGTCCAACTCTGCTTGCGAGTAAGGTTTGGTACGAGGATTGCAGATTTGTGAAGTGAAGGTTTCACCGTACATCTCTTTGAAGATAATGTCGGAGTGTTTGCAGATTTTGCCACGGAATTGGCGGAAGGGGGCTTCTAATTTGATTTTAGACATGAGTGTTCGGCATTGAACGGGAGAGTATGAATTTAAGACAATCGATGACAATTAAATCGACAATTATTGACAATTCATGGATTATTTTGTAACAAAAATACGCAGCGCTACGCTTGCTACAAAAATAAATAAAAAATCAAGGATTTGTTTTTAAGACAATTGGTGTCAATTTTTGTCAATTCAAGGTTTATTTTTTGTTCTTGCCCAAATGAATGCAACGGGTTGCATTAGTGGGCAGAACAAAATGATTGTTTTTTACTCGGGTTCGGAATCCTCTATGCCGTGAGAGGGGTTGGTGCGTGAGCGCACAGGCTATAGGTGATAGGTTATAGGCACGGCTACGCTTACGCGGGGTTGATAAATAAGGTTAATAGTTTCATGCGCCAATGGCGCTTGTTTCTTATCTCGCCTAAGGGCTCGAACGATTATTTCATGGTTTCAATGTTTCAGTGCTTTGGAGTGTGCACGTCCAGCAGTGATTGAAGGTTAGAGATTGGGCGAGGGTTTGGCGGATGATGTCGCATGCCTCGTCGGGATAGAAGAGTTGAGGGTCGAGAGGGATGACCTTAACTGTGAGGGTGGTGCCCTCAGCAGAAAACTCGGGATTAAGGGTCTCCAAATGAAAGAGGACAGCCTCTTGGGCTTGGAGCATCTCGGCTGCACTATGGCAGGGGATGGTGATAATAACGAAATGTTTTTGGTTCATAAGAATATAATATTAAAAAACAACTTAAATATTGCTCGGCAATCAACTCCCTGCCGCGCTCAAGGGAACATGTAGTAAAGACAATTCGGGTCAATTGGGTCGTCAATTATCAACAATTATTTTTTGAAACATAAATACGGCTTCGCCTACAAAAATAATTAAAAATGTAGCGTAGATATTTTTGTTTTTGTCCAAAAGAACGCAACAAGTTGCATTGGTGGACAAAACAAAAATTATAACTATGTTTGTCATTCTTTCAAGGATTTTAAGTGATTTAACTTTGTGAATATTGGGTGGTGTCCTCTATGGGACGCGTTTCTATAATAATGCTGCAGAAAATGTATGCGCAGCAAGGATTTTGTGCATACATTTTAGGTCTGACGGCTAAAATGTGTGCCTTCCCGTCTTTGTGAATATCTGATAATCTGTCTGTTATGAATGGAATGATTTTTTGCACATTTTTTTTGCTACGCATACATTTGTGCAGTCATTTAGTGATTTTGTAGGAAGAGGTACAAAAACAGCAGCACCATGTGAGGGAGGGTGCTGCTGTTTGCTATTTTTTGGGGGATAAGCGTCCGCAAAAATGCGAACGAAGTGCACTATCTTACGAGAACAAAGATTATTGCTTGGTTGTGATTTTGAGGATGCAGAGAGTTATCTGTTTAGGTTATTTCTATGAGGTAGTGTGGATATACTATTTTTGGGAACTATTGCATTTTCTGCAACAGTTCAGTGGTGGGCATCTCCATGCGGTTGAAAGCAAACCACTTTTTGCCGAGGTCTTTGATTGAGGCACCGAGGTGATAGACAGTCTCATCAATGCAAAGGAAACGGTCGTGTGAGCGGTCAAAGGCGATGATATCTATTGGCGGATATTGAGAATTATGCTTTTGGAGGTCTAATGATAGTTGGCGTGAGATATGGTTGGTGTAGATGGTAGCCGTTACCTTGTCTGCTCGTTTGGCGAGCATAGTAAGCACGCTATCGTCAATGTAGTTGTCAATGAGGATGATGCGTGCAGTAGCTTCGCGTATGCGGTCGTTGATGAAAGTGTATGCATCGAATATCTGACCATCGTAGAAGATGCCTTGTTTGGGAGGTAGGCTTGTGCGGACGAAGAAATCGATTTTTTGCTCTACATTTTCAATGCGTTGCTCATGTACTCGCAAGCGTTTGTCAAAGTATTCTTCTACATGTACAATTCGCTGGTTGACTGCATAGCCACGAAGCATATAGTCTTTTAATACTTGATTTGCCCACCGGCGAAATTCAATACCACGACTGCTTTTAACGCGATAGCCAACAGAAAGAATAACATCGAGGCTGTAAAATTCCACCTGTCTTATGACTTCACGATTACCCTCTTTTTGAACTATCGCAAATTTTGCGACAGTTGCATTAGATGTAGATTCGTTTCCAGTTGTCCCAGATTTTGCGACAACTGGACATAATTCCTCTTTTAATGCATTATTGATATGCTTGCCTATCGTTTTGATATCACGATCAAAAAGAATCGATAGTTGTTGTCGATTAAGCCACACTGTTTCATTTTCTAGTTTTACCTCCAAAGACATTTGCTCATTTGGTTGGTACAATACAATTTCGTTTGCCATAATTTTGCTTGTTTTTTTGAATTACACTGCAAAATTACTACATCAAACTGCTAAAAGTTGTCAGTATGTAGAAAAAATGTGTATTTTTTTCGTTTTTTGCATAATGGTGGATGAACTATGTTAGCTTGCTCCTTTTTTCGTTGTTTTTGCGCACTTTTTTGAATAAAAAGGAGCAAGCTGTATATAGTCTATGATAAAAAGGAGCAAGGTGGAGGTGAATAGATAAAAAAAGAGCAAGCTATGTGTGTGAAATATTAAAAAAGGAGCAAGGTGTAGTTCTGATTAAACCCCATCGAATTCGAGGGGATTGATCAATGCTGACGCATTGGACGGATTGACAGTTGTAAGGCACATAAAATAATAACGCACGCATATATGCGCGCGTTATCATAACTGCGATTCCAATTTTCTGGCTTTCGACGAGATCATCCTTTTTGATATTCGCTGAAAAATTGGGGAGAAATCGTATGAAAAGAAGAAAAATGATGAGTCTGTTATGGTGGTAACAGCTATGCTATATAATAGCAGCACCGTGTGAGGTACTGATGAGAAGAGGAATTTAACTCAATTCAAATCAAAAATCATTCTCATCATACGAATCCCAACCCGACATGCCGTCATTGTCGTAGTCGCCACAATCCCAATCTTCGCGGGAGGTCCAGTTGCCTGAACCACTTGCACGGTGGCGACGGTCCTCACTCATACTGCGGTAATCCTCAGTATTAAAACTGCTCTCATCAGAGCCAAACAAAAAATCAAATAGTCCCATAGTGGTAATTTTGAATTTTGAATTAAGAATTATGAATTTTGAGTTAGTAATTCTGTCGAATTCGATAGAATTAGAATTAGTTAATTGCGTTGGTTGATTAAGTTGACAACCACCTTTACCATCACATCTTTTTCTTCTGTTTTGCTTTCTGCAATCATCAGCGTCAAAGCTACAAGCGTGCTATCTGCGATGCGTTTGCTACCATCGTCATTATAAAGCAGATGGTTGTTATTCAAGAACCATAAGAATAATGTTGCAGCAATGCGTTTGTTGCCATCGCTAAATGAGTGGTTCTTCGTTCCTAGATATAACAACATCGCTGCTTTCTCCTCAACACTCGGATACAATTCTTCGCCACCGAATGTTTGGTATATTTGACCTATGCTGCTTTTGAAAGAATCGTCTTTCTCATTGCCAAACAAGATGGATGCACCAAATTTATCACGCAAGCGCTGGATTTGTTCCGTTGCGTTGTCATAAGTGGCATAAAACGAAGCGTGTTTAGTGGTTTGATCAATGGTCAGGCGCTCGTAATCGTAGTTGTCGAGTGTGTCGAGCGCATAGGTATAATCGACTACTACATCTAGGAGGTCTTGCGTTTCGATAGTGTTTTCTTGCTCGTTGTGCTGGAGTGTGCGACTAACCACTTGCACCAATTGGCGCAACTCGCTGATTTGCTCATGGCGCAAGCGTTCGTTGATGGTGTAGCCCTTAATAAGGTACTGCTTCAATACGCGGTTTGCCCATTGGCGGAATTGTACCCCACGTTGGCTTTTAACACGATAGCCTACGGAGATGATTACATCGAGGTTATAAATTGTTACTTCTGCCTCCTGTATATATCCCTCTCTACGACCATATTTCTTGGGTAGTGCAAATTTTGCACATACCAAGGACTCATCTAATTCTCCTTCTTTGAAGACATTGCGAATGTGACGACCGATAACAGTTCTGTCCTTTTGGAATAGTTCTGCCATCTGTGCTTGGGTTAACCATACGGTTTCGTTTTCGAGGCGCACATCGATATGTGTTTGCTCATCGTCGGTTTGATAAATTACAATTTGATTGTCATTGTTCATAATTTTGAGTTGTTTTTTGAAATTATCGTTTGAGTATTTTTAATACGAAATAAGAATTGCGCTGCAAAGGTAGTATATCAAACTGCTAAAACTTGTCAGTATCTCAAAGAAAATTGCATTTTTTTGAAAAAAAGTGTTTTGTGTGCATATATAACAACGCCCACAGGGTTGCTGTGGGCGTGGAGAGATATAGAAAGTTTCTGCAAGTTAATTAGAAAGCGGTCATTTCCCAGTGGGTTGCGAGTGTTATTGCTTGGTTGTGATTTTGAGGATGCAGAGAGTTATCTGTTAAGGTTATTTCTATGAGGTAGTGTGGACTAATTCAAGATTTGGTTGATTGCATTAGTCTCGTACTCCTCTAATTCTTCGTATTCATCATTGATTTCAACTGGTAGGTCTTGAAATAACAATGGTAAAAATGTCATTAGGTATGCTTGCCAGTTTTTCCATTCATGTCCTCCTGCTGTTTCATGATATATAAATGGGTATTCTTTTTCTGTGAGATAATCTCGGAATAATACATTTTGGTTATACAAAAAATCTCGCTTACCAATCGCAATAAAGTATAACTTGGGATTGAGTTTGAATTGCCGTTCTAAATCTCTCTCTGTATTTTTGTAGATGATTGGTGATGTTTGAGTGATTCCGAACAATGCTTCTTGCTCTTTGCGAAAGATGCTTTTTTTGTCTGTTGTATAAATAGCAGAAAATAGACCTACATAGTCAAATTTATTATAGTATCTATGAGAGATATGCATAGCATAAAATCCGCCCAAACTTAAGCCTGCTATGGCATGAAAGCGTTTGCCTTTGAGGGTGCGGAAATTTCGTTCGACAAATGACATCAAATCACGGAATGAATTTTCATACGATCCATCAGTAACACCTGAAGAGTATGGCATTACGACTATCATCTTCCGCATATTGCCATTGCCTATTAGTTGGTCGAACACTTGTTCTGCATTACCACTTTTGAACCAACTTTCTTCGTTCTCACCAGTGCCATGTAAAAGATATAACACAGGATAGTATTGTATGGATGTGAAATAATCTTCAGGAAGATACATGGATACAGGTATATCGTTGTACCAAATATGCACCCGAGTACCACGATATGTCTGTGCTGATAAATTAAGAGCACAAAACAAAATAGCAATTATATATCCTATTCGTTTATACATAGCAATCTACACACTATAAATCCATTTTATCTTCGAGATATTCTCCTAAATTTTCACCGCAGCGTGACATACCATCTCCAATAAGGTTGGCAAACGAGCCAAACACGCCACCACGTCCTTGTATTTTAAGTTTACTGCGTTCTTCTAAAGTTTCGGTATTGATAAAGCGAATGTCCATAATAATCGTTCCATTGATAGAAACATACAGTATATTACACAACATGGTATATATGGCGTCTGTATGGTCTCCAAATTTGATTTCATGGTCGTCTAATTCATCGTTTAGTTCGTTTAGGAATAACCTTTCCCACTCACACGATACTGCTTGTCGTAAGTCTGCAAAATCAGTACTATCGATATTATCTACACGTGCGTGTTCATAGTAAAACTCTACATTGACTTTCTTTTGGCTTAACAAAAAATACATTGGGTCTGCTGAAAGGTTACTGACAAACAGCATACAAATTATGCAAGGTAGTAATAATTTCTTCATATCTATATCATTTTAAAATATATTGACACAGTTTTTGATTTCTGCATACTACCTTCAATAAGAATGGAGGCAAAAAGTATGCCATAAGAACCACACATATCATTCCTATGAGCGTCACGACACCCAATGAGAACATAGCAGGATGTTTTGCAAAGACTAATACGCCTATTCCTATGAGCATCATCAAAGCAGATAGAATGATGGATTGTTTGTATTGAGATAGTATCTTTTTACCTGTTTTGAGTTCGTATAGGCAGCCCTCTAAAACAAATATTGTATAGTCATCTCCTTGACCAAAAATGAATGTTGCTAAGATAATATTTACAATATTGAACTGTAATCCCGTTAAATGCATGATTCCGACAATCAACCCCATACTAACAGCCATAGGTATGAAAGCGATAAGTGCTAATAGAATATTGCGGAAACTCATCCATAAGAACAGGAATACTATGATGGAACAAAAGATACCTATATAGTCAAAATTTTCGGACAATGCCGTGGTAATTTTAGCATTCATAGCAGTAGTATCAAATTTACCAGGCCATAGTTGAGCAAGATAGTCTGTATCGGACAAATCTAAAGCAGTATATGGTTGGGTTATCAGCGACAAGAATGGTGAGAACATAGAAGGGCGAAAACCAGAAGAAGTTGCTGCATGATTGAAAGCACAAGTTATCTGTTCAATGTCTTTTTGTTGCCAATATTGATTCCACAACTCTAATCGGCGATTTAATTCAGATTTTGCATCATTTACAAGATATGCAGATTCGGAAGACTGTGGTGCGACAGACTCAAAGAACGCAAAATCTTTGCGTTGCTGAGGGGTCATGTAGTTGATATTACTCAAATTAGAGTCGAATAAATCCCCAGATTTGACACATGGTATCAAAAGAAGAATAGTGAGAAGCGGAACAATAATATAGGGCAGAATTTGCTTGTACCTATTAGGGATATTTGGAGTTGGTATTTCGCGTACTATAGTGGAAGATGAACTCATGAGATGAGGAAGAATAAACACGCAAAAGAGAATTGTGCCTAATAACATTGAGGCTGAGAAAATACCTAACTGTTTTAATGCTGGTGCTTGTAGAGGTAACAATATTAAGAATGCACCAATGGTGCTAATATTACCTATAATCAATGGTGACAAAACTTCGCGTAGTGTCTGCCGTACTGAAGTAGTGTATCGCTGATGTACTAACAAGTGGAGAGGATAGTTAATAGCAATACCCATTAGGATTGCCCCAATACCTAATACAATCACAGATACTTCTCCTGTAAAGATTGCCAATGCTGCAGTACCAACTAATGCTCCAAAAGCGACACTAAGAAGTATCAGGAAAATATCTTTACGATGAGGGAAAGCATATAGAAGTAGCAAGATAAATGCAATTGTAGAAACAAAGATTATCAATATTGTATCCTTTTTGATACGGTTGGCATTTTCGACAGCCACAACGGGAGCCCCTAACAAACGAATATCTACAGAAGGATGCTGTGATTTAATCGCCTGAATAGTGTTAGAAAGAGAATCTAACAACGCCTTGTTGTTTTGCGTTTCGGTACTTCCGTATGGCGAATCAAGAAAAGCAAATCCCAATGTTTGATCAGCAGTCATCATATACCCGTTGTAACTGGCAAAAGCAGATTGGGCTCCTGCATATTGTCCGTTGGCACCTCTTGATAGTGGAATCAATTGGAATGGGTCGTGAGAGAAGGATTTGTATAAGAAACTCGTCCCTGGAATGGAAAGAACATTTCTGCAATTTTGTACTGTACGCTGGATGTTATCTTCTGTGAGTAAGGTGTCTAATTTTTGGTAGTCCTTCTCCGTCAGGAAATATGGCATGTTTTGATATACAAAAGTAAGTTGCTCAATGTATTCCATCATATCCACTTCGGTAATGGAATTAGGAACATGAACAGCCCACTCATCAATGGCAGTACAAATGCTATCAGGGGATTGACTTTCGAAGATGATGACGATGCGATTAGCGTCAGAAATCTTCGTGTAAATTTCCATAGACTTGTGGTACTCATCATCTACTGGTAGGAAATCAAATATATCCTCGTTGTATCTTAGGGTGGCAGTTAATACACCCAATAACACAACGAGCACACTTGTTGCTCCCCATAAAAGTTTTTTATGTTGTGAGAAGTAGTCGTATATTTTAATGAGTACGCTCATCTATGAACTTGATAGGCTTTCTACTTTTGGCAGGAAAATTCACTTTCTGTATATCCTCTATTGGCAATACCTGAACATGCGGGGCTACGCGCAATTTAGAACGAAAGCGGTCTTTAAGGTCTTTGATAATCGCGTCATCCTCTAACGATGTGCGGCATCCAACTTGAACAATCACATCATCGGTCCCCGCAGCAGAAGTAACGACACGAACCACATAATTAATCACATAGTCTGTATTGTCTAATACATCATTGATTGCAGGTGGATAAATGGTTGTACCTTTGAGTTTGATCATATTATTTTTGCGTCCTACTAATGGGGTTAGGCGGTATGAATTGCGTCCACACTGACATGGTTGTACCACTTTAGCTGCTATATCACCTGTGCGGAAACGAAGCAAAGGCATGCCTTCTACTCCCAAAGTAGTGATTACCACCTCTCCTACTTGTCCATCGGGTACAGGACAATTATCCTCTCCAATAATCTCTACTATAATTAGTTCAGGGTGTACATGTCCACCACAACCATATTCACATTCGGAGAAAGTGGCAGACATTTCAGTAGAGGAATATGTAGCAAACAATTGTACCTCTGGCCACTTCTCATGGATTTTTTGTCCTAATAAGTTGAGGTTGAAATTTTGGTCGCGTAGTCCTTCACCTATGCCTATGATTTTTTTGATAGAGGAATGGCGATAGTCAATATTGTTGGTTTCTGCATATTCGATTAAGCGAAGAATGAACGATGGTACGCACATGATAGCATTGGGTTTGATACGCATAATCGTATCCCATTGCAATTCTGGAATACCATTTCCTACGCGGATAATACTTGCACCTAAATCACGAATACCTAACCAATATGCCAAGCCCGCCATAAAGCGCTTATCCATCGTTGTCATAAGCTGTAGAATATCACCTTTTTGGATGCCTGCACAAGCAAATGATTTACATTCATTGTAAGCTAAACGCTGTAGGTCGTTTTCTGTGCAACCAAATGTAACAGGATCGCCAAGAGTGCCTGAAGTAGTGATATAATCCACTATATCGCTTTTTGGCACACAGAGAAAGTCAGCATTATACAATTGCAAATCTTTCTTCTCTGTGAACGGAAGCGTGGCTAAATCGTCCAATGATTTGATGGTAGAAATATCAATCGCTTGTTGTTGAAACAAGCGTTGATAATATGGCGAATTTTCTTGAAGATAGATTAATTGCTTTTGCAATAATTGCTCTTGCAAGAGGCGTATTTCATTTATTGATTGAAATTCGATATCCATAATAAAAATTCATTTTTCCATTGTTGTGATTCTTTGGTGCCTTTGTATTCCGATGCACCAAATCCATGTCCACCTGTTTTGTATTGGATATATTTATGAGGAATAGCCTTGTTGGTAAGGGCGGAATCCAATAACTCGGAGTTTTGGTATTTGACAATAGGATCGTCCACACAATTGACTAAAAAGACAGGAGGACAATCCTCTGGCACATGGTCTTCCATGGATAGAGAGTCTCTCATTGCTTTGTTGTGTTGCCTCCATACACCAAGTGCGCCACGGCGTGAGCGTTTATGCACATATTCTTCGTCATTCATGGTCACTACAGGATATATAGGACAGAGGAATTTGGGTTTGTAAGGTGTATGATTGTGCAAATATGAGAGCATGGTGAGATGTCCGCCAGCAGAGAATCCCATGACACCAATCTTGGTGGTATCGATTTGGTACTCGTCAGCATGTTCATATACTTCCTTGAGTGCCCACTCTACATCCGTAAGCATATTAGGATATTTGTGTCCTATTCCCAACACACGGAAGCCTGTGATATATGCGCCCACAGAAGCGACACGATATTTTAAGACAAAGGCATTGATACCATTTGCCTGAAGCCATTGAGCGGTAGTAATACCCTCAATCTTCATATCAAGCCAACTATAGCTACCACCAGGACATACAACAATCGCGATGCCTGTATTGTTGGTGGAATCAGCCAGATAAGGAGTGAGTTTTGTTGGTTTGGCACATACAATAGTTGCCAATAATACAAAAATAAATATTAGGAGATTTTTTTTCATATTTACTTACATATAGCATTAACAGTTTCGATAGAGGTGCGTATTGTTCCATAAAAACCATGCATGAAGCAATTCTGTCCTGTCAAGAATAGATTTTCCACTTTTGTGGTAACACCTCCTATGGGTGATGACAAGCCATACATGGCTCCTTCTGGTGAATGATAGATGTCGCGAAAAGAAAGGGAAGTGGATGTGAAATAATCATCTATACAATCATTGATATTGGGATATATCGCACGAATGATTTGTATTACCTCTTGTGCCTGATTCTCCTTGAAGGTTTCGTACGATTTGTAATCAGCATGGCGATTGTTCTTCCACATGTCAAGTTGGCTATAATCCAGAGGCATAACACACTCAATTGTTTGTGCAAATTGAGGATTTTCATTCACTGGTGGGGTAAGCACCAATATTTGATATTGAGGTAGATAGTGCGTAATCGGGTCATGAGGAAGTGCATTTTCTTTTAAACGAATATACAACTTAAAAGAACCAGAGGTTTCTGGTGTAGAAAGGATTCGCTTGGTTGTTACAGGTCTAAAAATAGGAGCCGTAACAATGGATAACAATTGTTTGGGGTGAATAGAAGAAATTATGTTGGCAAAACAAAATTTATTTGTCGTTGTTTCAATTGAATCCACTCTGTTGGATGTTATATTGACTTTCACAACACGTTCACCATTGAGAATACGTCCTCCGTGACGTACAATGTACTTGGTCAATTGCTCAACTAAATGTTGAGAACCACCAATGATGCGATAGGCACCTGTATTGAAATATTCCAACTCGTGTTCTCCAATCAAATCAGTGGGGAGATTATCGAAAGAGGTTTTTTCTACTGGAAGGGAAATGTCAAAGCGATCTAAAAGATTTTTAATAATGCCACCTTCTTCCATGCCACAGATGACATGTGTGCCCGTCTGCCACTCAGTTCCCAAACGTTGATAGGAGTACAATCCTCCACCAGTAACTGAAAGTTGTTCTAAAAGCGTTACCTGATAGCCTCGCTCCGCCAATAACGCAGCAGTAAAGAGCCCTCCTACCCCAGCGCCAATAATACCAACAGTGTCCTCAAAGCGTTTGTTTAAAATATTGGAATAATACTTTTCAATGGTTTTAGTTCGTTCCTTATAACTCTTGCCAAAAGAGATATCATTTGTTTTGATAACTGGCAAAATATCCAATGTAACCTTACTTGGACGAACTCGAAACTCGTTCTTTGATAATACAGAGTACATGCCACGAATAAGCATTGGACAAATATCCAGTGATAATTGTTCTGCAATATAAAAAGCTCCACGATGGAAACGCCCTATATCTCCATTGCGAGTACGTGTACCCTCTGGGAATATCATAATTGAATACCCACGAGAGACCATTTCTCTCATTCTCTCAAGATTTACCTCATTCCCATAAGTAATCGGTAAGCAATCCGATAAGCGTAAAATGACACCCAGAACTGGATTTTTCCACACCCACTCTTTGGTCAGAACAATTAGTTTAGGTGTTAAGCTAAATATCAATATAATATCCAGTACGGATTGATGATTACATATATACAAAGTTGGTTTTTCACCTACGATGTGATTATATGGATTATTGACAGAAGCATCTAACCCTGGTATATGACGAATGCACCAACCTGAGAATTTGGCAATCCATGTTCTGTATCGGAATTTTGATTTTTCGCTTTTTCCGCAAATCAAAAAGTAGAGCAACGAAAGTGGTTGTACAATCAACAACATCAGCGGACTCCACAAGCCAAAACTATATATTGTGCTCCAATACATCATAGGATAGCCATATACAATGGCACCTACACATAAAATAGTATTTAATATGCTGATGCGAGTAAAATCTAATGCAGGGCGGAAATGCGAGATACGCTCCTCTTTCGGTGGATAATATACGCGTATATCAATAGGAAGGATAGGCACATTGTGCCATGCTGCGAATACAAGGAGTTCGAGCTCTGCTTCGTAGCGAGAAGTAAGAAGCGATAGTCCATACAATTTATTTAGCGGATAGATACGAAACCCTGTTTGCGTATCTGGCAAATTGATATGCGTTTGAAGTGTAAACCAAAAATTAGAGAATCTGTTTGCAAATTTGTTTTTCCCAGGGACATTCTCAGATGTTAGTTTACGACTACCTATAATCATAGAACCAGGGTGCTTCTTAATCGCGTCAATTAGCAACGGAATATCCTCGGGATAATGTTGTCCATCAGAATCTATGGTTACAGCATATTCAAATCCTAATTCGATTGCTTTTCGGAACCCCTGTTTAAGCGCATGACCTTTGCCTTTGTTTTTAGGATACGATACGATTGTAATAGGAGATTCTAATTCTTGAAGTAAGTCTAAAGTATTATCGGTACAACCGTCCACAACAACAATAATATCCTTGAGTTGTTTACGGGTACGACGCACCACATCCAATATGGTATTGGCATTGTTATATGTTGGAATCAGAGCACAAATATGTAGCGATGAATTGCGCATAAGTATTGTCTGAATCAGAGATGGTTATACGATATTTATTAGATTGTTTTGCTTCAAATGAGAATGTCACCTTATTGGAAGGTAGCACCGTTTTTGAGAACTTGAGATTGGAAATGCGAGTTATCTGTTTACCGATTAACTCTTCAGCGATTTTCACGAGACATGCACCCGGTGTGATTGGACTGCCTGGAAAATGCACTGCGTATATAGGATGCGAAGGATTGAATTGAATGGTTACTTTATCCTCTGCTCGCTCAATGATATGATAAAAATTATCTATAAGCATAGATTTATAAGCGTATATTATAGAATGTAATGGTACTAATATCTCCACTTTTTTCTGTGAGAGTAACTTGCTTTGCGACACCATTGGTAGGGTCTATTTCTATTCGAATCAGGCTGAAGAATTGTTTGATTTCTCGATTCTTAGGCGTGAGGTGGTATATTCCATCTTCTACGCGAACAGAAAAATCTGTGCTATTCTCAAAATTGTCTGCTGCAATTGTCAGCATAATCATTTTGAGTAGTCGCTGAATCTGAGGCGATACATTGCTCTTATTGACATCCATCTCCCAAACTAATTGTGCAGGGGTCTTGTACTCCCAACGCAAATAATCAGGGGCACGATATGTCAGTGTTCCTGTGGAAATTTGCGGTTCCACCATCATTTGCGACTCTTTGACTTGCTGGAAGTCAGCAACTAATTGTAGGATTGCGCCTAATATAAATAATAATTTCATTTGTTTGCCACTTTAATGTACCACCATATAACAACCTGCCATAATAAGCAAAATGCCAATCCACTGTGTCCACAAAATTTGTTCGTGGAAGACCAACATAGCTGCAATCATACCCATTATATATGCTATACTGGACAGTGGATAGGCTTGTGAAAATGGGTAATGTTTTAGGATATACATCCACATTACTCCTGCAATGGTAAATGACATGCCACATCCTAACCACCACCAGTTGGTCAATTGGCTAAGGATGAATTGCCAAGAAAAAGCAGCATCTCCAGCGGCTTTGAGTGCCAATTTCATCAGCACTTGACCACCGCAGAGAAAAACACTTTGTATCAAAACAAGCAAGAGTAACCGGAGCATAGAAATATCAATTTTTGAGTGATAGTAATTGTGCCTTAGCAATATCGCAGGAATATAAGCCTACCTTTTGTAATATATGGTCCCACTCCTCTACATACTCATCAAATGCAATAACTAATGCAGAGCGTATAAACCCTAATTGCATTTGCATTGTAGCATCAAGAATGGCATCGTTCCATGAGTTTTTTCCGTTGGAATATGTGATATTATACCCTTTGTTCTGTTGTTTGATTGCCAGCAAACCAGCCATGGTATTGTGGGTGGACTGCATGAAGCGAGTTGGCTTTAATCCATCTTCATTCGTACTGAGCATCTCGTTGAGAAACACCATAGAGTTTGCCATACAACCATATCTTGTAGCACAGATGATGGCATCTGGTATTATATTCGCATCATGTAGGGCGGATAAAGCGGCAGCCAATGTTTGACGGAGTTGTTTGGTCATACGGCGCGCTTCAATAGGCGACATAAATTGTTTGTAGTCAATACTATCTCCATCGTATATAGGAGAGTAGGATATGGCAACATTGGAGTGATTGGAAGATAAATCATTAAGCCCATTTTTGGTTAATACCAAAGACGAATCATTTCCTCCAAATCCAAACGAATTGCATAATACGCATTGAAGGTCGTGCTGTAGATTATGCGTAACTGGCATAATGAGTGCATCATCCGTGGATGACCAGTTGAGGTTAGCCGGAATAATACTATTTTGCATACAGAGCAAGCAAATAGCCGCTTCGATAGAGCCAGAGGCAGAGGTCGTGTGTCCTGTGAATGCTTTGGTAGAAGAAACAAATGGAATTTTCTCGGAAAATAATCTACGAATGGCAGCACTCTCGCTCAGGTCATTGTTGGGAGTACCCGTACCATGTGCATTGATGTAGTCCACCTGCTCTGGCGTGATATTAGCCATTTGCAAAGCTTGCTTCATCGCCAAGTAAGCCCCCTCGCCATCGGGAGAGGAGGCCGTTTGATGGTGCGCATCGCATGTGTTGCCATAACCTGCGATATATCCGTAGATATGTGCATCTCGTTTAATGGCATCTTCCTCGTTTTCGAGAATAAGATAGCTTGCTCCTTCGCCAAGATTGAGTCCAGCACGAGTGGTATCAAAAGGACGACAAGGTGCACTATCTAAGATCATCAACGAATTGAAGCCATTCAAATGGAATTTGCTCAAACACTCTGTACCACCCACTAATGCTTTGTTGGCTCTACCAGTACGCAAAAGGTTAGCACCAATCATTATGGAATTGAGGGCAGAAGAGCATGCCGTAGAAGGAGTGGTTTTATAGGAGAAATCGCCAATAAATGAAGCGATAGTGTATGTAGAAGCACCTGCTTCGTGTTGATGTATATAATCAAGCGCTTGGCTGTCTAACCATTGTGTCCAATGCTGTTCGGTAGTATCCATGCCACCTACAGTGGTTCCAGATATGAACGCCATATCTGAAACATCGTGTATATTAGCATCCTGCAAGGCTTCGCGCGCAGCAGCGAGTCCAAGTAATGTAGTACGACCAACAGCAATATGAGATGGTATATTTAATGCCTCACGAAGCGCTTCGTTAGTCTTCTTTACCTCTCCAACAGGTAGGTGAGTGTGGATGCTTTGCAAATATTGCATAGCACCAACACCCGAACGCTCTGCTTGAATGGAGGCAAGGGTTTCTTGCTTATTGCATCCAATGGCGGAAATAATGCCTATACCAGTAACTACAATTTTCACTTTGTACGATGTTGTTGGATATACTCAGCCATTACTTGTACTGATTTGAAGACTGCTTTACCAGCTTTAGGATCGGCAAGTTTGATGCCATATTGCTTGTCTAACAATACAATGAGCTCTAAAGCATCAATAGAGTCGAGTCCCAAACCTTCTCCAAAAAGAGGCGCATCTGTATCGATGTCAGCAGGGGTCATGTCTTCTAAGTTAAGAACTTCGATAATTTGTTCTTTGAGTTGTAAAATCAATTCTTCCATAATAATTTAATATTTGCGTAAAAGTTATTTTTTTCAGAACATTCTACCCATCCGACAATAGCAGATTGGTAGTTGGTGGTTGATAATGTGGCGAGCGCTATTTCCTCTAACTGTTCCTCGTTTTCGAGTACATAAAAGCATGTTTCTCCATACATCTTGTGGCGAATAGCAATCTCCCCCGTCACAATATTAGGGAGTGTATAAACGAACAACGAAGGACTGGGATAGTAGGTAGCCTCGTCTTGAATGGTTGTTAAATAGTCATTATCATTTTTGATGGAGGAACTTTGGTTGCCAAAAATGATTGCGCAATTTTCTGTTACACATTCATCTGTGGTAATATGTTTGAGCAATAGCTCTGCTCCTACAAAGCCTAAACGAGATAAGGTGTCCATCTTGAAGAATTTTGGGTAATCTCCGATGTAACGATGATACAACTCCGTCAGCAAAGCTTCTCCAGATTGCTCTAAAGAAACATCTGCTCCGAAGATACTTACCTTGTTAGGGGTAATTATAATATTTTGACTATTTAGAATCATTATTCGCAGAATAAGTTAATCGTATCGCAGCATTACACCCTCCAAATCCAGATAGCAGTTTAATAAAATGCACAGGATGGGTGTCGAGCATTCTATTTTTAGCAGATATATTCATAGTATGTGTTGTGCCTGCTTCTTTGTATCGAGGATTAGCAAGAATGGTGTTATGCTCTAATGCCAACATCGTAAGAATGGTTTCTAAAAGACCAGCTGCTCCCATAGTGTGTCCATAATATCCCTTGAACGCCATGATGGGTACATGTTGCATTCCTGCTCTAAAAATCGCAATAGCTTCCATTTCGTCGTTGTATGGTGTGGCAGTACCATGTACGCTAATAGCAGTAATATCTGAAGCATCGCAATCTTGCAGAACATCCATCAGACATCTATATGATCCTTCTCCTGTACGGCTGGGACCTGAAATGTGGTTGGCATCGTTGTGCATGCTACCCGCAGTGAGTTGCCAATATGGAGTATGTTCAGGTTTAGCATTAGACCATATCATGGTAGCAACTGCTTCGCCTAAGTTAAGACCAATGCGTGATTGGTCAAATGGACGGCATGGCTCAGGTGATAGCGCCTTGAAGGACTGAAATCCAGACACAATAAACTGACTTTGTACATCACAACCTATTACCACTGCGGTAGCATACTTCTTAGTTTGTAGTAGGCGCCAAGCAACGATTTGCGCACTAACACCCGAAATACACGCATTAGAAACCACAATAGGTGTATTAGGATTCTTAAAATACGCAGCGATTGCTTTGGCTGGTTGTAAGAGTTGCAGATTATCCCCCTTGGTGGTTGATACCACAAAGATAACCTCTTGAGATGTCGGATCTATTTGGGATTGCGCAATGGCTTGTTGCGCAGACTCTATGCATAGTTCTGTAAACGAACGGGGCGTGTCAAATAGCGAAGCGCAGAAGGGCTCTACCGACGCAAAATGATTGGCGTATATGCGCAGAGCCGATTTGCCGCTATAGACGGCTTGCCAATTTTGCATAGAACCATTAGCCAATGGAGATAATATGTGATGTGCTAAACAAAACATTTATACAAGCGCCAATTTGATGGTTGTTTGAGCAATAACTTCATCTTCTACACGGGTATTACAAGAGAGCAAGGAGATGTCAAAGACCTCTTCTATGAGATTGACCTCAGTGGTTAATAATTCTCCTACCTTTGGATTGCGTAGTACTTCTATGGATTTAACTCCACCAATATATCCAATTCGAATAGGTTGGTTGGTTTGACTTTGGAGGTAGCCGATACGAGCAGCACACGATTGTGCCACATGCTCTAATACACCCGCTATGGACAAATGGCCATCACTGAGGAGAGGGCAATCCGTAGCAACACGATAAGATAGCATCGCCGATGTACTATTAATCGTCACTACTTTGTCCACGAACACAAATGGTGGGCGTTGAGGAATGATATCAAGGATACTGTTCATAGTTATGCAGCCCAAAAGTCATAGAAGTTAAACCATTGATAAGGATATTGGAGCGCCATTTGCTCAATAGTAGAAGCACATGCTTGAACCAACGACTGTACTTGCTCGTTTTTAGTACCAGCGAATTTGTCCTCAATAGGGCAAACTTGCACCTGATAACTATTCCACTTGGTCTTGAAAACAAATACCATCAAAATAGGCTTTTTAATGGCATTGCAAATGCGAAATGGTCCTATAGGGAATGGCGCATCTTCCCCTAAAAACATGCAGGTGGTAGATTTGGATTGCACCATGCGGTCAACTGCCATTGCCACAATCTCTCCGTTATCAAGTGCCTCACTGATGGTGAAGATATGACTCATATTCTCCTCCACCATAGGTATTATACGAAGATTGTTTTTTGCCATGGAATCAGTACGATTTTGCATGACCGTCTGCGTATCTCCCATGTACATCAGAATATTCATTCTTTTGTTAGGGGTAGCAAGGCAATATCCTGCCATCTCAGAGTTACCAAGATGTGTAAATAGCACATAAAATCCCTCCTCCCTATCTCGCAATTTGGCAAACGCATTCATATTGGAAACCTCCACATTGAACTGGTAGCCCGCATATACAGCGAATCGGTCCATGATGGCTTGTCCAAAATTGAAATAACTGAGATAGGTGTCTAAGCATGCTTGAGGAACGGTTCGTTTCCGACGAATACGATGAAAGCGATACACCGCTTTGGTGGCAGAAGGACGTACTATCACATACCAAATGAGCCAAAAGCTCATAATGGCATAGATAATACGGATGTCTATATACTTGAATAACACAACCAAAGCCCGTTGCATCCAAGTAGTACCTCCTGTCTGTCCACTCCAACGCATGCGATTTATGCTCTATCTTGAATAAAGGTGTAAAGTTCTCCCAATGTCTTGACTTGCTTTAAATCTTGAGTAGATGGCTTAAAACCAAATTCGCGCTCAATAGCCACAACGATGTCCACAAAATCGAGTGAGTCAATACCCACATCTTGTTTCAATAACGCTTCTGGTTGGAGTTTGTCTTGTTCGATTTCAAATTCTTCTACGAGAATGTTCTCTACTTTTTCTTTGATTTCTTTAATTGTCATAATTATACTTTTTTATTTTTTACACACTAATATACTATGTCCACCATTACCGATACGGTCATGGATTTGTTCTACTTTTAGTCCAGCAAGTTCTACTAAACGGGTCATGTCATCTGTATTGTACATTTTGCTATTGCCATTGGCGAGCGCAGTAAAATACAGCGAAGTTTGCGTTAAGCAGAAAGCTGCAGGTGCATAATCTTGTCGGTCCCAAAAGGTTTCCATGATATAAACGCGTGTGTCGTCGTCCATTACATGCTGTACTCGTCGCAGGATAGATACAATCTCATCCTCTCCAAAGCAATCCAAGAATTGTGACATCCAAACCACATCGTAGTGCTTGTCTTTAGGTAATTCTTGGCTATCATCCAACATATTGGTACCCACACCATCAATACGGTCTGCTCCTTCCTGACCAGCCACTGCTTGCTTCATTAGTCCAATCTGCTGTGGAAGATCACAAATGGTAACATGAATATCAGGGTTGTGCTGAACACAACGCAACGCAAAGCGTCCTGTATTGCCACCGATGTCTAATAGATGCTTGGTTTGATTGGCACGAATAATCTCGAGTGCTTCATCAAAAGAGTGGTCGGAATAGTAGTGGTCAAAACCAAACCATGATTTTTGTACTTGTGCAGGGAGTGAAGAAAGACCTTCGTATATTGTAGGCCAATCACCAAAATGTTTTAGACCAGCTGGTTTGCCCTCTTCGAGTGCTTTGTCGAGCAAGAACCAACCTTCGTAGTTCACATCATGATTGAAGTCAATGTCGGCACGAATCATCTCATCGTGCAGCAAGAACCAACCCGTTTTGCTCAATGTGAACTTATCGGTTTCAGGATTGATGAGAACGGAATGCATTGTTAGAGCAGATTCCAAGAGGCACTTTACAGCATAAGGGTTCAAATTGGTTTTTTCACAAATTTGCTCTTGTGTTAATCCATCTTTGGCATCGTTAAGCATTTCGTAAATGCCATATTTATTCATCAAACGAGCCACTTGAAAAACAACAGGTCCCCAAGAATAGATATGAGCTAAATATTGTGCCTCACGAGCAGATAACTGCTCCTTGGAATAGGCTTTTTTAAGATTGTCAAATAGAAACATGATAAATTGGTTTTAGAAGTGACTTAAATTTTATGTAAGATTAAAGCACTATTGGTTCCTCCAAATCCAAACGAATTGCTGAGCACAGTATTAACTGGCATATTCTTTGCTTCTGTAGCGATAAGCAATTCCGAAGCAGCCTCATCTACATCAGATAAATTGATATTTGGAGCTATAAAATTGTTCTGCATCATAAGAATGCTATACACAGCTTCGCTGGCACCTGCCATCCAGCACTCGTGTCCTGTCATGGATTTGGTAGAACTAATCCATGTCTTATTGTTAGCAAATAAACGAGCAAGTGCTTGCGCCTCTTCTTTGTCACCTTGAGGTGTGGAAGTGGCATGTGCATTGACATAGTCCACCTCATCCGCGGAGATATTGGCATCATTGAGTGCGCGTTGCATAGCAATGAATGAGCCTTGTTCACTTGGTTGAGAAATACCACCACCATTACTTGAGAAACCATAGCCAACCACCTCTGCTAAAATGGTCGCACCACGCTCTATGGCATGCTCATAATCTTCAAGGACTAATGCTGCTGCACCACCGCTTGGTACAAGACCATCGCGGTTCTTATCAAATGGGCGACTGGCTTTAGATGGTTCATCAATTCGAGTTGAGAATGTACCCAAGGCATCAAATGCAGCCATTGCATATGGATTAACCTCCTGCGCTCCACCAACGAGCACCATATCTTGCAGACCTTGGCGAATGAACATCGCTCCCAATCCAATGGAATGACTACCGCTGGCACATGCAGCTGATACAGAGAAATTGATGCCACGCAAGTGGAAGATGGTAGATAGGTTCATATTGACTGTGGAGTTCATAGATTGGAATATCAATCCAGAACCAAGCAAAGAAGAATCATGTTTCTCACACATCACTTCATGCATTTCAACAGTGGCTTGGGCTGTGCTATCATTGCCAAATAGCACACCCACTTCATTCTCTAATAAGTATTGCTCATCTATGCCAGCTTGTTCAAACGCCTCACGACTTGCCATATAGGCGTACATCGCTTCTTGTGACATACTCATACGAATACGGCGATGAAGCAATGATTTTAATTCTGGAGTAGGTATAATACCTGTGAGTGGACTAATCAGTCCATATTCTTTTCTGGCATTATCTATTCCGATACCACTTTTTCCTTGTTTCAATGAAGCAATAACTTCTTCTTTGTTTTGACCAAGGCAACTCCAAATGCCAACACCTGTAACAACTACTCTTCTCATCCTATACCTCCTGCGATATTGATTGTTTGCCCTGTAATATATGCCGCCTCATCGCTCACGAGGAAACTCACGAGAGCTGCTACCTCTTCGGGTTGTCCGAAGCGTCCCATAGGGATCGTTTTCTTAAGTTCAGACTCATCTAACTCAGCTGTCATATCCGTAGCAATAAAACCTGGTGCTACTGCATTGACAGTGATTTTACGCGCTGCCAATTCCTTAGATAGTGCTTTTGTTGCACCTATCAAAGCCGCTTTAGCTGACGAATAATTCACCTGACCAGGCAAGCCTGTTACACCAGAGATAGATGTGATATTGACTACGCGTCCATGGCGTGCGCGTATCATGGGATTGAGGATTAATTTGGTTAAGTAGAAGAATGAGTCGAGATTGGTATGCATTACATCTGCCCAATCGCTGTCTTCCATAAATACCATTAATCCGTCACGACGGATGCCCGCGTTATTGATAAGCACATCAAAATGAGCACCCTCATGCGCGGCGCACCAATTGGTGTATGCCTCTTGTATTTGAGTAGGCGAAGTGACATCAAACTTTAGTAATTCAGCTTGCCCTCCGTTTTGTATGATTGTTTGTAGTATTTGTTGGGCAGCTTCATCATTACTTTTGTAATTGATCACTACATAATAGCCATCACGAGCCAATCGCTCCGCAATAGCACGACCAATGCCACGACTACCGCCTGTGACTAAAGCATATTTGATAGTTGTACTCATTGGTTAAATCGCACTTTGTAAATACTTAATTACATTCTCGATATCCTCGTAGAAAGGAGTATCCTCTACGATAGTGGGTGTTATGGCACGAATGGCATCGTACTGCTCACGGGTGGCAGGAGCCAACTTATCGTATATACCCAGACAATCTACTGCTTGCGCCAAGGCCATGATTAGTATAGCCATTACTTGATAAGAATTCTCAATGACTTGTGCGCACAACTCAGCCGAATTAGTACCCATGGACACTATATCCTGATTGTCATTATTATTCGGAATAGAGTGTACATAGTTTGGCATCGCCAATGTTTGACACTCTGCCGTAGTGCTTGTGGCTGTAAATTGGCACGCCTGCATGCCATAGTTTAATCCCAATGTACCTATATTGAGGAATGGTGGCAGGATGCCATTGATACGATCATGGAAAAGATAATTCAATTGGCGTTCTGCCGTCATAGTCAAACGCACCATCGCTATTTTCACCTTATCTTGTTCAAGGGAGATATAATCCCCATGGAAATTACCTCCGTGATACACATTTTGTGTCACAGGGTCAACAATCGGATTGTCACTGGCAGCATTGAGTTCTTCTTCCAATATACGGCGCGTATTTTGCAATGTTTCCCAAATAGGTCCAAGTATCTGTGGTGTACAACGAAGACTATAGTATGCTTGCACTTTGTGCTCAAAGACCTTGTCGTCGGCATGACCATTATCATAGAGTTCATGCTCACGGCTTTGCAAACATTGACTTCCCTCTGCCAACTGGCGCATCTGCTCAGCAATAACGATCTGTCCTTCGTGGCGACGGTATTCGTTGAGCGGTGCACACATCCAATCATCAAAAGAAGATGCTATCTCGTTCATCCAAACGCCTGCGAGTGTAGCCCAACGGAGCAGATTCTCTGCATGGAATTGATTGACCACACTGATACCCGTCATTACAGATGTACCATTGGTTGCACTCAATCCCTCGCGGATATGTATTTGGATTGGTTTCAGTCCACATTCCTGTAGCACTTCAGCGGTTGGACGCCATACATTGTTGTAATGTACTTTCCCCTCTCCAATTAAGCATAGGGCGATATGCGCTAACTGCACAAGGTCACCACTTGCACCTACGCTACCATGCTTTGGAATAAAAGGTATGATACTGCGATTGATAAATTCTTGTAATAATTGTACAATTTCCACATGTACGCCACTCTTACATTGGATAAACGAGCCAAGGCGCGCAATCATGGCTGCGCGCACATAGATATCTTCTAACGGTTCGCCTGCACCCGTGGAGTGGCTACGGATGATATTGTACTGCAAGGCATGTAAATCTTTGTCCGCTACACGCCATTGCGCCATAGGGCCAAAGCCAGTGTTGATGCCATAGATGACCTTGTTTTGGGCAAAGTCTGATAGAAATTTATAGCAACTATCAATTTGAGATAAAGTTCGTGAATCAATTTGTAATATATCATTTCGATATAAAATATCTTGGATAATATCTAGTCCTAATTTCATTTTGAAGATGAATTTATGCTAATAAAGCAATGTGATTATTCTATAATTTTTCAATATCAATCAACATTTTCATTAGTTTGTTTGTTAATAATGTGTGGCTTAGACCACCATCATTATAGATTGTTTGCATAGTAACTTTTCTTGTTAAATCCGAGAAAAGCACAACACTTAAATCAGCGCAATCTTGAGCGGAAGCATTACCTAATGGAGATAAAGATTCTGTATATCGTTTGTAATGTCCTCTTGTATCCCATTGCGCACTAGCACTTGTAGGTATAAAAGATTGCGAGATGGCATTGACCCGTATTTTCTTTTTTATTCCATAAGTTGCTCCTAATTGTCTAACTACAGATTCTAACATTGCTTTTGCATCACCCATATCACCATATCCTTCGACATATCTTTCTGAAGCAATATAGGACAATGTAACGATGCTACCAGATTCCGAGATAGCATTCATATTTATTCCTGTTTGCAATATTTTATGCAAACTCAATGTTGATATATCTATGGTTTTTAAAAAATATTCATAGTTTAAGTTCTCGTAAGTACGATGACGTCGGAGGTTCACACTTTGTGCGACGGAATGTAGTACAAAATCAACTGGACCACCTAAAATATCCATTGACATTATAAAAAGTTTCTGT
Organism: Paludibacteraceae bacterium; assembly: GCA_045121435.1. GTDB lineage: Bacteria > Bacteroidota > Bacteroidia > Bacteroidales > Paludibacteraceae > Colicola. Next base: position 39,083 of record JBGVFY010000011.1, on the reverse strand, counting down.
AATTCATCCACATTTGTAGCATCGCAAGGAATAATCGTCCATCCTTTAGCTTCAACTAATTGAGATATGTTACCGATTTTACAAGCTGCTTCCGTATTTGTTAAAACAAATGTCGCCCCCTCTTCAGCGCATGCTAATGCTACATGCCATGCAATAGACCGTTCATCTACTGCTCCGAAAATAATTCCTCGTTTATTTTTCAACAATCCATACATCACTAATCATTTTCTATATTAACTAATGCCCTAACCTTGAGTAATTGCTCAAAGTTAAGGCATCAGTGTTAAATTACGAAAAAGTTATTCCTCCTCTGCTACCAAACGGAAGAAGGCACTAATCTCTTTCTCCTCAATAATGGAACTTACATTGAATTTCTTGGATTGTGTATAATAACCAGTCTTTTCGCACTTGATTTCAATTTGTACATTACCTGCGTTATTATAAGTTAATCCCTTAATATCAAATACTTCCGTTGTTTCGTATGGAGTGGTTTGTAAGTACTTGTAGTTTTGGTTCTTTACCTCTGGAGTAGAAGAAATTACACGCCAGAAGATGTCAGCACCTTGTGGACGAGAGTTTACATCCCAATGGATAGTCAAGTGTTCCAAAGCAGTATTGCCTTCTCCTGTTACTTGCTTGTTAGGCTCTTGTTTAGGAGAACTTGCGCGGTGTAAGAAGAATGCAATGCGATCCCAATCAATATCTTTCAACGCTTCTGTATATGCTTGATTGAGAACTTGGTTAGCTACCTCTTTAGAGTATGCACTACCAGCCATGTTATAGCGACCTGCTACCTCTACTGTAGGATAAACTAAGGTACGATTGTGATCCAACACTTTTACGCTCATCATAACGGTTGCATTCCAACCAATACCAGACAAGTAATCTACATGAAACTCTGTCAAAGAAACTTCCATCCAGTAATCAGTTGAAGGGTCTGCATCCAGATTGAAGCCCATAGTGCGCATATAGCGACGCATGCTCTCAGATACAAATGAGCCTACAGATGGGTTAGCACTGAATTGTGGCACAGAGATAGTACTTGCATCATACACATGAACCAATGCCATTTTTGCACGAGCATCAGCTACATTCAAGCGAATACCGTAATCCATATTTGCATATTTGTCAGCTACAGGATTTTCAGTAATAGCCAAATTGAGCATGCCATTGGGAATAGCAGGTGCAGCCGTTGTAGTCTTGCTTGAACCGCAAGAAGACATAACTAATAATGCAACTACATAGATTGCAATATTTAATACTTTTTTCATAAAATTATACATTATACATTATACATTATACATTATTTATCTGTATTAATTTTAATGACTTTAGCAGCAACAGTTGTTTTAAAGATAATCTCTTTACCTTCTTGTCCCACATTAGTTGAAACAATAGGTTCAATAACGCCATCACCTCCAGCTACTTTACATGCATTTATAAGGCGATAAATAGCCAAATTGCGAGCAATCTGCTCTGGATTCATATAACTTGTATTATCTGCATTTTTGTAATCGTTAGTCAAGAAACCATATCTTGCAACTCCTTCACATGATGAATAAACCCAACGTTCTGTTCCGTTATCTAATTCAACTTTTTCAAACTCAATCATAAATTCATTATTTTCTTCTTGAATTTTAATTTCATCACCAGATTGTTTATATTTGATTGTAGCTTCAGCTGTAACGGTATTGAGAATTTTGTAATCTGTTCTATTCAAATTAAGCTCACCTAAACGAACAGAATTAATGGTGTTGATCGCGGTAGGAACTATTTCCGAAGAAATACTTCTACAAGAGTTCAAGCAAATTGCACAGAAAATGACAATTGCAAAAAAATAAAACTTTTTCATAAAATTTGAATTTAATAGTTTAATACCTACTCACTTATCGGCTTTTCAGTTTACTCCGTTATTTTTTTTACTTAATATAGATATACAACAAAAAAGGCGCGAAACTTGCTCTTGCCGTTCCACGTCTTCGAGGCCTTCACATTGCCTTCTGCTTTTGAACAGCAACGCGAAGCCCACGCCAAATATAAGTAGAATGGCTATAACGCGGATGAGTATAATATACACACCACACATAAGCACAATTCGGTACTTACATTCCGTAGACATCTACCGTTGCACCGTTCGGAAAGCAGTTAGAAAGTTGTGAAGTTTCGAAAACGTCCGCACAGAGCGTTAGTAAACGCTATAATATGTCTGCTCACCCTACCTTGAGAAATCAATAGCGATAGCACAACCATCGTTCAGACATCCTATTGTGGGATTCGCGCTGCAAAGGTACAACATTTTTTTGAACTGAACAAGAAAATGGCGAAAAAAATGCATTTTAGTTTAGGGGAAGCACTAAAGGCATGTACTATTTAGCGGTTATAGGTGGGGAAAGTGCTTAGTGAACTACCGTCGAGCAATGGACTGGTGAAGGGAGCGGATGGTCCAGGTATTCTGGAGTGAGCAGAGGGAACGGAGGATATTGCCAGACCACTGGCAAGGGCAAGACAGGTGAGAGGGCGCAATCTTAACAAAATGCACTTTTTTTGATTAGGGCGATGTCTGGGAGTTCTCTCGGTGTTCTCAGGGTTGTCTCTCGGTGAAAGTGCGTATCGCATAGAGAAACTAAAAAGAGAAAGAATCTTAAAAAAACGCCTTTTTTCAGGAGGTAGGTGCTCAATTTTGCGGATTGCATCCTCGCATTAAACGATACACTCAATTGACAGATAAATTTCATAAAAGCAAAATATCGCGCAAAAACTTGCGTATTCGACAAAAAAGTAGTACCTTTGCAGCCGATTTTGGATAAGTGGGTCAATTTTAAGAATTGCGAAAGAATTATGAAAGAATTACATTCAGTAGCAATATATTGTGCAAGTTCGAATAAAGTGCGAGAGGCGTATGTGAAGGCTGCACAACGATTGGGCGAGTTGATGGCCGAAAATGGCATTCGACTCATATATGGAGACGGGGGCATTGGATTAATGGCTGCCGCTGCTAACGCAGCCTTAAATGCAGGAGGAGAAGTGCTGGGCATCATACCACAATTCATGGTGGACGCAGGGTGGAATAACCCCCGAAGCACACGCACCATCATCACACAAACTATGCATGAACGCAAAGCCACTATCGTAAAAGAAACACAAGCCATGGTGGCACTGCCTGGAGGTATAGGCACCTTCGAGGAACTGTTGGAATGCCTGACTTGGAAACAATTAGGACTGCATACTTGCCCCGTGGTGATACTCAATACCGATGGCTACTATGACCGACTGTTAGATTGCATCGACTTCATGATTGAAGAACAAATGATGCGACCTATACACCGTAATATGTTTACCGTGGTCAGCACACCCGAAGAAGTAATACCCGCTATACTCAATAGCAATGATTGGGACCCCAATACACGCAGGTTGGCGGCGATATGAGTGTATTGCCACATATATCATCTGTATATGCTAACCCATGGATAGGGTGGGTGCTGATGGCATTGTTGCTGTTTGGATTGTTGGGTAATGGCAAATGGGTAATGGGTAATGGGCTATGGCAAAACCTATTCAGTAGCGCAGAAAGAACATATACCATATATACCCGAGCATGGGGAAGTGAGGTGTGCGCGTGTCTGTTTCGCATAGGCGTATTGGCAATGGCGTATTGGTTGTTGGCTATGGGGAATGGAGAGTGGATAATGGACGCTTCGCTAATGGATAATGGGGTATGGATAATGGGGTATGGAAAGGTGTTTGTGGCGGTGTTGGCGGTGTATGGTGTGCGGCGATTGCTGTTGCAGGGCATAGGGAGGGTGTTTATCTCGCGCAAGCAGTTGAATGTGGCCTTGGAACAGTATGAGGGCGTTTGTGCGGTGGCATGCGTGTGTTTGTACCCGATACTGTTAGTGCTGGTGAATGTGGTTATGCCCGATTTGGCACAGATATTGTGTGGCGGATTATTGGTAGCGTTTGTGGGAATGATTGTGTGGAAAAGTATTCGGTTGTTTTATGCGAACTTGTTATCGCTATTGTATATTTTGTTATATATCCTGTTTCTTGAGATAGTGCCTATAATGGTGATATTCTCTATAGCAAAGAAGATAGTAAGCCTATGAAGAAAATAAAAAAGATATTGATTTCGCAACCTCGTCCGTTGTCGGACCGTAATCCGTATGCGGACTTGGAGGTGTCGTTTGGTGTGGAATGTGATTTTCAACAGTTGATTCGAGTAGAGGGTGTAGGTGTGCGTGAGTTTCGCGATCAGCATATCTACTTTGAAGACTACACCGCTATTATTGTAAGTTCGCGTTTGGGAATAGATCATTATTTCCGTTTGTGTGAAGAGTCGCGTTTCAGCGTACCTCAGACCATGCACTATTACTGCATTTCGGAGGCAGTGGGTAATTATCTACAGAAGTATATCCAATACCGCAAACGCAAAGTGTTTGCTGCAGAGAATAACCGTTTTGAGGACCTATTGCCTGCTATGTTGCGCCGTCCGAATGAGAAGTATCTTATGGTAATGTCGGATGTGCACAATGACGAGGTGATTAACATGTTTGCGGAGAATAATATCCAAGTGAAACCTGCAATCATGTACCGTACTGTGGCAGCCGAATGGCCCGAAGAAAAGGCGTTTGACTACGATATGATAGTGTTCTTCACGCCTTCTGGTGTGTCTGCTCTGAAAAAGAATTTCCCCGAGTGGGAACAAGGCGACACTGTAATCGCCTGCTTTGGTGCAAACACTTTGGCTGCGATAGAAGAACAAGGTTGGCAAGCAGATATTCAGGCCCCTACGCCCGAATGTCCAAGCATTACCACTGCTATTAAGAAATACTTAGAAGCACAGCAGGGTTGAGCGGCTTTCCTAAATCGGAGAAGTTGTGTGGTCAAATGACCATTGACCACTTGTATCGCCACGGAAAGCGTTTCGTGGCATGGCCTATGCGCGTTACCTATTTGCCTGCCGACCAAACACAAGTGCTGGTATGGGCACCCAAATCGCTATTCAAACGCGCTGTGCACCGCAATCGGCTGCGCCGCCTTATGCGTGAGGCATACCGACTCAACAAAGACATGCTGGCAGATGGACACTACCAAATAGCGTTCAACTATATCGACAAAGCCGAGCAGCCATACAGCGTGATAGAGAAAGCCATGCGGAAGGCATTGGGGCGCGTAGGGAGTGGGGGATTGGATAAGAAGACAACATAAACAACTTCTGCAGTGCACCCCAAAAATCAGCAGATTTTTCGGGGACCCCGCCGCGCCCAACATTGGCGCTTGCAAAAGCATAGGAGTTGTCTAAGTTAAGAGCAAAGCAATGACGGTAAAAACGATTATACGAAAGGTGTTTTTGTTGCCGGTGTATTTCTACAGGTATTGCATTTCACCACTGACACCCCCTTCGTGTCGGTTTACACCCACTTGTAGTCAATACATGGTGGAGGCCGTGCTGAAACATGGCATATTCAAAGGCGGCTGGCTGGGCATTAAACGCATACTGCGTTGCCACCCGTGGGGAGGTAGCGGGTATGATCCGGTGCCGTAGGGGGGGGACGCTTCGCTAATGGGTAAAGGGGAGAGTTTAAAGTTTATAGTTTAAAGTTTAAAGGCAAGGATTATGCGAATTGATATTCTTACTGCGTGTCCAGAGTTGCTGGAATCACCACTCAATCACTCTATTGTACAACGAGCCAAAGATAAAGGGCTCGCTGAGATTTATGTGCATAACCTGCGCGATTTTACCTTGGATAAACATCGCAAGATAGACGACTATGCTTTTGGCTTCGGCGCAGGCATGGTACTGCAAGTGGAACCCATTGATCGTGCTATCACCTACCTCACCAGCCAACGACACTATGACGAGATAATCTTCACCGCACCTGACGGGGAACGCTTTACACAAAAAGAAGCCAATGCCCTCTCTCTGAAAGAAAATATCATTATCCTCTGCGGACACTACAAAGGTGTGGATCAGCGCGTGCGCGACCACCTTATTACCAAAGAATATACCATTGGCGACTTTGTTCTTACGGGCGGTGAGATACCTGCAGCATTAATGACAGACGCTATCGTGCGACTATTGCCTGGGGCAATGGGCGACGAGACCAGCGCGCTGAGCGATAGTTTTCAAGACGGACTATTGGAGCCCGGCGTATATACCCGACCTGCTGAATACAAAGGTTGGAAAGTGCCCGAGATACTGCTGTCGGGACACCAAGCGAAAATAGAAGAATGGCTCTACGAAGAGTCGCTGCGCCATACACGCGAAAGAAGACCCGACCTGCTGGAGGAGTGAGTGAAGTATGAATTAAGAATTTTGAATTAGGCTTTTTGGAATTGCTTTAGCCAATCGTACACGCGGCAGATAGGGAAACCCATGACATTGAAATAGGACCCCTCCATGCGTGTGACACCTACATAACCAATCCACTCTTGTACACCATATGCTCCCGCTTTGTCGAGGGGCATATATTTTTCTACATAATAGTCAATCTCCTCGGGTGTGAGCACGCGGAATGTCACATCGGTGCGGTCCACGAAGGCATCGTGGAGGGTGGTATAGGGTGGTGTAGGGTGGTTGAGCCATGTGAAGCAAACGGCGGTATATACTTGGTGCGTTTGACCGCTGAGTTGCGCAAGCATGTGTTTGGCCTCCTGTTTGGATTGGGGTTTGCCGAGCATCTGCCCATTGAGCCACACGATAGTGTCGGAGGTAATGAGCAGGTCGTCATTACGGAGCTGCGCTTCGTACGCTCGCGCTTTCGCGCGCGATATATACAAAGGTATGTCGCCTGCCTGCAAATCGGGTGGAAACGACTCGTCTGCATCAATCGTGATACACGAGAAGGGTATATCTAATCCCGCCATTAGTTCGTGGCGGCGAGGACTTTGACTGCCGAGAATGAGGTTCATGTGTCAACTATATTAGATTCTGCTGAATGACAAAACTGTACATGACGCCCATGAACATGACAAACTTCAATATCATTTGTACGCGGTAGTATTCCACGGGTGTTTTGCCTGCCCATAGCAATGCCAAGCCTCCAAGCATAGGCACTATCACACCAAAGACCACAAAGCGCGCTGATAGTGTGTGCCAATCATTTGCGAAAGGCAATGCGCTGAAACCGATATAAGCAATCAACGATGCGGTGAGAAGCAAGACCACCGTGGCGATAATCTTAGTAGCCCGCACACCCCAAACGATAGGCATGGTGCGACATTCCATTTCTTGGTCGCCTTGAATATCCTGCATATCCTTTACTATCTCGCGCACGAGAGTAATGAGGAAAGCAAACAATCCAAAGCCACCCAACCATACATACAAATGCCCAGCAATGGGCGTGTAAGCCAAATTCTCGCCATACAAATGGCGCAGATAATCGGCATTGGCAATCGCCACCAATAGCGGTACCAATGCCGACATGAACGCTACTACCACATTGCCCACCAAGAGTTGGCGTTTGTAACTTGCGGAGTAAAACCACAGCAATCCAGGAATGACTACAAAAATCATCATTAGCGTCCAACTCTTTGCCCACCAAGCAGTTACTAATCCTGCTGCTACGCCTATTGCGGTGAGTATTTGAAACAGACGCATGGCACCATCTCGCGTGATATGGCGGGTTACTACCATATCATCAGGGCGGTTGATACGGTCGATTTTGACATCAAAATAGTCGTTAATGACATATCCGCCAGCGGCAATACATACAGTTGCTACAATCAGTAGCATGAGTATCCACCACGGCATTTGTTCGCCGAACTGCGCAAGTTGGAGCAAGGGCGTTGCTACCCATTTCTCCATAGCCCACAGCAAAATGGCTACGAACAGGAGATTACCCACGCGCAGCAATCGAAGATAGGGCTTAATGATTTCTGCTAATCGTTTCATATCTGAGTGTATTGTGTAAGGTGTAAAGTGTAAAGGCTGGGCGGCAAGCCGCATACTCCGTGCCTTTAAACTATAAACTTTACACTTTAAACTATAATTAACCTTTAATCTTTAACACCACACCTTTCCATGCGGGTAGGGTGAGGCATACAGGGGTATGCGCTGAGAATGGGAAGGTGTATTCTGTGCCTGTGAGCAAGTCGGTGGCATGGACCAAGGCATACTCTGGTTGCTCCAAATGCGCAAACGCCTCGTGCGGAATACGCACCGTAATGTCGCGCTGACGGTCGTCAAAATTCAAAATAACCAATAGCGTATGTTGCTTATACTTACGGATATAGGCATATTGCTCGTGTTTGTTAAAGCCTTCGCCCTGTGCATATTCCAAGTCGTACATTTCGCCTTGCGTAATGGCTTTTTCGGTGCGTGCAAGACGCAACAATTGGCGATAGAAATCGCGCAATGTGCGTTGCTCCTCGTTCAAGCCTGCGCCATCGAACTTACCACGATTGGTCCATGCTTGCAAGGATTTCACTCCCCAATAATCGAAGATAGTGGTGCGTCCGTCCATGCCCGAAAAACCTTCGGCATCCATGCCTTTCTCGCCCAACTCTTGTCCTGCGTAGATCATTACAGGGTTGCTGCCTAAGGTGGCAGCCACAATCATAGCCGGCTCGGCACACATACCGCGACCACAGAAAAAGCCACTGGCGATACGCTGCTCGTCGTGGTTCTCAAGGAAATAGAGCATATTGTCGCGTATGTCGTCCACCGCTTGCCATTGCTTTGTAATGCCTTCGGCAGCCCAGTTCTTGCTGGTCACGCCGCGCAGGTAGTCGTACATGCCCACTTTGTCGTAGAGGTAGTTGAAGCCTGCTGCGATATAGTCGCGGTAGCGTTGCGGATTATATACTTCGGCTATGAAAAGCAAGTTGGGATATTGTTCTTTGACTTGCGCTATTGCCCATTGCCAAAACGCTACAGGCACCATTTCCGCCATGTCGCAACGGAAACCGTCAATGCCCTTGCCTGCCCAAAAGAGCAATATGTGCAGCATTTTGTGCCATGTGTTGGGGATTGGGTCAAACTGCTGTTCGCCACCGTTTTGGTAGTACACGCCATAGTTGAGTTTGACCGTTTCATACCAATCGTCTCGCGAAGGGTGTGCGGTGAAACAGTCGTTACCCGTAGCGCGTGCAGGGCTTTCGCTGTAGCCTTGTATGTCAAACTGCGGAGCAAAAGGCTCGTGCAAGTAGTAGAAGTTGTTGAGTGGCGAGAATGCCCATTGTGGGTTATCGCTGGCACCCAAATCTTCTACGCCTTTAGGCTTGCAGGTAGAGTGGTATTCGCGTGCCACATGGTTAGGCACAAAGTCAATGATTACGCTGAGGTTGGCTTTGTGTGTGCGTTCTACCAAGTCGGTGAACTCTTGCATGCGTCGGCGTTTGTCTTCGCAGAGGTCGGGGTCGATATCGTAGTAATCGGTAATGGCATACGGACTACCAGCCTTGCCTTTGACGATAGCAGGGGTGTTGTATTGTGCGGTGGCATGGCGTATCACGCCCGTGTACCACACATGCGTAGCGCCCAGGTCGCGTATAGCGCGAAGGGCTTTCGGGGTAATGGCATTCAGGGTGCCACACCCATTCTCTTGCAGCGTGCCATTATATTTGCGTGTCTCGTTGTAGTTGGCAAAGGTACGCGGCAATAATTGATAAATAATTGGTTTCAAGGTTCAGAGCGTATTTACATGGGGAAGCCACATGAGTGGCTTTCCCATCTTCATTTATAATTCAATAATTCCTAATTAGCAAAGCCCTTGTGTGTCGGATGCTATCATCCATTCCTCGTCGGTTGGGATAACGCATACAGTCACCTTGCTGTCAGGGGTAGAGAGCACTGCTTCTTCGCCACGAACAGCATTCTTTTGCTCATCAAATTCTATGCCAAGATAGGTCAGACCTTTGATAATCTCGCCACGGATATAGGTGTCGTTCTCGCCGATACCACCAGTGAACACAATCATATCCACGCCATTCATGGCTGCGGCATATGCGCCGATATACTTTTTGACGCGGTAGATAAACATGCGGCGAGCGAGGTCGGCGCGTGCGTTACCCTCTTTGATGGCGTTGTCAATGTCGCGAGCATCGCTGGAGACACCACTAACGCCCATGAGGCCTGATTTCTTGTTTACGAGGTTGGCAAAATCAGCAGTGCTGAGGTTCTCCTTGTCCATGATATAGGTGGCTGCGCCAAGGTCAAGGTCGCCCGAGCGAGTACCCATCATAAGTCCTTCTACAGGGGTCAAGCCCATGGAAGTGTCCATAGATTTGCCGTCGCAAACAGCGGTGCAACTGCCACCATTACCGATATGCGCGGTGATAATCTTTTTGCCTTTTGGGTCCACGCCTAAATACTCGCACACGCGAGCCGATACATAGCGGTGGGAGGTGCCGTGGAAACCATAGCGGCGGATAGCGTATTTCTCATACAACTCGTATGGCAACGCATACATATATGCCTCATCGGGCATGGTTTGGTGGAATGCGGTATCGAATACAGCCACTTGTGGCACGCTTGGCAATGTCTGCTCGATAGCCTCAATACCCTTGAGGTTAGCAGGGTTGTGCAGTGGAGCCAACTCAATGCAGTTCACAATCATTTCTTTCACTTCTGGGGTAATGAGTACCGATTGGTTGAATTTCTCGCCACCGTGTACCACGCGGTGACCTACTGCGTTGATCTCCTCCAAGGATTGCAAGCAGCCTATTTCTTTGTCGATCAGGCTATTGAGAATCAACTGGATACCTACGGTATGTTCGGGCATTGCTTGTTCGATTTTCACCTTCTCGCCATTGGGCAATTTCACTTGCAAGAACGAGTCGGGCAAACCGATTTTCTCTACTCCACCTTGTGCCATTACCGCACGGGTATCCATGTCAAAAAGTTTGTACTTGATACTGCTACTTCCGCAGTTTAATACTAAAATCTTCATATCTATATATGTGTTTTTATGGTTAATATTCGTTTGTAGTGTATAGTTTAAAGGCGGGGCGGCATATCCCGCGCCTTTCGCCTTTAGCCTCTCACCTCTCGCCTAATTTACTTCATTCCAATGGCTTGGTTGGCGGTGATAATCACCATTTGTACAATGTCTTGCACTTTGCAACCGCGACTGAGGTCGTTCACAGGTGCTGCTATACCTTGCAAGATAGGTCCTACTGCATCTGCGCCCGAGAAACGCTCCACCAGTTTGTAGCCGATATTACCTGCTTGCAGGTCAGGGAAAACGAGCACATTGGCTTTGCCTGCCACGGTGGAGTTAGGTGCTTTTTGTTTGCCAACGCTCTCTACGAGGGCGGCATCCAGTTGCAGTTCGCCATCCAGTGCCAATTCGGGTGCCATCTCGTGCGCAAGGCGTGTGGCTTCGGTCACTTTGTCCACAAGTTCGTGCTTCGCACTACCTTTGCTGGAGAAACTGAGCATGGCTACGCGTGGCTCAATGCCTCCGAGGGCTTTGGCTGTTTCGGCAGTGGTGACTGCTATCTCAGCCAACTCTTGTGCGTTTGGACATGGGTTTACAGCGCAGTCTGCAAAGACGAGGAATCCGTTTTCGCCCAAGTGCTTAGCAGGGGTAAACATAAGGAACGCGCCTGATACGATATGTACGCCGGGGCGTGTCTTGAGGATTTGGAAGGCAGGGCGGATAGTGTCGGCGGTGGTACCGCGTGCGCCTGCCAACTCGCCATCGGCATCGCCGTTTTTAATCATTAGGCAGCCCAAGTAGAGTGGGTCTTTTACTTTCTCGGTAGCTTGTTCGAGGGTCATGCCTTTGGCTTTGCGCAGTTCGAAAAGCAGGTTGGCGTATTCTGGCATTTTAGGGTCGGTGAGTGGATTCACGAGGGTGAGGTCTTCGCCTTTTAAGATATACTCATATCCTTTTTCCTCTGCCATTTGTTGGATTACTGTGGGGTCGCCAATCAGAATCAGTTTAGCCACTTTGTCTTTCAGAAGGATGTTGGCTGCTTCCAGAGTGCGAGGTTCATCGCCTTCGGGGAGTACGATGCGCTGAGGATTCTCTTGCGCGCGTTTGAGCATTTGTTGTAGAATTTCCATATTATGTAGTATTTATTTCGTTCAATGTAATTGCGCCTTTGCGCACTTGCTTTGGAAATAGCCTACAAAGGTACAGAAAAAAAAGCATATATACAAATAAAAATACAGAAAATGTAATTTTTCGCTAATTTACTCGCTGCAAGTAGGAGAATGCATCAGACAAGTATCCATGTGATAGAAGTGGCTCAAACAAAAAACAGCGTGAGTGGCTCACGCTGTTTAGGCAATATGGTAATCATACCGATATCTTATATCACGGGCGGACTAATTCTTTGATAGCCGTGCGGAGGCGGTACATGCTGCCCTTGTCGTGTGGATGGACACGGTGAGCCAATAACACCACCGCACGATTGTACTCGGGCCACACCACTACATTCGTACCCGTATAACCCGTATGACGACTCTCTATCGTAGTCTGCAAAGTGTCCGCAGCCAAAGGCACATCCTCCGTCCAAAGACCTGCATGGCAACCATTCTCGCGTACCTCCTGCGGTTGGCTCATATACCAAATAGCCCACTTGCCAATCTCCTCCGCCGTGGCAAACACACCCGCATTGCCCGAAATACCACACATCATCACACGCGCCACTGGGTCATGCACATCGCCACGCAGTTGCGCGGTTTCGTGCCACTCGGTAGGCGCAATACGCTCGATATTCGCCTTGTCGGGCAGCCAACCCATCGTTTCCCAACCCTGTGGGTCATAGAGTTTCGCCTGCAAATAGGTATTCACATCCGTACCCACGATAGTCTCTACTACGCGTTGCAGAGAAATGAAGTTGAGGCATGAATAGCGATACTTCTCATCAATGGCGGTAGGGCGTTTGCAACGCGCAATCGAGTCAATTGTAAAATCGCGGCGTGCCTGAGGAGTATCTTCGCTATCGCCCAAACGCTCCAAATAAACGCGCTCCATAGGCGCAGCAATGAAATACGCAGGCAAGCCTGAATAGTGGGTCATCAAGTGGCGTACCGTTACATCTGGGTGATAATTAGGAATATACTGGCAAACAAGATCATCGGCAGAGAGTTTGCCCTCTTTGATGAGCAGCAGAGCCGCCGTACCTGCGCCCGTAGGTTTGCTGACCGAGGCGAGGTCGAAAATCGTATTGGTGGTCATAGGTTCGTGTTCAGGCACAATAGCACGATAGCCATACGCCTCCAGGTGCACTACCTTGCCCTGATCCACCACACAAAGCACAGCACCAGGGATAAGCGAATCCGCTATCGCCTGCTCAATCAATACACGCGCACTATCCGCATCGAGATGCAAGGATGAACCACTATGCTTTCCGCAAGAGGAAAACAAAAGACCTACACAAAGCAGGGAGAAAAGAACTCGTTTCATAACAATTTTGAATTTTGAATTATGAATTTTGATTATTTCGAGCCATCGTATTTGGTGGCAGCACCATCCAAGCAGAAGCAGAATGGATTCTTACCCTCAGCAATAGGGAATAATACCGTTACTCGTATGCCCGCACGCAAGTTGTTCATTACTACCTGCTCAGGGTCTAATGTGGTATAAATATGATTCAGTTTAATATCCATAGGATACTGCTGTGCTACCTCCCAAGAGCTGGTAATAGGATTCATAATAACCCCGTCCTCACCTTCTGTGGGTATCATCTCTTGTTTCAATGTGTTGACTATGCCATACTCCACAAACGCGCCCACCTGCAAGACAGGTGCACCGTCTTTGACTGGCTCTTTGGTCAATGCCCACGAATAGCCAACCTCAGCACACAGACGCACATCAGGACGGAACTTAATGATGCCTTTATTCTCAAACTCTTTGCCATCATAAAAGCCATGCTCTGGCATGTGCGCCAACGGACCGTAATAGCGGTCGCCATATTCGCCCCATGTGTTCAGCTCAGCCTTTTGCTTAGTGAACCCAAGCACGGTTACGGACAACTTAGCACCCACCAATACATGGAACGAACGCACCTTGGTACCAAGCATAAAAGGCGCCATTACCTCGGTGAGCATAGCCTGATTGGTGCGTTGCTGCAAGTCGCCATAATAAGTAAAAGCATAGCCCTCATTATCACGCGTGCTATAGACAATACTATCCATAAACAAACCGTGGCGCACCCATACCTGTGAAGCACCTATTCCCGTTTGCAAGAGGAACTTATCATACTGCAATTGATACGCACCGCCCACAGACGCTCCGCCACCAAGCAGCGGGTATATCACATCCTTTTGGGTGTCCAATTGCCAAGCCGCCGCACCATCCACCATGGCACCTACAAAATGCTGCGCCTGAAGGGAAGAACACATCCAACCTATCGTTAATACGATTACTAAAGCAATTCGTTTCATACCGTTTCTCTTTCAAAAAAATATATTTAAGGGCATACAGGGCGGATAGGCGTTCCATTCATGCGCGTACAGCCTCCTACGCCATAGTCATTGCGTCCAATCTGCAAATTCCATGCACCAGATGTGGTATATGTAAAACCTTGAAGTGTCTTTGAATAATAAAACCCCTCCTCTGGCTGGTCCAGTCTATCAAACAATTTATACCCACCTACAGGTAAAAATATACTATTACCATTAGATCCTGTCACTAAATAACCATACACATCATTTTGAGAAGTCCATGTCCATGTACAGTTATCTACCAACTCCTGCATTTCCTCTTTCGTAGGCATTCGCCAGTTGCCACCCCAATTAATAACTGCCGCGTCATCCGCATCTTCAAGAACAGTCTTATTGTCAATCGTTCCTTCATCTGCACAGGTACAATATTTTGTAAACGACTTCCATGTCCCTGTACACCACTTATAATCAGGCCAATTATAACTATCATCTGGTTCCGTTTCTCCCCACGCAAAAAAGTCGCCATAATCTTCTGGACTTTCCGCTCCTATATTACATGTAGCCCATTTCAATCCACTGGGTAAACCTAAGTCAACAGATTCCTTAGGTTCGCACCTCATCGTTGGCACTTCATCTTTCAACGCAGCAGGATACGCTACATAAACAGGTGTTAGTGCCTTTTGCTCGCTGGTTAAAGAGTCTGCATCAAAAGGCAATATCAACGCCTCTTGCGCATTCATACTACAGATTGCACATAGCAGACATATATACACTAATACTATTCTCATGGTTGTTTTAGTTTATCATTATTTTCACATTGCGTTCCTGCTTGTTTTGCAGAACCACCTTCATCAAATATACTCCCTGAATGGCAGGCAAGGTGAGATAAGTTTCACCCTGCGCGATATGTGTACTCATTATCATTCGTCCCAATGCATCATAAACATATACATTAGCATCTTTCGACACATGGCAGCACACAGATTGACGCATGGTTATCAAAGTTGGACCAACAGATATTTCAGGCTCTTTACTTGGAATTACCAACGGACAAGTCATCCGTTGCATTCCATTCTTCTCCGTGAGCAGTACACTATACTCTGCCCCTTCTTCCAATGATTGGTTAAGGTAGTAACTCGTTTCACCTGCTAATGGTTCGCCATCCTTATACCATTGGTAGTCCACAAAATCATAACCACCATTATAATTTTGAGTTAGCACACAAATCACATTATCCCAGCGTTGCTCTATAACGGAAGATGGATAATATATTTCTATTGTGATATCTTGCTCAAACATCTTTATTGTACGGAAATATCCTATCAAACGGGCCTTATACAAACCTGCACGCAAATTATCGAATGCAATTGTAACATATCCATCCTCTGTCATTGGCACTATCGTATCGTGCAAGCCATTATCGATAGAATCTATAGCAAACACCAATTGCAGTGAATCCACTCTACCTGCCACATCTACTTGCATCGATAGAACATCATCATCCGCACAAATAGGAGGGATGGAGACCTCGCCTACTACTACCTCGCCTACTTTAGTATGTAGGGTTAATTGCACGATACTATCACACCCCTCATTACTGGTCAGCGTACACTCATACACCCCAGCATCCATCAATGGTTCTTCACAAAAGAAGAGGGTATCTCCCAGCACTATCGTATCCTCCGAAACCGTGTGTTTAATGGGAGCAATAGCCAAATAGCCACGATAGAGCATACAATTATCCACATCTCGATATTCTAACACATAATCAATATAGGTCACCGAATCATACCCCTCGCACGAAGGCAAAGGGAAATCATACCCCTGAAAATGATAGGTCTGTTGCCAGCAGATAGTATCAAATATCTCTACCACCGTTTCCGATGATAGATTAGCCAACGCAGTAGCACCAACGGAACTACAAAACATCAGACTACAAATAATACTTAGGCATTTATTTTTCATGATGCTTCAATAGAATTAGTTAGTTTTTTCATTTCACCCTGCAAAGATACAAAAAATAATTGAAATAGCAAGCATAAGTGGAAAAAAAGTGAATAATTTTATATCACACCGCATAAAATTTGCACAAGTAAAAATAAATCTGTACCTTTGCACACTTTTTTAGCAACAACAAACAATACTACACAATACAACTCTACACAACATTCTATGGGAAAACTGAATGCCGTTTTAGTGGGACTCATCACCCCCAACCAGAACGAAGAGAGAACAAAAGAATACTTGGATGAGTTGGCTTTTCTTGCCGACACCAACAATACCAACTGCGTCAAGCGTTTCGTACAACGCCTTGACTCGCCCAATACTTCGACCTATGTAGGCGAAGGTAAACTGCAAGAAATCAATCAGTATGTTCAGCAGTTTGCTGATACTGATGACTTCATTGATATGGTCATCTTTGACGATGAGCTATCGCCACGCCAATTGCGCAACATAGAGAAAGCCCTCAATGCCCACAACCAAAATGAGATTAAGGACAATCACAAGCAACCTGTTCGTGTGATTGACCGCACCATATTGATTTTGGAGATTTTCCTCCATCGCGCACAGACCTCTTACGCCAAAACGCAAGTGGAGATGGCACACCTACAATACATGTTGCCCCGACTGACCCGTATGTGGTCGCACCTTGACCGCCAACGCGGTGGTGGCACAACCAGCCGTGGTATGGGTGAAACGCAGATAGAGGCGGATAAACGCATCATCGGTCAGCGTATCGCCCTGCTCCGTGAGGAACTCAAGAAGATTGACCGCCAAATGGCTACCCAACGCCAAAACCGTGGCAAAATGGTGCGTGTGGCACTCGTTGGCTATACCAATGTGGGCAAGTCCACTATCATGAACTTGATTAGCAAGTCGGAAGTCTTTGCCGAGAACAAACTCTTTGCTACCTTGGACACCACGGTGCGCAAGGTGACTATTGAGAACTTGCCATTCCTACTCTCTGATACAGTGGGATTTATCCGCAAACTTCCTCATCATTTGGTGGAGTCGTTTAAGTCCACGCTGGATGAGGTGCGCGAGGCAGATTTGCTGATTCATGTGGTGGATATATCGCATCCGAACTTCGAGGAGCAATATGAGGTGGTGGAACAGACTATCAACGAACTACTAACCAAGCAAACCGAAGTTAAAGAGGCTGACCCGTGGTCCAAGAAGCAAAAAGCAGGTCGCAAGACCGAGAAGACCGTGGCGCAAATACCTCGTATTGTGGTGTTTAACAAGATTGATGCGTTCACCTATACACCCAAAGAGGAAGATGATCTTACGCCCATCAAGCGCGAGAATATATCACTGGAGGAGTTGCAACGCACATGGATGGCAAAGTTGCACGATGATTGTATCTTTCTCTCTGCGCGTCAGAAAACAAATATTGACGAACTCAAAGCGTTGTTCTACGACCGTATCAAGGCGATTCATATTCAGCGATACCCATACAACGACTTCCTATTTCAGCAATATGAGTAAACAAAAACGAGGGGTTTGCCCTCGTTTTTTGTATATTGATATGGGGATTTAGTGAAGAAGTATCTTGCCTTGTGGGCTTACTGCTACCCCACGATAGGATTGAATATCAATCGGTTGTCCCAATAGGTCATACCATTTTTCGTCCGATAGGTCGCTACTTATATTGGGCAATTCTATGCCCGTGGTCGTATTGGTGAATTGGAAGGAGATTACGCCATTATCTTCCTCTATATCTGTCAGATAAGCATGGTTGTAAGGTTCAAAGTCCGTTACAAACCAATCGCCAGGGAAGGGCACATCTTGGCGTGCACCACCATAGATATTGGAGGTATAAGGCGTAGTACCATTGGCCGCAAGCAATGCAAAACGCGTGGTGTAGTTGTTCGGGCAATTATAATACCAATCTTCCTCATCATACACTACGCGCCATACCAACATGCCATGACCGGGGAGATAGGTGTCCCAACCCGTCATTTGGCGGTTCTCGAAATAGTACATTGTATCCGTAGTCAAAGCACCTTCTGCAGGCAAAACACTGGTGCGATTGAGCGAATAGAAGGTCTTGCCATCGGCAGGCAATGTGATTGTTGCGCTGTTCTTCAGCATCTCTGGCTCTGCCCAACCCAAGAAATACTTCTCCCAAACGGATAAGTTGGGCGGTGTATTGCCATTATTGAGGTAGTTGCCATGGCTCATCAATGCCCACGAACCGGGTACTGCTTTAGAATTACCTGGTGCATCTGTTTCTGTGATATACAAGTCCGCCAAGCCCAATACATGCCCAAACTCGTGGCAAATGGTACCAATACTGGTGCGGGTTCCCGTGCGATAGATTAGTTCGTTGGAGCAAGCATAGCGCAAAATGGTTTTGCCATCAAGCACGGGTAAGTTCTTGGAAGTGATATCCCCCGTAGCATTGTAATTCACATAGTATTCGGTTTGGTTGGTATAGTCAAAATACAATGCCGATTCCAAATCCCAAGCGTGTGGCCAAATAGTGGCAGCCGCACCGCCATCCGCCTGTCCATGACCTGCATACAAAATATAGACTAAGTCCACATTGCCGTCATTATCTTGGTCGTAGGTGGAGAAATCCACACCTAACTGCTGTGCACCCTTACACGCATCTATCACAAAATCAGCTATATATCTATCATCTCCATCATACGCCCAATCCGCACCATAATACGCTTGCGTTTGTGGCAACACTACAGGTCCAACTACATCAAAGTGTGGTGTGTATTTGCCATTTGACTGGGCTTGGTAGTATTGTTTGCAGGATCCCATAGCACCATTATATGTATAGTTGTCCGCATTTGCTAACGAGTCGAAAGACTGCACCGTATTACCTGCATCCAAAGGCACATCAGCAAACTCTACCACGATGAGCAAGCCTCGCGTTGCTAAGTCTGTTGCTTGCATTTGATTGGCAACCATACGCTTGGCGCGCTGCTGCGACACTATACCATACGGAATAGGCTCACGCACTGGCTCCTTGAGATTTAACCCAGGCAGAGGGGCAACCGCCCAAGCACTCATACTACTTACAACCCCAAATACGAGGCAAGCAATCCAATATCTAAAACTCTGTTTCATGACCATAATTCGTAAAAATTCGTGCAAAGGTACTATTTTATTTGCATATTTGCAAAAAAATGTGTACTTTTGCACTCTAATTGGAAAAATATGGAAGTTTTCAAAACACCTATTGAGGGTCTGTTGGTTATTGAGCCAAAGGTATTTCGCGACGCACGCGGCTATTTTATAGAGACTTACAACGAGCAACGCTACCGCGAAGCGGGCGTAGATGCCACTTTTGTACAGGACAACCAGTCTTGTTCCTCATACGGTGTGGTGCGTGGTCTGCACTTCCAACGTCCACCTTATACTCAGGCCAAGTTGGTCAGCTGCGCGGAAGGTCGTGTGCTGGATGTAGCGGTGGACTTGCGCAAGGATAGTCCGACCTACGGTCAGCATTTTGCCGTGGAGTTGGATGCCGAGAGCCATCGTCAGTTCTATATCCCACGCGGCTTCGCGCATGGATTTTCGGTATTGAGCGAGCGCGCGGTCTTCACCTATAAGTGCGACAATCTCTACCACCCAGAGGCCGATGGCGGTATTCTGCTCACCGATCCTGCGCTGCATATCGACTGGCAGATACCTGCCGAGCTCATGATTCTCAGCGAGAAAGACAAGCACCACCCATTGCTCCAAGACTTTGACAATCCCTTTTAAATAAATAGTACATTGTAAATAGTCAAATTGTAAATCCTAATGAATCTTCTCATCACAGGCGCCAACGGACAGTTAGGCAACGAGATGCGTGTCCTCTCGGCGCAACATACACAACATACCTATTTCTTCACCGACATTGCAGAACTGGATATCACCTCGCGTGAAGCGGTGGCTCAGTTTGTAACGGACAATGTTATTGATATTATTGTCAACTGCGCAGCCTACACCAATGTGGACAAAGCCGAGACCGATGAAGATATAGCACACAAAATCAATGCATTAGCAGTAGAGAATTTAGGACTATCAGGCGCACGCGTCATTCATATCAGCACGGACTATGTCTTCTCAGGTGAGGCATGTGTGCCATACGCAGAGACTGCCCCCGTGGCTCCCCGTACTGCCTATGGTCGCACCAAGAGAGAGGGCGAAGTATTGTTGCAGGCTGTTTGTCCAGAGTCAATCATTATTCGTACTGCGTGGCTGTATTCCACTTTTGGCAACAACTTTGTGAAAACCATGTTGCGTTTGGGTCAAGAGCGTGAGTCGTTGGGTGTTGTCTTTGATCAGATTGGTTCGCCTACCTATGCTGCGGACTTGGCAGTGGCGATTTTTGCTGCCATCAATGCTCCTGTTTGGCAGGCAGGCGTATATCATTTCACCAACGAGGGTGTTTGCTCGTGGTATGACTTTACGCACGAGATTTTCGCGCGCGCGCAATCCTTACTAAACAAGGAGGCTGCGGAGAAGGTGGCGTCTTGCCAACTTCGCTCTATCCTCAGCAGTGAGTATCAATACCAAACGCCACGCCCTCACTATAGTGTGCTGAATAAGGCCAAGATCAAACGTACTTTTGGCATTGCAATCCCTCATTGGACGGATGCGTTGCAAGTTTGCTTGGAGAAATTGTTGAAAGAGTAATCCTGATTGTTTATTCTTTATCAATAATCGCTGTGTGGTGCATGGCGATGAGTTTGTCGTAACGGAAGAAGACATAGACTGACATCAGCAGGCTGCCGACAAGGTCGAGGATTAGATCGGTCATGGTGTCGCGCAATGCTTCGTGTCCGCAGAGTGGGATATCTTCCGCGGTCGTGATAGAGGCGGTGGTGGTTGCCATAAACTGCTGCGTGTTGGTGCCGCAAAAAGCATCATACGCATACTCGCATACCTCCCATACCGCTCCGCAACTCAATCCAAAGATTAGGACATAGAGCGAGAGAAAGAGTTTGTTGCTCAATACCAATTGGTCTTGCTTCTCGAAGATAATCGTGATAATCCACAAGCCCACAAATGCCAATACACAACTGGAAAAGAGGTGCAGCACCGAATCCCACCACGAGTACTTGCCATAGAAATTCAGTCCGTCACCCATCACCATCGCCACGAAGCCAAATAGCGCACACATCACCGTGATCATCAGCGGAATTTGTATCATAAACCGCTTGCGTAGCACGATAGGTAGCGTCAGGATTGCCAATATTACCACATATTGCAATGTGCAGAATATCAGCGCATTGATGGTGATGTTGGGTTGGTAGCAGAGATAAACGACATTGCCTGTACCAATGCCGATGGTCAGCACAAAGAGGGCATAGTAGAGGCGTTTCAAACTCTGGTTGATGGTTCTATTGGGTGGCTGCTGCTTCATACTTGCTGAGTATCAAGTCGATGACATCATCCGAACTGCGGGTGTTGGCATGCTCGCGTTGTTGGCGCAACATCTGTTGGCGATATGCCTGCTCTTGGCAAAGGCGCATGGCGACAGCCACCTGCTGTGTGACATCGTTGGTGTGATAGGACAGCCCATGTTGGTGGAAGAAGTGCGCATTGCGGTCTTCCAAGCCTGGGATAGGCGTGGTGTGGATGAGTGGGATATGCTTGACAATGGCCTCGGTGGAAGTGATGCCGCCAGGCTTGGTGAAGATCACATTGGAGGCGTCCATCAAGAGCGATACTTGGTCGGTGAAGCCCAATACCCATAATTGCTGATTATCGGCAAACGCTTCTTGCAAAGAGTGTTGCATGTCCTCGTTGCGCCCACAAATACATATCACTCGATCTTCAGGGCGGATGGTGCGGAGTAGTTGTTCCACCAGTTCGCCCAGATTGCCGAAGCCCATAGAACCTGACATCAGCAGGTACCAATGTCCCGTGGCGGTAGTGATATCCCAACCCATTTGCAGGGCAAGCATGTAGCGAGCGCGGAGTTGCGGTTGGCGCGTGGTGAAGAGTTGTTCGTCCACGGGAATACCAATCGGGATAATCTTCTCGCGTGGGATACCGCGCTCGGCAAACTCCTCGATGAGGTGCTCGTGCGGGATGACATAGTAGTCCAGATCCGTCTCTGGCAGGAACGGAATACAGGTGTAGTCCGTCATCACAAAATAGGTCGGGATATGCAGTTGGGTGTTGCGTTTGAGGGCGGTAAGTGCTTCGGCAGGGAAGAGGTGCACGCAAACCACAACATCGAAGTCGTTGTCGGTGATATAGTTGTAGAGTTTCTCGGCGTATAGTTTGTTGGCACTGTAGATAAGTGATTGGCGTGAGTCGGTGTTGTTGCTCACAAAACCGCCCAACTTATACACCATTTCGAACAGCGAACCGCGTGTGGAATAGACATAGGCATTGCTAACTCGTTGCGATAGCGTGTCGCTGATGAGGGCCAAGGTATCTTGTATCTCGCATGCGATACCTCGCCTGTCCATCGCTTTCTTCAGGGCTTTGGCGCACGAGTTGTGCCCCTCGCCTGTATTGCAGGATAAAATAAGAATTTTCATAGTAAGGCATATTGTTTGTTGCAAGATAATATGCAAAATCTATGCCATACTATTTCACTACCTTAATGTTAGCTTTGTGCGGAGATTAGGTCATTGATCATCATGCTGGCGAGGGTCATGCCGAAGACTCCGACTACAGGAGCCAAAGTGCCCTGATCTCCACTAATCTCTTCGGAATAGACGCATTGAATCTTAGCGGCAGGTAATAGGTTTGCCTTTTTCATTTTGGTGCGCAGGGCACGCGCCAATGGGCAACCTTGTACCTTCCAGAACTCGGCGGTGCGAATCTTCTGTGGGTCAATTTTGCGACCTGCTCCCATACTGGAATACACACGGCAACCCGCTTGCGTAGCGCGGTAAAGCAGCAGGGCTTTGCACTCCACCATATCAATGGCATCCACCACGATGTCGTATTGTGCGAGATCAAAAGTGTCGGCTGTGTCGGCATTGTATTGTTGCTCAATGGCTTGGATATCGGTTTGAGGGGCGATAGAGAGAAGACGCTTCTGCATCTCGAGGACTTTGCTTTGTCCGATATTCTCATGGGTTGCCACCACTTGACGGTTGAGGTTGGTGGTGTCCACCTTGTCGAAGTCCACGATAGTGAGGTGTCCGATGCCCGTGCGGAGCAGTGCCTCGGCGCACCAACCACCTACGCCACCCACGCCAAAGAGTATCACGCGTGCGTTTTGCAATGCATGAAAACCCTCTTTGCCAAGTAATTGTATCGTTCGTGTAAACATATGCCTAAAGGTATTTTTGCGGTAATCTGCTTTTTTACTCCGCAAAGGTAGTGCTTTTTTGTGAAATATGCAATAATTAAGTGTGGTAAAGTACAATAAATATAGTAATTTATCACATAATCGGAAAAGTTTTTGCAAAATTGCCTGCAAGTGTACATTTTTTCTCCAAAATGTTTGCGTATATGCAATTTTTGTAGTACCTTTGCACCCGCATTCGGAATAATACGAATGTAGGAGGTCCTATAGCTCAGTTGGTTAGTAGCACCTGACTCATAATCAGGGGGTCCTTGGTTCAAGCCCAAGTGGGACCACAAGCGAGAGTAGATAGATATCTGCTCTCGCTGCTTTTTATGTTATTCGGATTTATCGTTACTACCTCGTTACCACCTCGTTACCACCCCGTAGGTGGCGGGAGGTAGTTTGCTCGTTGAGGTTATGTGTCTGAAAACGAGAAAAGGGGCTACCTAATGGCAGCCCCAGCAACATATAGTTGATTAAGTGGGAATGCTTACGCGAGACCGTTGGTGTGCAAAGCCAAACCTGATTTCAAGTTAGCAGCTTTGTTGCGGTGGATAATGTTGCGCTTAGCCAACTTGTCGAGCATAGAACTTACCTTTGGGAGAAGTTGCTCAGCAGCAGCCTTGTCGGTTGTAGCACGCAAAGCGCGAACAGCGTTGCGAGCAGTCTTAGCATAGTAATGGTTGTGGGCTTTACGAGTAGCCGTTTGGCGAATACGCTTCAAAGATGATTTATGATTTGCCATCTTGTTTCTGTAATGTAGTTAAAATGTTAATGTATTAATGTTATCTGTAGTGCCACGGGGAATCGAACCCCGCTTTAGAGAATGAAAATCTCTTGTCCTAACCGATAGACGATGGCACCTCGTCGGAATTGGCTTGCAGCAATGAAATGCCGTTTGAGCATAAATTGCCTGCGCAATTGCCGAAATCGGGTGCAAAGGTACTACCTTTTTTTTAATTGTGCAAATTTTTTACAAGAAAAAGCATATTTTTTGCAAAAAAATTGCATATTTGCCAATATTTTACTACCTTTGCATGCCGAAATGAGCGATTTAGGATTATTTTTGCTCAAAAATGATGAAAATGAAACGAGTACATATTCTTATTGGCTGCGTATTATTATGGTGCGCTCCTATGTTTGCGCAAACCGAATTGCGCATGAAGCAACCCGATTTGCAAACCACCGAGTTCTTTGATCCTACTGCTAAGAAGGAGGTAGCACCCTATCAGTTCTCAACGGACTGGCGCATAGAGGCTGGTTATGTGCAATGGGACGAGCGTACCTTGGATACCACTATCCTCTATCAGCATGGTTTGCGCCTCGGTGCTACGGTAGATTTTAATCTACCACATAACTTCAGCGTGCAAACGGGTGCCTTGGCTACACTGACCTACGGATTGAACGACCAACATTGGCGCTCAATGGATGCAGAGAGTGTGCAGGTGGAAGCCTTGAATAATCATATTGTTCAGTTGCAACTCACTATCCCCGCGCGCGTATACTATAAGGTGACACTATGGAAGGAATTGCGCCTGTTCTTCTTTGCGGGTCCACAACTGCAATTTGGTCTGACCAATTATGATGTGGTTGATAATCATACTTCGCTGGCTGTTACCCAATGGTTGGAAAGCAATAATATCCGCACTACCAATCACGACCGCTATGTAACAAAGGATTTGTATCGCACGAATATCCAGTTTGGGCTGGGTGGTGGCCTGGAATGGGACCGCTATCGCTTGCAAGCAGGATATGACTTCGGACTCAACAATCTATTACGAACCACCGACCTTCCTCGCCAAAAACTGCACGAGTGGGGATGGATGTGTACCTTTGCCTACAAACTATAACACGACATAAAAAAGGACTAATAGAGAGTCCTGATAAACATATTTAACAACATTTGGGGTGCCTCACTTTTTAGGCTGAGATTCATACCCATAGAACCTGCACAGGTAATTCTGTAGAGGGAACAAATGAAAAAATCAATCTTTTTGGCGGCTTATGTAGCTGCTTCAGGTGTTGCATTTGCCAACACCGACACCCTTACCTTCGTTCGCGAGTTGGACGAAGTAGTCGTTAACGCGCCTGTAGCGCAAGTCACTAACAACCACACTACGCTCAACAACGAGCAGTTGAATCAGAGCAACACGGGACAGAACCTGCCGTTCTTGCTCTCTTCTACGCCTGCTCTGATTGCCACCAGCGATGACGGATTGGGTATTGGTTATACCTATTTTCGTATTCGTGGTACGGATCACACGCGTATCAACATGACGCTGAATGATGTGCCGCTCAACGACAGCGAGAGTCAGACGGTGTTTTGGGTGAACATGACCGATATGGCAAGTAGCATGTCGTCCATTAATGTGCAACGCGGTGTGGGAACCTCTACCAATGGTAGCGCGTCCTTCGGCGCAAGTATCAATATGGAGACGGGTATCGGGAATAGGGTATCGGGAATAGGAGATACACTTAGCCATTACACTATTGCTTTCAACGGCGGTATGTACAACACCTTCCGTGAGATGGTCAGTGCACATATCGCTCTGCCTAATCGTTGGCAAGCCAATGCCCGATTCTCGAAGGTAAACTCCGACGGATTCCTCTACCGCACCAATTCTGACCTATATTCCTATTATGGTGATTTGGGTTGGTATGGCAATCGTACACAGGTCGTTGCGCGTTTCTTTGGCGGTAGCGAGAAGACTGGTATGGGCTGGGATGGTGTGGACTACAACACCGCTTACGGTATTGATGGGGCAGACCGTCGCTACAACCCTGCAGGCGAATATACCACTACCGCAGCAGACGGTTCGGACTCCACTGCCTACTATCCAAACCAAACAGATAATTATGCCCAACAGCATGCCCAACTAACGCTTATCCACCGCTTATCCACCCGATGGAATATCTCTGCTACTACTCATTACACCCATGGTGCAGGTTACTACGAGCAATATAAGCGCAAGAAATTGTCGTATTGGGGATTATTGGGCAATGGGCTATTGGCTATTGGCGAGGATAGAAAAGCATACGGCATGTACCGCAAGCACTTGGATAACCATTTCTTTGGTGGCGTGTTGTCGGCGAAATATGTGTCTGAAGCAGTAGATATGCAGTTTGGTGGCGCTGCCAACCACTATCTGGGTGAACACTTCGGTACGCTGAACTACCTTGAAGATACACTGGTGTTGCCCATCAATTATGAGTACTATCGCAATGATGCGCACAAGACAGATGCGAATATCTATGCCAAAGCCAACTGGCGAATCATTCATCGTGCGCAAGAGTGCCTGAGTTTGTATGCCGACCTGCAATACCGCTATGTCCGCTATGAGCGTAATGGTATGAACGATGAAGATATGACCGAATGGCCACTCAAAGTGGACTTCCATTTCTTCAATCCAAAAGCGGGCTTGACTTATCAAAATCGCGGACACTTGCTCTCGGCATCGTTTGCTATTGCCAACCGCGAACCAAGTCGTAATAACTACAAGGAGAATGTGGTATTTGATTCTGCTACAGGCACTTATACGGGACTTCCACACGCAGAGCGACTCTATGATTATGAATTGGGCTATACCTATTCACACAACCGTTTTGCTGTGGGGGCGAACCTCTATATGATGGATTATGACAACCAACTTGTGCTCACGGGCGAGTATAACGATGTGGGAGCATACAAGACAAAGAATGTGAAAGACTCCTATCGCATGGGTGCAGAGATCACGGCGGGTGTGAAGATCACGGATTGGCTGCGTTGGGATATGAATGTGGTGGCATCGCGTAACAAGATACTCAACTATCACCAATATATCGACCTCTACGATGATCAAGACAACTGGAACTGGGTTGGACAAGATTCTGTAGTGGGAACAACCACGATTGCGTTCTCGCCTTCAATCACGGCTATGTCGCTGTTTACCTTTGATATAGCGGGATTTACTGCTACCGTGCAAACGAATGTAGTTGGCAAACAGTATTTGGACAATACCGAAGATGAGCATGCGATGCTCAGAGCATATTCGGCAACAAACTTGAATCTCCAATACCAATTGCCGTTACCCGATACCCGATTCCCCGATATTCGCCTATTGTGCCAAATCAACAATATCTTCAACGCCAAGTATGCGAATAACGGTGGCGCAGAAGCCAGCCGGTTTATGGACGGTAGTCGCTGCTGTTGGTACTATGCGCAGGCAGGTATTAATGTCCACGCAGGATTCTCGATATGTTTTTAATGACCATAACAAAGCCGCCTCACGAGGGCGGCTTTGTTTAACTCCTGGCTAATAATAGGCTCCCAGTTTTGGTTTCTGGTTCCCAGCTCCCGAACTATTTCAGCAAGTATGTCTGTCCGTTTTGGATAACGATACCGCGATAGGTATGGTCCACTCTGCGACCAAGAATATCATACATTGGCGCATGCATATCCAGTGGCAGAGCGATATGCTCTACTGCATTAGGTATATCCTGTTTCCAAATAGCATACAATGTGCCTACATATCCTGTTGGTAAAATAGTTAGTGCTGTGCCTGTACCCTCTGGATTATCGTACCACCCTACGAAGATATAACCCTCTTTGATAGGTATAGGCAGGGTGTATGGTTCTTCGATTGTGGTGGGCAGTTCGCCTGTTATCTTATAAGCCATTCGATAGGCATCGCCCCATGCCTCTGGTTTGCCTGCGGTGGTGAAATCAATGGTTGAACCAACGGTGCTTCCGTCTGCCTTTTTAGATACATTGGTGCAGTTGAAGAAGGCATAGAACTGCTGACGCCATGCCGCATCATCAGCGATACTGATGCCTTGTGCGTTTGCTACGGACAGAATATAATCGCCTAACCACTTCCATGGTGATTGTGGGTCGGTCATAAAATCCATGCCTAATGGACCGATATTGGTCCAAGTAAATTCCAAAATCTCGGTGATAGGACGCGTGGTGCGTGTTTTGAATGTACCACTGGCATTGCTATATCCCGTATAGTAACTGTTAAATCCGTCCATAAATGCTACCCACAGTTCCTCGTTGCTTGGCACTTCGCCGCCCAACACGATACCGCCATTCAGCACCCAAGTGACGATATTGATTTCTTTGTCCGAATCGGGATTGTTGTATTGCCAAATAGCATAGAGGGTGCCTTTGTACCCCGCAGGGATAGAGGTGATTTGGCTGCCTTGTCCTCTTGGGTTGTTGTACCATCCTATGAAGACATCTCCCTCTTTCTTTGGTGTAGGCAGTGTGTAGGTCTCTTTTACTGAGGTAGGCAATGTGGCACTTGTGCCTGTGGCTATCAGATATGCTTCGCCCCATGCTTCGGGTTTACCTGCTTGGCTGAAATCGGCAGTTGCCACTTTTTGGTTGCCTTGCACGGTGCCATCGTTGCAGTTGAAGAACGCATGCACATGCCAACGCCAAGCGCTCTCGCCATTTAGCGCACCTGCTACCGACACGATATAATCGCCCAACCACTTGTACTCGGATTGGCTATTGGTCATAATATCTTGCATTTGAGCATGCGCAAAAGTGGCTACATTCTCAATGGATTGGTCTGCACGGTTCAAACCATAATAGGCGTTGTAGTAGGGCTTGAACATTTCCCACAACGCCTCGTTGGTAGGTACATCGCCCCCAGGAATGATACCGCCATTCAGCACCCACTTAATGTCTGTTTCGATGGTTGGGTCGGAGCCCTGTCCCAACTCCATGAACACTTGTGGATAGGTGGTGGCATCCGCTGTAACGGTTACGGTTTGGGTATAATCTTTATAGCCTTTGGCATGCACCGAAATGGTGTAGGTGCCAGGTTTGAGGTTCTCGAAAACGAAGATACCATTATAGTTGTGGTCGGTGGTATAATAGTCCTGATCTTTGAGCATTCGTGCTACATAAGGGTAGCAGTTGGTCTTTATCACCTCGCCATCGGCATTGCGCAATACGATTTTCGCACCATTGATAGGCTTATACACATCATAGGATTTCGAGTGGGGGACATAATGTGTATGACTAAATCTCTCCGTTTTTGAGCGCACATATCCCATGATATATCCTACGCTTTCTTTCGATTTGCCATAATAATCCATGATACCTCGATAGTAGCGAATACCCTCTTGGCGACACCAGTCGGGGTTCAACGCACGGTGGCGAGCAGGACTATAGGTGTGGAAATAACCCTCCGACAAGAATCCAGGGATATTATGCTTCAGTGCTCCTAAATAACCATAAGTGGAACTGGTATTGTAGAACGACAGGTCGCCTACGATACGAGGATTGCTTGGCGAATAATAGGTCGTAAACTCAGGACCACCCGAGGTAGGGTCGTAGGCTGTTTTATAGAATATCTCATACAGACGGGCAATGCTTTTCTTTGCCATTTTATCGCTATTAGCCACCTTAGGTTCGCCTGTGTATCCACGATATAAAATGACTGGATAGTTGGCAAACGAACCATCGCTGCCATCAGGACCTGCGTTAGAGTGGATTGAGATATAGTAGTCGGCTCCGTAGTTCTCTGCCTCCGAGCAGATTTCAGACAAGGCTTTGTTGTATTGGTTGGTACCGCTACCGCCTGATGCTCGGCGTGATAGTTTGGTGTCGAAACCTGCTATTTTCAGTTTCTCCTCTAATGCGAAGGCCTTCCATAGGTTGGTATTCGATTCAAAGAAACCCAAGGTGTCCCCTGCGGCATAATTCACGGTAGCCATAGGGCGACAGTTTGGTCCCCAACTTCCGTGACCTGGGTTGATATATACTTTGATTGCATGGGCTGACAACAATATGCAGCAGAGTGCAAAAGTAGATAGTAATCGTTTCATAATGCTATTGGTTTATGGGTGATTATTTTACTGTCATTAGATAGATTTCGCCTGCTGCGGTAGAGTAGGCTATTTTTCCGTTGGCGGCATAGGGGTAGATAGCCATCCTTTCTTTGCTGACAAGTGTCTGTTGGTTGCCCTGCATGTCGTATGCCACGATAGCCGAAGCGGTTAGCCACTTGCCATTATCCTCATCGTGCATACCAATGATAATATGGTTGTTATACCATTGTGGTGCGCGGCAGTCGCGTGCAATGTATTGAACATTGTTTCCCATTAAATCACATGTATAGCAGCCTTTGCCCGAGACATAGTACAGAATCTTTGTGCCATCAGGAGAAAGGCTAACCCAGTTGTAGGCCTCCTCTGCTCCGTTAGGCGCAAGAATAAGGCTTTTCCCATTGCGCACAAGTACGATATGAAGATCCTCGTTAATGGCTACACTATGGGTGTTATTAGCCTGCATGAGTTTGCTCAAATCGCGTTGCTCTTTGGCTATTGTTGCTTTTTTGTTGGAGGCAACATGATATTTCACGATATCGTTTCGCAGTTGTTGGTTGCTGACCATATATCGTTCGCGATATACAATATCCTTACCATCAGGGCTAATTTGTACCGACCAACCTGCGCCATCTGCGTCGCTTATCGTGTTGATATTGCCTGTAGCAAGATCGTATTTCTTTAGACCACTATTCACACCGTTAGTCAGCAAAAGATAGTCGCCTTTTGGACTAAACCCTGCTACTTTCAGTTCCTCGTCTTGTGGGATAGGTAATGACTGTGTCGCAACTATTTCCAGTAGTTGAGCACTCATAAGCATACTAATGCTGCATGCTATGCAAAGAAGAAATGTTTTTCTCATGATATTAATGTATGAAGTAATTCGTTTCCTTATGGACTGCAAAATTACAATAATTTTTGTACATACGCAAATAATTGTGTTGTTTTCATAAAAAAAGCCACCTTTTTGAGGTGGCTTTTTTCGAAATAGGTCATATCATTTATTTCAGCAAGTATGCTTGACCGTTTTGGATCACGATACCGCGATAAGTGCGATTTACTTGGCGACCCAATACATCGTACATTGGAGCGTTGAAGTCGAGTACAGCATTCTTCACTACATCCTCAACACCCGTTGGGATAGGTTGTGCATCTGCCAAAGCAGTGCGTGCTGGGATTACCAAACTATTGTCTGCTGTAGGCATGGTGTACTTAGCAATGTGGCTTGGACCCATTGCCACCAATTGACCTGCATAGTCGAAACTCAATTGATATACAATACCCAACTCATGTTTGAAACTTTGAACATACTTGATATCAAGTTTTCCAACAGAATCCCATGCGCACTCAAATACTACGAATTGGCTTGCATCGTCTTGCAATACGAGATACTTTTGGTCGTTGCTCAATGCCATAGCACCATCGTTGCTACCATTTACATATGGAGCAAATGCATCATAGTGAGTAGAGAATTCGCACTCCTCGTTGAAGTTATAATAACGAGCAGAAGTAGCATAACTATTGTTACCACCTGCATAGCGGAGAGTAGAAACGAAGAATCCGTAATCGGTCAAGATAGGTTGACCGTTCTTATTAACAAGACCTGCCAAGTTCTTACCCTTACCATAAACCTCAGTAGGAGCACCCTCCCATGTCTTAACGATAGAGCCATCCTCTTGACCAATGTTGTAAATCAAGATGTTACCCAATGAAGAACCAAAGTCCTCGTTGTAAACGATAAGTTTAGACTCTGCACCCTCTTTGTAGATAGAGATACCTGCGGTAGAAGCACCTACATTTACACCGTTATTGGTGAATACGCCATTGCCGTCGCGTGCACCTGCAAAGAATTGGGTTGACTTAGTAGGATCAGCAGGATCAACCAAATAGATACCACTATTGCCATCGCTATAGTCTGCTACGAACAATGTACCATCAGATGCTACGGCTGCACGACGTGGTACATCCCATGTAGCATCGGCATCGGTATAGGTGTAAACAACCTCGTTGAGTTTGTTCATATCTGCATCAAGGATGTAAAGACCCTTTGCTCCTGCTTCAATCACATAGTATTGACCGAAGTGCTCGGATAATGGATGTACATCTACAGTACCATAAGGTTTGGTAAATGCGCTATCGATGACCTCCTCTACAAGACCAATACCTGGTACAGAAGCACCTACGAGGCTCAATGCCCAAGTCTCAGCACCTGCAGGAATAGCAGTCTCAGCTACAACCACTTTGTTTTCGCCTTCAACTACGCCCTCTGCGATAGCTACGGTACCTACTTCAGCTCCATCAGCATAGAATACAAGTGAAGCATCAGCGATAGGTTGGTTAGCTACAAATGCGAAGGTGTAATCGCTATTGTCCTTATATACATTCAGGCTATGTGCACTTACGCGAGCCACGATAGGTTGTTGTATGCCAGTAGTAGTAAACGACCATACCAAACCATCTACATAAAGGTAGAGGTTCAAGTCATTACCATTTACATATGCACCTGCACTTGCGTGAGCAGTAGGAGCACCATAAGGCTCAAAGAAACCATAATCCAATTTCACCTCTACGGCTTTGTCCAAACCATCGGTGATGTCAAAGAGTTTAAGACCTGCTACAAAGCCTTCTTCGCTCTCATAAGGAGTAACCATCATGCTGCGGCCTGCATACTTGAAGTATGCTGCACCTTGGAACTTAAGACCGATAAGTTCAGCAGGGAACTCGCCAAGAACTTCAGGATCCACGTTAGGAGCTGCTGTCTTGAACTCTACAGGAGCCATTTTCTCGGCATCCATAATGAAGTCTTTCTTTTCGCCGCGTGGAGAAAGGGTGAGACGGAAGTCTGCACCGTCTTCTGCCTCGTCGAATACAGCGAGGTCATTTGAGCCTGAGCCTAAGCAGTTACCAAAATATGCTTCGCTTGCCAATACGCCATTTACCACACTGTAGATGGTGAATCGTGCACCATTGCCATAGCGGTGAACACCTGTAGCAAGGATAGTACAGTTGTCGGACATACCATGGAGAGCAAAGGTATAGCATTGGTCTGATTTGTATGAGTTGCTTGCAAATTGAGATGTGAACCACTCTACAGGATCAGCAAAGAAGTCATCCCAGATATAGAAGCGGGTAGTACCACGCTTGTAGCCGGATTCTACTACATCGTCGCTATAGTTACAACGAGTATAGTTTACACCTACGAGCTTGTTGTCGCAAGTGATAGCGATATCAGAGAGAGCAAGGTGATCACCTGGGTTGGTAGGATCTACAGGCACAATACCTTTGGTAGAAACAGTATCCAATTTACCAGTAGTATTGTTGAGCACGTAGATATGTGCAGTACCATTCTCCTCGTGAGTGAGGTAGAATACAGAGTCTGCGTGTTGGATAGTGCGTTTTACAGTACCCTTGATCTTAGCAGTGAAATCTTGAGGATCATTTTGCTTCAAATTGAATTGCTCTGGTACGCATGCGTAAGATGGTTGCTCTGGATTTGGATAGTCTTGATACAAAGCACTTGGATCTATCCAATCTTCTGCCTCCAAGTAGAGGAATGGATAACTGGTAGCATTTGCTACAACCTCTACAGTTTGATATTTACGGTGCAATGGTTTGTAGCCCTCAGCAGTAGCCATCAACTTATAGGTACCTGGCTCCAAGTCAGGGAAATAGAACAAACCGTTGTAATTTGCATCTACAGTATAGGTAGCAATTTCCTCGCCTGCCTCGGTAGAAAGGGTAACTACTGCGCCGTTAAGAGGTGCATATTGGTCATTGGTGTTAGCAGCATACTTATACAACTCGTGTGTGAAAGGATTATGCTCGTCCTTTACGGTACCAAGGATATAACCTTTGGTCTCAGGCTCAGCCTCGTAGAAATCTACCACGCCACGGTAGTAGCGAATACCCTCTTGCTTGCAATAGTCGCGGTTCAATGCGCGGTGACGAGCTGGGTGATATGTGTGGAAGAATCCCTCAACCAAGAAACCAGGAACACCATGGTGCAATACGCCGAGATAACCAACATAGGTTTTGCCAGAAGATGGCAAAGTAGCTGCATAGCTATCATGGTAGAAATCAATATCCGCCAAGATGTGCTTACTGGTCTCAGGGTCGCGTGTATCGTAGTTGGTTGGCTCCAAACCGTCCATTGAGCGGCACTCGAATGAGTGATACCAACTGCGTTTGCAACGGTCGATAGCACCTGGGACAACGTGATTACCCTCATTATCGCCGCGATAGAAGTATGCCAAGTAGTTCACGGTGTTACCCTCGGTAGCAGCGTTAGAGTGAACAGAGATAAAGTAATCCATGTTGTTTGCCTCTGCCTCATCGGCGATATCCAGCAAACCACGGTTGTACTTTTCATAATCTGGCAAGTTCTTGTATGCCTCGTAGGTATAGTCTGGATACTCGCCATCCACTTTCTCGTATGGCCAAGGACCAGATTGTGTACGAGACATGATTACATATGCGCCTACCTCTTCCAACTTGCGTTGCAACTCAAGACACTTCCAAAGATTGGTGTTTGACTCGTAGAAACCGCAAGTATCAGGCATACCAGTTGATGCCAAGTTAGGATATGGAATAGTAGCATTAGGACGGTCGTTTGGACCCCAACTACCGTGACCAGGGTTGATATATATGCGTTTGCCTGTCAAATCTGTAGCAAACATGGCGATGCTAACTACGCATGCAGCCAAAAGAATAAGAGTCTTTTTCATAGTCGTACGCATCATTTAATGTTCATAACATAGATTTCACCTTCAGAGGTAGAGTAAGCAATCTTACCTGCAGTTGCTTGTGGGAACACTGCGATTTGCTCGCCATTGGTCAGCACTTGCTTTTTGCCATCCAAGCTATACGCTACGATAGCAGACTCCAAGATTACCTCGCCATTATCCTTGGTATCAGATGCGATGAGGATATTGTCGTTGTACCATACTGGAGCATAGCAGCTGTGAGCGATGAATTGCACATTGCTACCATCGATGTCGCATACGAAGCAACCTACTGCGCTTACATAGTAAGATACTTTCTTGCCGTTAGGAGAAAGAGATGCCCAGTGGTAACTGTATTGCTCGCCGTTAGGAGAGAATACGCGGGTCACACCGTTCTCGGTGATCATGAGTTGTTGGTCTTTCACAGAGAATGAAGGACGCTCTTGCTCTGCTACCATCGCCACCAATGTGCGTTGGTTTTTAGCCACGGTTTGGCGTTTAGCACCTTCAAAGTTGTGGCGAACGATGTTGCTGGTACGCATTTGGTTAGCATCGGTTACCACTTCGCGGTAAACCACTTCTTTGCCGTTTCGTGCCACTTGCACATTGTAGCCTGCACCTTCGGCACTGGTGATTGGGGTTACCTTTTTGGTAGCCAAATCCATGCGTTGCAAACCTTGGTTGCTGGTGTTTGTCAATAGGAGGTAGTCGCCTGCAGGACTAAAGGCTGCCACTTTCGCGTCCGCATTTTGTGCCACGCGCTCAGTGCTTCCCACCTCCAACAATTGTGCGCTTGCCATCATTGGGATAGCCAACGCCAGAAAAAGATAGACTTTTTTCATGATTGTTGTGTTTAATGGTTAATTATTGTAATGGTTAATTATTATTGTTCTGTTTTGTTGATGCTCTGTATCAACGAACAACCAATTATTATCTTTAAGGGCGTACAAAATTACTGCTTTTTTTTCATATATGCAAATAATTGTGTTATTTTTGTCAATTTTGTTATAATACACAACAAAAACATCGACCCTGTCTTATTTGATTAGTAATGGTGTCAGATGGGCTATCCACCGCTTATCCACCGCTTATCCACCCGATAGCCCCCGCAAATCGCCGAGTTCGGAACAATATCCAAGTGAGCAGATGAGCAGATGAACGGTTGTTTTATAAAACTTCACACGCGTACACAGGCGGGTGAAGTTTTATTTTTATGTTGCTCATCTGCTCACTTAGCATAATTCCCAATCGGTTGAGGGACATGGGTTTCTTGATATTGCCGTAGGTGACGAGGCGCTCACTGATCTGAGCCGTAGTCGTGAACTCGCCTTTGCCATTGATTTTCATAATCGCGATATTACTAATTCGGCGACAAAGGTACAAAAATATTTAAATCCGCGGCTGATTTTGCAGAGCGGGCTGGGGTTCTGTGCTCGCGGCTACTCGCCGAGTATAATCCCTCCCCCTCGAAGGGGAGGTTAGGTGGGGTCTTCTACGGGCATACTGGGCGAACGGAGAGTCCGTCCGTGCGCTTGTGATCGAGGTAGCCGCAGTAAAAAGTACTCGAATTGAAGTACCCGTACCACGCGTCGTACGGGTAATCCCAGGAGCACACTCTCGACCAGTAGTGGCCGCAGCTGCCTGCGGATCTGAGGTCGCTATCGTCGCGATAGCCTGCGGCGGGGAGGAAGATACTATTACCGTTGCTCTTGCTGGTCACTTTGTAACCTTTTACACCATTCTGAATTGTCCATGTCCAAGTGCATTGTTCAATCAACTCGTCCCATTCAACATTCTTTGGCATGCGCCAAACTCCACCCCAATTAGCACGAGCAGCGTCATCACTCAGATCTAATTGCGTTTTATTATCTACTGTTCCATAAGTACTACTATGGTTGTACTTGGTTAGGGTTACATAAGTGCCATTGCAGTACTTGTAGGTACTCCAGTTGTATATGCTCTTAGTAGTGGTCTCGCCCCATGCAAAGTAACTACCGTAGTCTTCTGGCTTGCTTGCGCCCACATTCATGGTTGCCCATTTAACAGACAATCCCAAATCAACATATTCGTAACCATTGGTTGAAATTGTAAAACTTACTTCCTCACCATACGCCACGCCTATATCATTGATTGCATACGCACGCGCATAATAAGTTGTATTCTCTTGCAAATTAGTAATTTTGCCAGTAAACGAATTAGAAGTACTCTCTACGATAATAGCATCATCCGCTATAGTAGGCTCACCAGAAGTATTATAGCATATACCACGCTCCGTAATAGTAGAACCACCAGTACTTGTAATCGAGCCTCCTATCGTTGCCGAAGAAACTCCAATGTTAGAAACCGTTGTCGCGCCCAATGTAGGTGCAGTACACTGAGTGGTAAAACTAACTTGCTCTGCATAGGCAGTACCCTTAGTATTCGTGGCGTAAGCACGGACATAATAAGTGGTATTAGGTGTTAAATCCATCACACTACAACTAAATTCGCCGACTCCACTTCCACATGCAATATTCGTATTTGATGTCGTTGGATTAGCCGTAGTAGCATAGCAAAGACCGCGTTTGAGGACATCGGCTCCACCGCTTGAAAGCACATTACCGCCTAATGTTGCAGTTGTACCTGTCACATCCGTTGCCTCTAATGTAACCACATTGGGCTTACTTGCAGTCGTTGTGAAAGTAACATCCTCACCATACACCGTGCCATTGGCGTTCGTAGCATACGCACGAGCATAATAAACAGTTCCAGCACTCAGTCCTGACAATGTGCAAGTATATGTTCCCGTTGTACCTGTGCTACTAACCTTATTATCATCTATAGTAGGTTTACCTTCGGTATTATAGCATATACCACGTGCGGTAATGGTTGAGCCACCATCATTAGTCACATTACCACTAACCATAGCAAAAGTAGCATCAACATCAGCAGGTTCCTTTGTCACAACCGTTGGAGTAGTACTCAATGTCTTAAAACTAATCTGATTACCATAAGCAGTACCCTTACTATTGGTTGCGTAGGCACGCACATAGTAGGTAGTATTAAAGGTCAGTCCTGTTAGTTCGCAACTAAACGCACCTACACCCGAACCACCAGATACCTTAGTATCCTCTATGGTTGGATTCTCTTTTGTACTAAAGCATACACCACGAGCCGTAATCTCAGCACCACCATCAGAAGTGATATTACCACCTACCGTAGCAGAAGTAACCGTGATATTACTTGCCTCATTAGTGGTCAATGTACCCATAGATGCCAAAGTGGTAAAGGTAATCTCTTCACCATACACCGTACCATTGGCATTCGTTGCATATGCCCGAGCATAGTATTTAGTAGCCGCACTCAGTCCTGACAATGTGCAAGTATATGTTCCCGTTGTACCAGTGCTACTAACCTTATTATCATCAATAGTAGGTTTACCTTCGGTATTATAACATATACCACGCGCTGTAATTGTTGCGCCACCATCGTTAGTTACATTACCACTAACCATAGCAAAAGTAGCATCAACATCAGCAGGTTCCTTTGTCACAACCGTTGGAGTAGTAGTCAATGTCTTAAAGCTAATTTGATTACCATAAGCAGTACCCTTGCTATTCGTTGCGTATGCACGCACATAGTAGGTCGTATTAAAGGTCAGTCCTGTCAGGTCACAACTAAACGCACCTACACCCGAGCCACTTGCTACCTTAGTATCCTCTACTGTTGGATTCTCCGTTGTACTAAAGCATACACCACGAGCAGTAATCTCTGCACCACCATCAGAGGTGATATTACCACCTACAGTAGCAGAGGTAATCGTGATATTGCTTGCAGCAGTCGTAGTCAATGTACCCATAGATGCCAAAGTGGTAAAGGTAATCTCTTCACCATACACCGTACCATTGGCATTCGTTGCATATGCCCGAGCATAGTATTTAGTAGCCGCACTCAGTCCTGACAA
>JBGVFY010000010.1:0-7235 GCA_045121435.1 Paludibacteraceae bacterium | reverse complement strand
TAGGCGATGAGGCGATTAGGCGAAAGGCAAGAGATAGCGGCAAAGCCGCATATTACCAGTTTTTAACCTCTAACCTTTAACCTTTAAACTAAAAAAAGCGTATGGAAATATCTACTTTAGATTCGTTTTATAATTTCTTGTTTATCCTTGCCTTGATTGGCTTGGTGGTTTTTGTGGCGTTATATTTTGTGGACGCAGGTTATGGCAAGATGCGTACGGAGAAATGGGGTCCTGCCATTAACAATAAGGTGGGATGGTGCCTCATGGAGATGCCTGTGTTTGTGGTAATGTTGTATCTTTGGGGATTATCGGAGGTGAAGTTTGAACTGCCATATCTGATATTCTTTTTGATATTCCAGTTCCACTATTTCCAACGCTCATTCATTTTCCCTTTCTTGTTGAAGGGGAATAGCAAGATGCCTTTGGCGATTATGGGTCTATCGGTGATATGGAACTTGCTCAACGGCTATATTCAGGGCTATTGGTTGTTCCATTTGGCGCCTGTGTTTATGCCAAAACTTTATACAATGGCATGGCTGACCGACCCACGATTTATTATAGGTGTAGTGATTTTCTTCGTGGGGTGGGTTATTAACATGCATTCCGACCATGTGATTCGCCACCTGCGCAAACCGGGTGACACCAATCACTATTTGCCTAAGAAAGGTATGTATAAGTATGTGACCAGTGCCAACTATCTGGGTGAAATCACCGAGTGGTTGGGCTTTGCTATCCTTACTTGGTCGTGGGCGGGCTTGAGTTTCTTCTGGTTCTCATGCTGCAATCTCGTTCCTCGTGCTAACTCTATCTACCATCGCTACAAAGAGGAGTTTGCAGATGAGTTCGATGAGAAACGCCTCAAACGCATTATCCCGTTTATTTACTAATGGCTCCGGCTCCCCGGTTCCCGGCTCCCCAAGCAAAAATGGCCCCCGGCCCCCTGGTTCCCGGCTCCCCAAATAAAATGGCCCCCCGGTTCCCGGCTCCCCGGCTAAAAAATATTAACAATGAATACTAATCTCCTTTTCACCGAGCACAAACTCGGCCCTATCACTTTGCGCAACCGCGCTATTCGTTCTGCTGCGTTCGAGAACATGGCTTATGGCAACCGCCCAAGCCAAGATTTGTATAACTACCATACTGCTGTGGCGCGTGGTGGTGCAGCAATGACCACTGTGGCATACTGTTCTGTTACCCGTTCGGGTGTGTCTTTTGATGGACAACTCTATATCCACGATGAGATCAAGGATGACCTCAAGCGTCTCACCGATGGTATCCACGCCGAGGGTGCTAAGGCGGCTATTCAGTTGGGGCACTGTGGTAATA
Organism: Paludibacteraceae bacterium; assembly: GCA_045121435.1. Taxonomy (GTDB): domain Bacteria; phylum Bacteroidota; class Bacteroidia; order Bacteroidales; family Paludibacteraceae; genus Colicola. The sequence continues at coordinate 5,909 of JBGVFY010000010.1, read as the reverse complement.
TGACCCACTTCTATACCTGCAAGTGCTTGCCTGTAGGTGCCAGCACGGGCTTTAATCTCTATTCGCCTACGCTCCACCGCAAACTGCGTAAGGATGAGATTCAGGATATCGTTAAGGCTTTCGGTCATGCAGTGGACTTCTGCCGCGAGTGTGGTTTCGACTGTGTGGAGATTCACGCAGGTCATGGCTACCTGATTTCGCAATTCCTCTCGCCTTATACCAATCACCGCCGTGATGAGTACGGTGGCAGCCTCGATAACCGTATGCGTTTCATGCGCGAGGTGTTGGACGAGGTGATGGCGCACGCAGGCGATGACATGGCTGTAGTGGTCAAAACCAATATGTACGATGGCTTCAAGGCAGGCTTGAATGTAGAGGAATGTATCAAGGTAGCGCAAGAGATTGAGAAGCATGGGGTACACGCCCTCGTTCTCACCGCAGGCTTTGTCAGCAAAGCGCCTTTCACCGTGATGGGTGGTGCTATGCCTATCAAGACCTTGGCGCACTATATGAACCCATGGTCGTTCTGGTGGTTGCGTCTGGCATTGCGTTTTGTAGGTCATTTGATGATTCCTACTGTGCCTTTCAAAGAACTCTTCTTCCTCGATACGGCTAAGCAATTCCGCCAGGCGTTGAAGATGCCATTGATTTATGTGGGTGGTGTCATGGGTCGCGACAATGCGGAGACGGCTTTGGCTGCGGGCTTTGATTTTGTGCAGATTGGCCATGCGTTGGTGAAGGATCCTGACTTCGTGAACAAGATGAAGCAGGAGCACTATCACTCTACTTGCAAACGCTCCAATTATTGCGTTGCGCGCATGTACACATTAGATATGAAGTGTCACGAGTGTGTGGACAACTTGCCCAAGTACCTCGAGAAAGAGGCCAAGAAATACGAACAAATGTGGTATCCCGAGAAATAGCCCTATCCCCTCGCCTTTACTTCTTGCCTTTACTTCTTGCCTTTAAACTATAAACTTTAAACTACAAACTACAAACTATCATGCTTGCATTAGTCACTGGCGCCTCATCGGGCATTGGCTTAGAATACGCCAAGCAGCTCGCGCGCGATTATCATACGGACCTGCTGTTGGTCAGCAACCAAGAGGAGGAGCAACGCCAGGTTGCTGCCGACTTGGCTGCGCAGTATGGTGTAAAGACAACGGCTCTTTACGCCGACCTCTCCAAGCAAGATGCGGCGGAGCAGTTGCACCAATACTGCCTTGATAACCACCTCGTGGTGGATATCTTGGTGAACAACGCGGGTGTGTTCTTCTTCAACCCGTATTGCGAAACATCGATGAAGCGTATCGAGTTGATTCTCAACTTGCACATGATTACGGTGGCGAAGCTCTGTCGCCTTTTTGGCGAGGATATGATTGCTCGCCAGCTCACTGCTGAGGAGCAATCGCAAACAATCTGTGGCAAGTCGCGCAAGAAGGGGTACATATTGAATATGTCTTCCATGTCTGCGTGGATGGCTATGCCGGGTATCCAGTCATATAATGCCACCAAAGCTTTCATTTACAACTTCTCCAAGTCGCTTTGGTACGAGTTGAAGCCTAAGGGCGTGAATATCACGGTAATGACGCCGGGCGCGGTAGATACGGCTTTGTTTGGCTTGGCACCACATTTGCGCCGTTTGGCGGTGAATCTCACGGTGTCTATTCCGCCCGAGAAACTGGTGAAGCGTGCGTTGCGTAAGATGTTCCGTGGCAAGAAGGCGGACATGCCGGGTGTGATTAACCACCTTTGTACGCCATTGCTCAAGCACACCCCCGACTGGTTAATTTTCTTGGCGATGAAGTTCATTGGCAAGTACCAAAAATAATGCATAATTCAAAATCAAAATTATAATGAAAACCGCTCTTATCACAGGTATAACGGGTCAAGACGGCTCGTATTTGGCAGAGTTTCTGTTAGAAAAAGGCTATGATGTACATGGCATTATCCGCCGCAGTTCAGTGGACTATCGCGAGCGCATTGCGCATCTCGAAGGACAACCCCACTTCCACCTCCACTATGGTGATATGTCCGACTCTATGGGTCTGATTCAGGTCATTGGTAAGGTGCGTCCTGACGAGATTTACAACTTGGCAGCGCAGAGCCATGTGCAGGTCAGCTTCGACTCCCCTGAGTTCACCGCCGACATTGATGCTACGGGTGTCTTGCGCGTATTGGAGGCAGTGCGTGCATGCGGACTGACCCACACCTGCCGTATCTATCAGGCTTCCACTTCCGAACTCTACGGTAAGGTAGAGGAGGTGCCTCAAAACGAGAACACACCTTTCCACCCTTATTCGCCTTATGCGGTGGCTAAGTTATATGGCTATTGGATTGTGAAGGAGTACCGCGAGGCGTATAACATGTTCTGCTGTTCGGGCATTTTGTTCAACCACGAGTCTGAGCGCCGTGGCGAGACCTTCGTTACGCGCAAGATCACTCTTGCTGCAGCGCGCATTGCGCAGGGCAAGCAGGATAAGCTCTATCTCGGCAATCTCTCTTCGTTGCGCGATTGGGGCTATGCGAAGGATTATGTGGAGTGCATGTGGTTGATTTTGCAGCACGAGACGCCAGAGGATTTCGTGATTGCTACGGGTGTGCAACATTCGGTGCGTGAGTTCTGTGATTTGGCATTCCGTGAGGTAGGTATCACATTGGAGTTCCGTGGTGAGGATGCGGATGAGAAGGGTGTTTGTGTAGCGGGTCCTGATCATTTGTTGGGTAAGACATTGGTGGAGGTTTCGCCTGATTTCTATCGTCCAACGGATGTAGTGAACTTGTGGGGTGATCCTACCAAGGCTAAGCGTGAGTTGGGTTGGAATCCATCTAAAACCACCTTTGAGGAGTTGGTTCGTTTGATGGTGCGCCATGACATGCAGAAGGTGGCGGCTGACCATGCGGCAGAGCAAGCTCGTGTCAACCTCGCCGAATACCTCGAACGCGGCATTGTTAAGTAGTATCGGGGTCCATAGTGGTAGTGAGTAGCAGCATTTTTAACTATTTTTGTAGGCACAAAGTGCCGTATTTTTGTATTAAAAACATAATCTTCTATGGAAAAAAACGCCAAAATCTACATCGCAGGTCACCGTGGTATGGTGGGTTCTGCTATTATGCGCGAGTTGCAGCGTCAGGGTTACCATAATATTATCACGCGCACGCACGCGGAGCTCGACCTTTGTCGTCAGGACGCGGTAGAGCGTTTCTTTGCGGCGGAGCAGCCCGAGTATGTTTTCTTGGCGGCGGCCAAGGTGGGGGGTATCATTGCCAACCAGTCGGCGTTGGCGGACTTCATGTACGATAATATGATCATGGAGATGAATGTCATTCACTCGGCATGGCAGAACGGTTGCAAGAAACTGCTTTTCTTGGGCTCCAGTTGTATTTATCCTCGTTTGGCTCCTCAGCCTATGAAGGAGAGTTGCCTGCTTACCAGCGAGTTAGAGAAGACCAACGAGGCGTATGCGTTGGCTAAGATTTCGGGCTTGAAGTACTGCGAGTATCTCAATCGTCAGTATGGTACGGACTATATCTCTGTCATGCCTACCAATTTATATGGTCCTAACGACAACTATCACCCAGAGCATTCGCATGTCTTGCCTGCTCTTATCCGTCGTTTCCATGAGGCGAAGGAGAGTGGGGTAGATTGTGTTACTTGTTGGGGTGATGGCAGTCCGTTGCGTGAGTTCTTGTATGTGGACGATTTGGCTAACTTGTGTGTGTTCTTGATGAACAACTATTCGGGCAATGAGACGGTGAATGCAGGTACGGGTAAGGAACTGACTATTAAGGCATTGACGGAGCTGGTGGCAAAGGTGGTTGGTTATGAAGGTAGGATAGAGTGGGATATTACTCGTCCTAACGGTACGCCTCGTAAGTTATTGGATGTAAGCAAGGCGAAGGCATTGGGTTGGGAGTATCGGACCGAGTTAGAGGATGGTATTCGTTTGGCGTATGATGATTTCTTGCATAATCCCATGCGTGCCGAGCGTTGATATTGTTGGTTTTTTATTATACACATTTTTTTTAATTCTCTTTCCTTTTGTGGGTTTCTTCTAATGCGGTACGCATTTTTAGACCCCACAGAAGGATTTTTTTGGGGGATTTATATCCCTATTGCCCCCCCCCTTTTTTGTTTTGCTCTCTAATGCAGTGTGCTGCATTCATTAGAGCAAAACCAAAATATGCTTCTTGATTTTTAACTATTTTTGTAGCGTAGCGTATTTTTGTTTTAAAAAAATAATTGTCCATATTGATACTGTAACATAGGGCGAGTGCAATATAAGATTTCTGCGCAAGCGCAAGGAGCTTTACTGGTGTCACCTCGCATATAGTTCCCTTTTTTTTCCAAAACACTTGCATATGTGTTTTTTTTTTACTACCTTTGCACCGTCAATTCAAATGAAAACGGTTAAGACACTCCACTTTGATGCGATTAACACTATGTATATCAGCGTATAACGCAAGTTTTACGACCCCTTCTGGGTTGGAGTGTTTGTGTGTGTCTTAGGGCGATAGGTGACGACTATCGTCTTTTTTGTATTGATAACCTAAGGTTAGTTATGTATTTTTATTGTTCAGACGGGTATAGATGTGCTATGCCGTCTATTGGTGCATTTTACATATGGGTGCGCACATGCGCGCGTATGTGGGGAAACAAACAAACGAGCATTTATTTGATAGATGAAGGTGTTCTTTGAGTAGTAGGTTTAGTTGGGGTAAGGTGATGTGATGTTGGTAGCAAGTAACTGCTCCTTTTTGTGCTACGGAGTTAGTTTTCTTGTGTGTTTTTAGGCACTGAGGTGCTTCTCGGTTGCGTAAGATCTATCGATACCACCACGATACCACCCCGTAGGTGATGGTACACACAATACTATTACACCGGATATGTTTAAGACAATACCGACAACAAGAGAGACAATTAAGACAATGATCAAGTAAATAATTGATTTCAATTGTCTATAGAGTGGTCTAAGTTGTCTTCTACTATCTCCGAGTAATTTTGATTAATAGTTTATAATAAACTGCAATTTTGGGAGAGAATCCAAATTATGTCAACATTTCAAAGATAAAAACGACCTATCTGTTTCGCGACCATTAGGCGACCATGATAGGACATCTATAGGACTTATATAAGACAAACAAAACAACAATATATACCCCCCCAGAAAAAAGGGGAATTACCGACGAGGGCACGGGTCATTGATTTGACCTCTGCTCACAAAAATAAATTATAGGTTCAGAGCGAAGCGATGAGGTTCCTGCCTTTAACCTCTCGCCTTTCGCTTTTAACCTAAAAAAACAGTAAACTAAAAACATAAGATATTATGAAACAATCTACTTTTTCTGCCGTGATGGCAAACAGTATTAAAAATCTATTGCAAGGGTATACTAAGGGTATACGATTCCTGCTTGTCATGTTCCTGACCCTAACTGTAAGTGCAGAGGTGTGGGGTGCGGATTTTGAAAAATATTCTGGTACACTTACAGAAGGTGATTATTTAATTGTTTATGACAACGGCGCTATGAAGAACACAGTGAGTAGTGATAGGTTACAATACACTACTGTAGAAGTTTCAAATAACAAAATCTCTAATCCTGATGCATCTCTAATTTGGCACATCGCTCCAAGTGGCGATTATTGGACGATTTACAATGCTAGTGTTGGTAAATATGCAGCGGGAACTGGAGTCAAAAATAAAGCACAACTATTAACATCTGGAACTGATAATAAAAGTTTATGGACGGTATCGGGAAGTTCTACATATGAATTTGTAAATAAGAATAACAAAGCAGGTAGTGTAAATGCTAATTTAAGAAGAAATGGAACTTATGGTTTTGCTTGCTATTCTACTAGTACAGGAGGAGCACTTACTTTGTATAAGAAAGTTGCTGCAACACCTGCATTA
>JBGVFY010000009.1:0-6669 GCA_045121435.1 Paludibacteraceae bacterium | reverse complement strand
TTTCTTGGTTGGGTGTGTGGCAGTATTGATACTGCTCAAGTCAATTTTACCCAATACCTTAGGCGCATTTTTCAGCACTGGTTTACCCAAAGTGAACACCTCCACCTCTTTCTTTTCCTCGGCAGGTTCCTCAGGCTGAGCAGCAGGTTCTTGTTCAGCTTGCTTTTTAGCCTCTTCGTTAGCGGCTTTTTCGGCAAGTTCTTTTGCCTGTTTGGCCTCTTCAGCAGCCTTTTTATCAGCCTCGGCTTTAGCTTTAGCGGCTTCTGCTGCAAGGCGTGCTTCTTCTGCTTTTTTTGCCTCTTCAGCAGCCTTACGAGCAGCCTCTTCCTCTGCTTTGCGCTTTTTCTCGGCATCCAATTCAATAGTGCCCACTACCTTAGGTTTAGGTAGTTCGGTTGGGATATGCTCTGGCTTCTTTGGTTCGTCTATCGCCACAGATTTAGGGATTTCGCGCTCATGACGCATTTGTGCTTGTTGCTCAGCCTGCAACTTCAACGCCATATCCTTGTTGAATTCTTTAGCGAGCAACAGGTACAAGTCATCTTCAATACGGGTATTCGGGTCCGTAGCGATTTCCTTACCCTGCTTTTTACAGAATTCCACGGCGGTGGACATGCCGATGTTTAATTCTTTACAAGCTTTGATAAGTTTTATTGCCATAATTTTATTGTGTTAATTAATTACTCTTCAAATTCAGCAGCCAAGATACCGAGTACCTCGTCAATAGTCTCTTCCTCAAGATCAACGCGAGTGAGCAAATCCTCTTTTGATACACTCAAGACTGCTTTTGCGGTATCCAAACCAATAGCCTTGAATGCATCCAATACCCATTGATCGATCTCGTCGTTAAACTCATCCAAGTAGATATCCTCGTTATCTGCCTCGTCCATCTCACGATATACATCGATTTGGTAGCCAGTGAGCATGCTTGCCAACTTAATGTTGTAACCACCCTTACCGATAGCCAAGGATACCTCATCTGGTTGTAGATATACATCTACCTTCTTCTCCTCCTCGTTGACGGTCATAGAGGAGATCTTAGCAGGAGCCAAGGCACGTTGTACATAGAGGTTGATATTAGAGGTATAATGAATAACATCTATATTCTCATTGCGCAACTCGCGCACGATACCATGAATACGCGCGCCCTTGATACCCACGCACGCGCCCACAGGATCAATACGGTCGTCAAAAGACTCTACAGCCACTTTAGCGCGCTCACCTGGGATACGAGCAATATTCTTGATTGCAATCAGTCCATCATGTACCTCTGGTACCTCTTGCTCAAAGAGACGTTGCAAGAACAGTGGTGATGTACGCGAAAGAATGATTTTTGGGTTTTGGTTCTTATTATCCACTTGTACTACTACGGCACGAACGGTATCGCCCTTGCGGTAGAAGTCGGTTGGGATTTGGTTTTGCTTAGGCAAGTACAGTTCGTTGCCATCCTCGTCGAGAAGAAGCATCTCTTTCTTCCATACTTGGTAGAGCTCGCCACTCACCACTTGACCCAACATCTCGCTGTAGCGCAAGTAGAGGTTCTCCTTTTGCAAATCCAGGATACGGCTTGCCAAGGTCTGACGCAGGTTCAATATCATGCGGCGGCCGAAAGAAGCGAACTCCACTTTATCGGTTACCTCCTCGCCAATCTCTGCTTCATCATCAAGCTCCAATGCCTCGGTGATACCCACTTGAGTCTCTGGGTTAGCCACATCATCGTCCTCCATCACAAGACGGTTGCGGTAAATCTCGAGGTCACCTTTGTCGGGGTTAATAATCACATCGTAGTTCGCATCCGTACCATACATCTTGGTAATCACATTGCGAAAAGAGTCCTCCAACACGTTGATAAACGTTTGGCGGTCAATGTTTTTGAGTTCTTTGAACTCTGAAAAAATGTCAATCAAGTTGATTGATTGTTGTTGTTGTTTTGCCATTTTATATTTTCATTTAAATTATTTCATTTATAGGGGCCATAGGAGTATGACCCTCATAGGGCTCATTTAAAATTTCAAGTCGTACTTAGTATATTTCACACCATCGTACGCAAATGTAAGTGTCTGCATTTCTTTTTGTTTGCGTTTTTTGCCTTCCACAGCCACCATCACTTCGGTGTCAATGCTAAAGGTCTCCTCATCCACGCTTACAAGCGTACCACGGTATTTCTTTCCATCGGTTGCCAATACTTCCACATCGTGGTTGAGGTGTTTGTTGTATTGCATTTGTGTCACGAAAGGTGCGGTAAGACTTACGCTACCCACTTCTAAAGAGTAGTCATCGCCTTCTCTACCCTTTTGCTCCTCGCTTCTCGCTTCTAATTGCTCCACGAGGTAGTGGTTAAGATCTGCGCAGAAGTCCACATTCACGCCTTCGAGTTTATCAACTTCTACGAGGATTTCGTTTTGACTGCTGATTTTCAGCGTAATCAACTCATAGCCAGTACCTTGCAATTTCTCTTGTATAAGAGTTTGTATTTGTTGTTTGTCAAGCATAGTGCAATATTCAATTATTTAAGTATTCACAAATTCCTGTATTTGTTGCCCTTTTATGAAACTGAGGGAACCTTTTCGGGCCCCCTCAATCATTTCCGCCGCAAAATTACAACTTTTTTCTGATATACGCAAATATTTTTATAAAAAAATGTATTTTTGTGTAAAAAAGTGCTGTGGCTACGATGCTTTTTGATTAAAAGACGACTAAATAACCTCTGCGCGCCCAACATTGTCGTTTGCCATTTTTTGAATTGCGCAAATAAAATGACTATTTATACAAAAAAAATGGAAGCACATGGCTCCCATTTTTTTGTTTTGTAATCGCCTTCGTATTACACCATCAACGCAGCAACAAGCGCCAAAATAGCGTAGAACTCAGGAAGAGCAGCGTAGATCATGGTGTTGGTTTGAACATCGTGACCAGCAGCGATACCTGCGATACCGTTAGCACAAACTTGACCTTGACGGATAGCAGAAAGCAAGCAAACCAAACCTACTGCCAAACCTACTGCAAAGCACATAGGGCCATTAGCAGCAAAATCTTTACCCCTCCACATAAGGAATGCTACGAAACCGTAGAGACCTTGAGTAGCAGGAAGAGCAGAAAGAATCATGTAACTGCTTGATTTGTCTTTGTTCTTCTTCAAAGCACCTTCTGCAGCATTACCAGCAATGGTGGTACCGAAAGCAGAACCTACACCAGCGAGACCTAACATCAAGCCCCAACCGAGATAACCTAAAATTTCATTCATAATTGTTTTGTATTTAATTAGTTAATTATTTTTATTACTTTTTAAATGGTTGATACAAAGTACCTTTACCTTCGTATCCAATGTTCTTGAAATACTCTACGAACGATAGACGCAATGGGTGCACAAACGCTCCCAGTGCCGACATGGCGAGGTTCAGTACATGACCAAGCACCAAGATAAGTACAAATGGAAGCCATGTGACTACGCTATCGCCCAACACCATATTTGCCAAGTTGTTGAACGCAGCACCCAACATACCACCTGCCAAGCCCAAAGCATAGAGACGGATATAAGAGAGCACATCGCCCAAAATACCAGTGGCCATGTTGTAGGTGTCCCACAAACCAGCACCGATATTCATCAATGGATTACGACCTGGCGTGTTGAAGATATAGATACCCAAAGCCGAAATACCTGCTATCGCGATGAGCGTCCACTTGAACACCTTTTGTGGCAAAATGGTCATGCCCAAGATGGTCACAATCAAGCCACCCACAATGAGCAATGTCCAGCCCCAGTTGGCGATATTCTCCTTGAAACCAAGTTGTTGCGTGTAGCAAATAGCTTTAATCACCATCGCCAAACAGATGTGGAATACACCAATGCAGAGTGCCAATACCATTTGAATATCATAAGATGAACCAGCCACCTCAATATTGCCCTTTATCATCACATCCTTCAATGCTTGTGGCACCCAGTCTGCGGCGTAAAGGTCAATACCCATGAAGGTTCCCAAGAAAAAACCAACCACCATAGTACCCACACCCAATACGGTGATGATAGGACCAAGGCCATCGAACATAGCGATATTGAGTTTCTTCTTTGAAATCAGCAAGCCAATGATAATGAGCAAGATACCATATCCACAGTCGCCCATACACATTGCAAAGAACAGCAAGAAGAATGGTGCGAGTATTGGTGTAGGGTCGTACTCGCCATAGTTTGGCCAACCGTACATACCAGTCAATGACTCGAAGAGTTTGGTAAAGCGGTTGTTGCGCAACTTGATAGGTGTATTATCCTCCGCAGTAGGAGCCTCTGCATGGAAATACACATCTTGCTTATCCAACATCTCGTTGAGTGCAGTTTCTTGATCTACAGGGCAGAAGCCTTCAAGGATCTTCAAACTGCCATCTGCCTCCGAGTCAGTGTTAAGCGTAACACATTGCCAATCAATCTGTTGATTAATCTCAACGAGTTGTGCCTCCAAAGCAGGGATATTCTCCTTTGCCCAAAGTTCGATACATGCATTTTGCGCTACGAGCAAGCCCGTAAGTCCCTCTACATCCTTTTGCAAGTCAGCAGCCGATTTTGCACTGAGGAATTGCTCTTGGCATTGCTCTGGTGCCTCGCCTGCGCTGTTCACTTGTACAAAGTAGAGTGCACTACCCTGCTCTGCTACCACGATACCCCACTCCTCTTGGAAGGCTTTCTTTGGGCATGTGAAATAGCGGAGAGTATAACCCGCTTGCTTCAAATCTGCAATACATTCAGCCGAAAAGTCGCCCCAAACAGCCATCTTGTCTACCTCCTTTTGGGTAGCAGCAATGCGTTGTTCGAGTGCAGCTTTCTCTTGAAGCAATTGTTCAGGAGCACCTTGTGCCAGTACTTTACGAATCTTATCCGCCTCGGCAAGCAACTCTTGCAAGTGCTTGTCTTCTGCCATTCCTGCTGCTTTCTCCGTGATATGTACAACACCCAACTCGCGCAATTGCTCAAGAAATGCCTCATATTCACGATGGAACACCAAGAAGGTGTATTTCTTCATCTGGGTAATCATGCTTGTGCCTCCTTTCTCGCTTGCTCCTCAGCCAATCGTGCTTCCGCCTCGCGCTTGGATTTTACAATCTTTTGCGATGACTTGCTGAGGTTCTCTTCGTCTTCCATAAAACGCTTAATCTTACGAATAGCGTCTTGATAACCAGGTATTTGCACTTTCTCAAAGAGGTTTACCTTTTGGGTGGTTTTCTTGCGTGCATAATCCAGAAGTTCCACCTTGCGGCGCACAAACTCCTGACGGATACCTACATCGGCAATGGCTTTGAGTTGGTTGAAGCCGTCCGCAAACCATTTTGGACTCGAGAAGATGCTAAACTCCTTGGTTGAGTACACCACCTCTTCCAATACGGGTACGCGTACACCTGCGATCTTCTTGATCGTCATGCGCACATCGTCCACATGGATGAGACTCGTGTCAAACTCGCCCCAGAGTGCTAACATCTGATCGTAGTCTTTGATACGGCGATCCACCTCTTCGTCCAGCGCCTTAATTTCGTCCTTCGCTCGCTTCACTTCGAGTCGGAGAGCCGACTCTTTGCTCTGCAGCGTAGGCAAAGTTCTTTGGCGCATCTTGAGGTCTTTCTCCAAAGCCTGCAACGATGTTTTATTAAATTGATAATTGATAGCCATAATCTATTATGCTTTTGGCCAATACTTATTTACGAGTTCTTGTTTGATGTTAGCCTCTTCTGGTTTGAAGTATTTACCGAACAAGGTCCAAGCCACATCCAACATCTGTGTGGTATTGATATTCACATCAATAGCCAAGATTTGTGTAGAATATGCCTTAGCAAACTCGAGGCAGCGCTCGTCGTAGTCGGTCAAGTCGAAACCGTTCTCTTGTTTGGTCTTAGCGTTTGCAGCATCGGCGTACAAGCGAACAGCAGCGTTCATCACTTGCGGATGGTCTTCGCGAGTTTTCTTACCTGCAACCAACTGTTTCAGACGCGACAACGAACGGAATGGATCCACGATAACCTTACCAATATCAGAGTCACGACGGAGATACAACTGACCCTCGGTGATATAACCGGTGTTATCTGGAATAGCGTGAGTAATATCACCACCTGAAAGGGTTGTCACCGCGATGATAGTGATTGAGCCACCACCTGCTTCCTCTGGGAATTGAACCGCCTTCTCGTAGATCTTAGCGAGATCAGAATAGAGTGAACCAGGCATAGAGTCCTTAGAAGGAATTTGGTCCATACGGTTAGATACGATAGCCAATGCATCGGCGTAAAGTGTCATATCGGTCAAGAGCACCAACACTTTCTCATGCTTTTGAACAGCAAAGTACTCAGCGGCGCAAAGAGCCATATCTGGGATAAGAAGACGCTCTACTGGTGGATTCTCGGTGGTGTTTACGAAAGACACGATGCGGTCCAATACACCTGCGTTAGAGAACACGTTCTTGAAATACAAATAGTCGTCGTTGGTCAATCCCATACCGCCCAAGATGATCTTATCAGCCTCTGCACGGAGAGCCACGTTAGCCATCACTTGGTTGTATGGTTGGTCAGGGTCAGCGAAGAATGGAATCTTTTGTCCAGACACCAATGTATTATTCAAGTCGATACCTGCGATACCAGTAGCAATCAACTCAGATGGTTGTTTACGGCGTACTGGGTTCACACTTGGACCACCAA
>JBGVFY010000008.1:0-77606 GCA_045121435.1 Paludibacteraceae bacterium | reverse complement strand
GCCCCTTGGTATGTATTTTTCGTTGTGCTTCACAACGATTGGCATATCGGCGTGGGCATTCATTGTTTGTTCTTGGTCAAAGGTTTTGCTAGAACCTCTATTGAAAGAATAAGCAAAAAGAGGTTCCACGCTTTTTCTATAATTATACCAACGGGGCGTTTGGAGCCAACTTCCCACAAAACCATTAATAACAATGAAGAAGATTTTATTTCTTGCTATGTTACTATGTGCATACAGTAGCATATCTGCACAGGAAACTGCTACAAAAACTAAAGTGGCTATTTACACTACAGGTGAAGTTGACAATGGTTACAAAAAAGTAATTGGATCAAAAGTAACCTCTGTTATTACACAAAGTAGCGAATATGTAGCAGTTGAGCGTACTGTAGATTTCTTGAATGCTCTTTCTCAAGAGCAAGATTATCAAACATCAGGTGCTGTTAGTGATAATCAAATTATGAAGATTGGTCAACAATTTGGTGTAAACTATGTATTAGTATTAGACATTTCTAATTTATTTGGCTCACTTTTTATTTCTGCACGAATGATTGATGTTCAAACAGGTCTGATAAAGGAATCTGCAGAATTGGGAGAAGAAGTAAATTCTATGGATGCTCTAATAAGGATATCAACACTTATTGCGAGGGCTATTGTTGGAACAGAAATGTACAAATGTGAAGGACCATTTGCTGTGAGAAAAGATTTGTTTGATTTTGTAAAAAGCAAAGTACCTCAGGGGTATAAAATAGCTACAGCATCAGAAATAGAAACTTTAATCGAGATACACGATATGAAAGGGACTATAGTTAATTATCCTATTTATTGCGATCTATCAACCTACATTGATGATAGAAATAATTATACCAAAGGAACCTTGAAATTCAAAGGTGATTCCACTGCAGTATATGATAACTATTGGTACTATGGTACAAAACCTGTATATGAAGAATACTGGGATGATGATCGTGAAGCATGGAGCAAAAGAACAGTGGGGCGGGAAACCGATTATTCATCAATTAATGCCAATTACTCTATTACTTCTGGTTATGTGTATCTTCTAAAAGAATAAGTAAAACCTATTTAAAATACTACAACAATGAAAAAGACCATCGTATTAGCCCTTATGGCATTGGCTATTGTAGCCGTTCCTACAACTGCGCAAACGCGCAAAGAGAGAAAAGCAGCAGAGAAAACCAAATGGGAGCAACAGCAGCAGTTTGATGCTGAAGAAGCAGCCCTCCGTCATCAAATTCGTATGGATAGTATTGCTAATGCCAAGCGCGTAGAAGAAGAGAAAGCCGCCGAGGCAGCAGCCCGCGCCAAAGCCCGTGCAGAAGCGCAAGCAGCGCAAGAGGTAGAGGTCAATGAGCCATGTAGTGAACTCTTGACGACTGCCACCCTTATTCGCGGTCGTGGTATTGGCGAAGATTACGACCAACAGATGGCTGTAGAATTAGCACGTTCGGCTGCGTTGGAGGAAATGGCTTCGCAAATCAACACCAGTGTGCAGGCAATTGTGAGCAACTACAAGAAAACGATGCGCATTAACCTCACTCGCGAGTCTAAACAACGCATGGAGGGCATGACTTTGACCGCAGTTGAGCAAAGTACTGGCTACCGTATCGCATGCCGACAAACCACCTCTTATGTCCTCAATGGCGAAAAACTATTCAAGCATTACATGGTGGTAGAGGTAGCCAAAGATGAGTTGTTAGAGCCCATTTATGAGGGTATCCAAGAAGATGAAGAACTGCAATTAGATATGGACTACCAAAAGTTCGCTGAAGAATTTGACAAAAACCTGCAACAAGATATGCAAGTACAATAAGTTTTATGAGAAAACTTTTTATCCTCTTGCTGTTACTAATATCATTGACAACTTTCTCGCAGTTGCCTCCAGCGTGGTGTGACCATGACCTGCGACGCATAGACTATCCCGATAGCGAGTATTTTACGGGCTATGCCGAAGGTGCACCCACAGGCAGCGAACGCCAAGAAGTTGCTACCCAACGCCTCAAAGATGCAGCACGCGTAGAAGCCCTATCCACTATCCGCGTACATGTCAAGAATAACACCACTAACAATGCCCTCAGCCAAACCCTTCGCTCCAACGAAGGCACGTTCCGTCAATCCATACGCGAGTTCACTTCCTCTACCATCACCTCGGTGGATATGAAGATTCCTGGACTACAAATAGAATCATGGCGCGACCCACAGACGGGCAGCATATACGCCTTTGCATACGTGAAGAAAAGCACGCTTATTCGCCAATTAGAGAAGCAAATCACCATAGCCCTCACCAAAGTGGAACTATCGCTTGACCAAATTGACCAACTCATTGCTACAGGGCAGAAACTCCAAGCGCGTAGCGCTGCCGAAAAAGCCTTGCCCCTATTTGCGGAAGTGGACGAAGCACAAAAACTATTAGTGGCAGTAGATAGCGATGCCACCGAAGAAACGCTAATGCTTTCTGAAACACGCACATTGCAGCAACGCCTAATAGCAATGGTAGCACAACTCAAAAACGCCCTCACCATTTGCCTCAAAGCCGATGCCAAGATTTTCAGTAGCATGTATCCTGCATTGCAAGAAGAACTGAAAGGAGCATTGAGCCCGTTAGGCTGTAACTTTGTTACTGACCCGAGCACAGCGGATTGGGTGATAGATATTGCCGCCCAAGCGCGTGAGTACAACACCATGACAATGGGCAATGTGAATACTTATTTCGTGTATGTGGATGCCACCGTGTCTATCACCAAGACAGCCACAGGGCAGCGTGTGTATGAAAACATGTTCTCAGAGAAGGGCGGACATACCCACAACTACCACCAAGCAGCACGCGAGGCATATCGCTACCTCACACCGAAATTGCATACCGCCATTGAATCGCAAGTGAGGCAATAATTACTCCTTCTTTAGGGGCTTAGAAGTACCCTGAAGGGCATTCACCAGCATGCCGCAGGCAGCAAGGATATCTTCGCCACGACTGCGGCGAATGGTAGTGGTGATACCGCGCTCGGTCAGATAATCGCGCAGCCATTCCATTTGTTGCTCATCGCTATTGGTAAAGGCTTTGTCAACGCCTGCGTGGAACCGAATCAAATTGATACGACAATCCAAACCTTTTAGCAGGCGCAATAGTTCGTTGGCGTGTTTAGGCGTATCATTCACGCCACCCCAACAGATATATTCAAAACTGACACGGCGTTGGTGCCACCAGTCGTATCGTTTAAGCAATTCAATCACATTATTCAAAGGATTGACTTTCTCAATGGGCATAATCTCCTGACGCTCCACACCGAATGGATTATGCAGCGAGATTGCCAAATGACAATCGCTCTCCTCAATAAAACGCTGAAGTAATTGTTCTTGTTTTGAATGAGGACGGTGTAAGAGTCCTACGGAGGACACCGTAATGCGTTTGGGTGACCATGCACAACCCCATGTGCTGGTCATTACCTCCAACGAACGCAACACATTATCCAGATTGTCCATTGGTTCGCCTTCGCCCATATAGACGATATTCGTCAGTTTATCCGAATCAGGGATAGAAAATATCTGATTCAGTATATCTGCTGCTGTGAGATGACCATGGAAACCCAAAGTACCCGTCATGCAGAACTTACACCCCATTTTGCAACCTGCCTGCGTACTCACGCACAGCGTAGCACGGTCATTATCCGGGATATAGACGGATTCGATATACCTCTCGCCTCTCGCCTCTTCGCCTCTCGCCTCTTCGCCTTTAGCCTTTAACCTATCGCCATTTATGGCGAACAGATACTTTTTCGTACCGTCTTTGGATATGGCTTCGGCTACGGGCTTATGGCGGCCAATGGTGTAGCGGGCTTTGAGCGCCTCGCGCCCTTTGAGCGAGATATTGGTCATCTCATCAAACGAGGTGGCACGGCGTACATAAATCCACTCTGCCAACTGCTTACCTGCAAAACGCGGCAGCCCAACTTCTTGGGCCACCGCTTGCAGTTCTTCTAATGTTTTTCCGAGTAATATATCCATGGGCATATATTATCATCCTTGCCTGTGGCAGAAATCTCAACTATCTAAACCAATTTTAAAGACAACTTAGACAACACCTGCAGTGCACCCCAAAAATCAGCAGATTTTTCGGGGACCCCGCCGCGCCCAACATTGGCGCCTGCCAAGGAATTGTTTTTATTGTTGGTTCCTAATTGTCGGTATTGTTGATAAATATATTCCCTCGCCGCTGAGCAATGTTGGCGAAGCGGAATAGTTGTTTGTGTTGTCTTCTTTATCAACCATACTCCTTGTCTTAAGTTTGGATAGTTTAGATTTCTCGAGCGTAGCGAGTAGGATGTTTATTTCTTACCAAGCGAACAATGGGTACTTCACCATTTCAGCATTCACCTCTGCGCGAACGGCTGCGATATTCTCCTCTGCCTCTGGGTTTTGGAGCACACGGTCAATGAGTTCAACGATCCATGCCATTTTATCCTCTTTCAAACCACGGGTAGTGATAGCAGGTGTACCGAAACGCAAACCGCTGGTTTGGAACGCACTGCGTGAGTCGAATGGCACCATATTCTTGTTGGTTGTAATATCGGCTGCTACGAGCGCTTTCTCGGCTACCTTACCTGTCAAGTCTGGGTATTTGGTGCGCAGATCCACCAGCATAGAGTGGTTGTCTGTACCATCGGAGATAATCTTATATCCCTTATCCATCAATGCCTTAGCCATGGCAGCCGCATTGAGTTGGACTTGCTTTTGATACTCCTTAAACTCAGGGGTCAATGCCTCGCCGAAAGCCACTGCCTTGGCTGCAATCACATGCTCCAATGGTCCACCTTGTGTGCCAGGGAAGACAGCGGAGTCGAGCAACGCAGACATCATTTTTACTTCGCCCTTTGGAGTAGTCTTGCCCCATGGGTTAGGGAAGTCCTTGCCCATTAAGATAATACCGCCACGAGGGCCGCGGAGGGTCTTGTGGGTGGTGGAGGTGACGATATGTGCATGCTTCACAGGATTCTCCAACAGACCTGCTGCAATCAAGCCTGCGGGGTGTGCCATATCCACCATGAAGATAGCGCCAATCTCATCTGCTACGCGGCGGATACGCGCATAGTCCCACTCGCGGCTATAGGCGCTGGCACCTGCGATAATGAGTTTGGGTTTGTGCTCGCGTGCCACTTGCTCCAGTTGGTCATAGTCCACGCGGCCTGTATCTTCTTTGACATTGTACTCCAATGCGTTGAACATGAGACCAGAGAAGTTCACTGGCGAACCGTGGCTGAGGTGACCACCGTGGCTGAGGTTCAAACCAAGGAAGGTGTCGCCTGCTTGCAAGCATGCCATGAAGACTGCCATATTGGCTTGTGCACCAGAGTGGGGTTGTACATTGGCATACTCAGCGCCAAAGAGTTGGCAGAGGCGCTGGCGTGCGATATTCTCGCTCTCATCTACCACTTCGCAACCGCCGTAGTAGCGTTTGCCGGGGTAACCTTCGGCGTACTTATTAGTCAGCACGCTGCCCATAGCTTCCATGACTTGGTCGCTGACAAAGTTCTCACTGGCAATCAATTCAATGCCTTTGGTTTGACGCTCGCGCTCGCGGCGGATAATGTCAAAAATCTCTAAATCTCGAGTCATAATTGTATTGTGTAGTATTGTTTAGCGTTGTATAGTATTGTTTATTTGCGGTGCAAAGGTACAAAAAAAAATGTATATGTACAAGAAAAATGCACTTTTATTGTCATAGGCTACATTTTTTTTGCAGTAGCGTTTTTCTTCTCACTCACAAACAATCCTATGATAATCACGGCTATACCGATTAGTTTCCATATCGGTAAGATCTCTCCGAAAATCAACCACATTAGTATCGCGGTGAACACAGGACGCACATTATTGAATATATTAGCACGCGTCACGCCAATCCTACGCACCGTGTAACAGAACAATACAAACGCTGCCACCGAAGCAAATACCGCCAAATATCCCACGGCAAAGCAACTCTGTAAGAGTTGTGTAGAGTTGTGTAGGGTGGTGTAGGGTGGTGTAGGCTGGTGTAGAAGGGTGCCTGCTTCGCCCATGACTATCCAAACGATATAGAAGAGTACGAGCGAGATAGACTGCACATAAAAGACGATACTCAATGGCGAATAACGCGAAGGAATACGGCGAAGTATAACGGAGTAACTAACTGACATACTAACGGTTAGTATGGCTAATATCACACCTTTCCCATTGCCCATATCCAATAGCCCATTGCCCATATCTCCATTGCCCATCAGTAGCAACATGAGCATACCTGCGGTGGAGATAAGAATACCTAAGATATTATTCCGCGTCACTCGCTCGCGCAGCAGCACAAAAGCAAAAATAGGTGCCATTACGGGTTGCGTACTGAGCAAGGCCTCGGCTATAGTGGGCGAAGCAAAACTTTGGTAGGTGTAAGTCTCAAAGATAAAATACAAAAACGGTTGAAACAAACCACCTAACAGAAATAACGGAATATCCTTCTTCTCAATGCACTGCAAGCCTACTATCTCGTTTTGGCGGAAAATCAAGCCAATAGATAGCATTAAAATTACCGCCAAAGTAAAGCGTAATACAATGAGTGTCAGAGGTGTAAATATAACCAATGCTTCTTTTACTGCGATACCTGCTCCTGCCCAAATCAGCATAGCAGCCACCACCGATACATAAGGGATAATTCGTTTCATAGTGCAAAAGTACTGCTTTTTTTGTAAATGTGCAAGTTTCTTGGGGTGCACGGACTAAGAATAGCGAATTTTGAATAATTAAAAGATTATATTTGCATATATGCAAAAAAAGTAGTACCTTTGCAGCCAAAATTATTAATTTGACTAATTATGCGTGATTTTCAAAGTTTATGCCAAGTGAGGCGCTCATTTCGGAAATATACAAATCAACCTGTAGAGCAGGAGAAATTGGACTATATCATGCGTTGTGCGCTGATGTCACCAGCGGGAAAACGAATGAATCCATGGCACTTTGTGGTGATTAAGAACGAGGCGATACTGCGTCAGTTGGCAGGTTGCCGCACTTACGGAAGTGGTATGTTTGATACCGCTATGGCGGGTATCGTGGTGGCTGCGGACACAAGCATTATCGACACTTGGCAATGCGATGCAGCCATTGCTGCGCAGAACATTTGGTTGGCGGCAACTGACCAAGGATTAGGCGCTTGTTGGTGTCATGTGTATCAAAGAGAAGGCGCGGAGGACTTGGTGCGCAAGTTGACCAATCTGCCAGAGAACTTCACGGTACTGTGCGTGATGTCGCTGGGCTACAAGAACGAAGACCGCAAACCATTCGACTTCGAGAAATTACAATATGACAAAGTAACACAGATTGATTAACCAAATAAATAAAGTGAAGGTATGAAGAATTATTTAGTGAGTATGTTGCTCTTGGTAGCATGCGTATGTGCAAGTTGTGAGCCAATCAAAATTAAAGGCGAGATAGACAAAGTAAATTTATCGAAAGAGGATACAGAAAAATTGGATGCCATTTTCCAATATGTAAAAGAAACTCAAGTATATGATATATTAAGTCAAGACTACGAAAAACATTACGATGATGAAGATTATTCTTATTATGGAGGTCTTGCATTTATGGTAAAATCCGAGCAAGAATTGCGTGAACTGGCACCAGTAGATATGGAATTGCCAAAGATCGATTTTGCGAATCATTCATTAGTGTGGTGCGTCTTTCGATCTTCAACATCTCAAACCAATGTAGAATCTTTCCGTTTGATTGTAGATGAAAACGGAGAAGCGACAGCGATTGTTAGGCATAGAACGGCTTCTTTTGATTGCATGGTAGGCGAGCATTGTACTTATGCTGTTTTTGATATTCCAAGCAATACAATAAAGAAAATATCATCTGATGTAAAGCATTTAAGATAATGTTTTAAATACTACAAGAACTAAACAAAGAATATATGAAACCAATAATAGCAATTACAGCAGGCGATATCAATGGAGTAGGGTATGAGATTATCCTCAAGTCATTGATTAATCCACATATCTGCGAGATATGTCGCCCTATCGTGTATGGCAATGCCAAGGTAGCACGCCAACACATGCAAACTCTGGACGAGGAATATCACAATATCCAGTGGAATATCATTCAAGACCCCAAGCAAGCTAAAGATGGTCGTTTGAATCTCATCACTTGCTATGGCGATGATACACCTGTGCAGTTGGGTGCCTCGACCCCAGAGGCAGGACAAGCCTCGTTTAAGAGCCTACAGCGTGCGTGCCAAGACCTTAAGAACGGCTTGGTACATGCCGTCGTTACTGCACCCATCAACAAGGATAATATCCAATCCGATGCCTTCCGCTATTCGGGACATACCGAGTACTTGACCCAGCAGTTTGGCGAGGGCAAAGATAGTCTGATGATGATGATTAGCGACCGTATGCGTGTGGCATTGGTATGCAACCATACCCCTATCGCTAAGGTGGCTGAGTCCATTACTGAAGAGCGTATATTGAGTAAGTTGGCTGTGCTCAATAGCACGCTGAAGACTGACTTCTCGTGCCGCAAACCACGCATTGCTGTGTTGGCACTCAATCCACACGCAGGCGACAACGGACTGATTGGCGAGGAGGAGACCAATATCATCCGTCCTGCTATTGCAGCTGCGCAAGAGCAAGGTATCTGGGCGTTTGGACCATATTCGGCAGATGGGTTCTTTGGCGCAGGGCAATACAACCACTTTGATGCGGTACTCGCCATGTACCACGACCAAGGTTTGGCACCATTCAAGGCATTGGATATGAGTGGCGTAAACTTCACGGCGGGCTTACCAGTAGTGCGTACTTCGCCTGATCATGGCACAGCGTACAACCTCGCAGGTAAGAACGAGGCTGATCCACAAAGCATGTTGCATGCGATTTATACCGCAATAGATATTTTGCGTGAGCGTCAAACCAATGTGCAACTGGAGGCAGGCAAACTGATCTGGGAACCTAAAGTGGAAAAACGCGAATACCACGTAGAGAAATTTGTACCAAAAGACTAATAGATAAAACAAGATATGACAAGTAAAGAAATTCGACAATCCTTTTTGGATTTTATGGAGAAGAAGGGACACAAGATTGTACCTTCAGCACCAATGGTCATTAAAGATGACCCAACCCTAATGTTTACCAATGCAGGTATGAACCCTTGGAAGGGTATCATCCTCGGCAACGACCCTATTCAATACCCTCGCGTAGCGGACTCGCAGAAGTGCCTCCGCGTGAGCGGTAAGCACAACGACTTGGAGGAAGTAGGACACGATACCTACCACCACACCATGTTCGAAATGCTTGGCAACTGGTCGTTTGGTGACTACTTCAAGCAAGGAGCGATTGACTTTGCATGGGAGTATTTGGTGGACGTATTGAAGATCGATCCAAAGAACCTCTATGTGACCGTCTTCGAGGGTTCGCCTGAAGAGGGCATCGAGCGCGACAACGAGGCAGCTGAGATTTGGGCTAAGCACTTGCCAGCAGACCATATCCTGAATGGCAATAAGCACGACAACTTCTGGGAGATGGGCGATACTGGTCCTTGTGGCCCATGCTCGGAGATCCACGTGGATAGCCGTAGCGAGGATGAAAAAGCTGCCGTATCTGGTCGTGAGTTGGTAAACAAAGACCACCCACAAGTCATTGAGATTTGGAACCTCGTGTTCATGCAATACAACCGCAAAGCCGATGGTTCGCTCGATTCGCTGCCATACAATGTGATTGATACTGGTATGGGCTTCGAGCGTCTGGTGCGCACCATGCAAGGCAAGCAGTCGAACTACGATACCGATGTGTTCCAACCCATGCTGAAGAAGATTGGCGAGCTCTGCGGCTGCGTGTATGGCAAAGAGGAGAAAGTGGATGTGGCAATGCGTGTGATTGCTGACCATATCCGTACTATCGCGTTTGCTATTGCAGATGGTCAGTTGCCAAGCAACGAGAAAGCAGGTTATGTGATTCGCCGTATCTTGCGCCGTGCTGTGCGCTATGGCTACACCTTCCTTGAGCAACGCGAAGCGTTTATGTACAAACTCGTGCCACAACTTATTGCGGACATGGGCGAAGCATATCCAGAGTTGGTAAAACAAGAGGGACAAATCACCCCTGTAATCAAGAGCGAGGAGGAGTCCTTCCTTCGCACATTGGACAAGGGTATCACCTTGCTCGATAAGCTGATGAAAGAGGCCAAGGGCAAAGAGATTTCGGGTGTAGATGTGTTCACATTGAAAGATACCTACGGCTTCCCTCTCGACCTTACTCAGTTGATTCTCAGCGAGAACGGCTTTACCACCAACGAGGAGG
The DNA here is from genome assembly GCA_045121435.1 of Paludibacteraceae bacterium. Classification (GTDB taxonomy): domain Bacteria; phylum Bacteroidota; class Bacteroidia; order Bacteroidales; family Paludibacteraceae; genus Colicola. The sequence continues at coordinate 67,284 of JBGVFY010000008.1, read as the reverse complement.
AATATAACAAGGCATTGGAGCACCAAAAGGAGATGGGTCGCCAAGCCAACAAACAAGAACTGGGCGACTGGAATATCATCCGCGAAGGCGATACCGAGTTTGTGGGCTATGATGAACTCACCTGCGAGACACAAGTATTGCGCTACCGCCGCGTAGAGCAAAAGGGCAAAGCCCTCTACCAAGTGGTACTCAGCAAGACGCCTTTCTATGCTGAAATGGGTGGTCAAGTAGGCGATTCTGGTACATTGGGTAATATCCGTATCATTGACACCAAACGCGAGAACAACCTCTCGGTACACCTCTGCGCTGAGTTGCCAGCAGAGATTGAGGGTACTTTGGTGGCTACTGTAGATACCGCTCGCCGTCAAGCAATCGCTTGCAACCACACCGCTACTCACATTGTGCACTACGCACTCCGCCAAGTATTGGGTGAGCACGTAGAGCAAAAGGGTAGTTATGTATCACCAGATAGTTTGCGCTTCGACTTCTCGCACTTCCAAAAAGTATCGGCTGAGGAACTTCGCCAAGTAGAAATCCTTGCCAACGAAATGATTCGCCAAGACCACGCACTGGAGGAGAGCCGCAACACACCTATCGCTAAGGCAAAAGAGATGGGCGCAATGGCACTCTTTGGTGAGAAATATGGCGACGAGGTGCGCGTCATCAAATATGGTCCTTCGGCAGAGTTGTGTGGTGGTTGCCATGTGGCCAGCACAGGTAAGATTGGTGCCGTTCGCATCGTAATGGAGACCAGTGTAGCAGCAGGTATTCGCCGTATTGAGGCAGTGACTGCAGCCAAGGCCGATGAACTCTACTACAAGCAAGTGGATACACTCAACAATCTCCGTGCGCTATTCAACAATGCTCCAGACCTTGCAGGCGCTATTCGCAAAGCCATCGATGAGAACGCAGGTTTGAAGAAGCAAATCGAAACCTTTATGGCAGAGAAAGTGGAGCGCTATTGCGACGAACTTATTGCCAAGGCTGAGGACTATAATGGTATTCAACTTGTTCGCCTCACAGGCAATGTAGATCCTACACTCTTGCGCAATATGCCACTCATTATCAAGAATAAGATTGCAGGCAAGCATTTTGCTCTCGTGGCTGCTACCGAGTGGGAAGGCAAGCCAATGATTGCTGTGGTACTATCACCATCAATGGTAGAGGCAGGCAAGAATGCAGGTCAAATGATTAAGTCTGCTGCCAAGAATATCCAAGGTGGTGGCGGTGGTCAACCATGGATGGCTACTGCGGGTGGTCGCAATGTCGAGGGACTTAATGCGGCTATGGAAGAAATGTTGGCAGCCTTAGTATAAACAAAAATGAAACTGAGTTATAAATACCGTTCAATGGTGCGTTTCGTGTGCGTAGGAGCATTCGGAACGCTCCTGCAATACGGTATCTATTACTTGTTTCTTGATATTTTTCGCCGAATAGACTCCGACTCGCAAACGATGACATCTGTGGCGTTTTCGATTGGTTTCTTGGTAGAAATGGTAGTGAATTATTTTCTAACAAACTACTTCACTTTCCACACGCGACCCAGTTGGAAGAACGCAGGTGGTTTCCTAATGGGGCGTGCTATTAACTATGGCGTACAACTGCTGTTTTTGAACATATTGATTTGGCTGGCGGTGTCGGAGGAAGTGTCTGGTATTTTGGCTATTATGTTGGCAGGCGTAGTGAATTATTTTGTGCTGTTGCCTTTCTTCCGTACAAAAGAAAAAGGTTGATTCATGCTACATCTTATCCCACCTACTAATCGCCGTCTTGTATGGTATTTGGCAATGGAGGAATACTTTGCCAAACAGGTGCAAGAAGATATATTCTTCACATGGGTGGTGTCGCCTACGGTTATTTTTGGGCGTCATCAGGTAATGGAAGCGGAGGTGAATATGGATTTCTGTCGGGCGAATAGCATTGCCATGTACCGCCGTAAGAGTGGCGGAGGGTGTGTGTATGCTGATGAGGGCAATCTGATGATGAGTTTGATTTCGCCTTCTACGCATAGCGAAGTGGTCTTTCAGTCGTTTTTGGATTGTGTATCAAATGTGCTGCGTGCTTGTGGTTTTGCTGCGGTGAAATCGGAGCATAATGATATTATGGTGGAGGGGTACAAGGTATCGGGTAATGCGTGTTATGCCTTGCCTACGGGTACGATTGTGCATGGCACATTGTTGGTGCAGGTGGATTTTGAAATGTTGCAACAAGCCATTACGCCTTCGGTGGAGAAACTGCTGAAGCATGGCGTGAAGTCTGTCCGTCAGCGTGTAGCCAACTTGAGCCAATATGCCGCGTTTGACCATATCCGAACCCTTGAAGCATGTTCCGCACACCTTATAAATGCGCTATGCACGCATGCGCGCGACCTGAGCCAGGAGGAGATAAGTGCAATTGATCAGATTGAACAGTCCTATTTGGATCCGCAGTTTATCGCGGGCAAGTAATTAATACGACAATGAATTGGTTAAATAGTCTGTTTTTTGGTACGGGAGTACCGCATTCGATTTTTATTCTTACCATAGCGATTGCTATAGGTATTTATCTGAGTCATAGATTGAAGTTCAAGGGTATCACTTTGGGTATCACTTGGATTCTGTTTTGTGCGATAGCGATGTCGCATTTCGGTATGCATCTTGATCCAGTGGTAGAGACTTTTGCTAAGGATTTTGGATTGATACTGTTTGTGTATTCCATTGGTTTGCAGGTGGGTCCAAGTTTCTTCTCTTCGTTTGGCAAGGGCGGCATCCAGCTCAATCTGCTGGCGGTCAGTATCGTCTTGCTGAGTTGTGTAGTGGCTTATCTTATCCACTTGTTCTCGGGCGAGGATATGGCTACGATGACGGGTGTGCTGTTTGGTGCGGTGACCAATACACCAGGTTTGGGTGCTGCGCAGCAGGCGTTTACGGACATAACGGGTGAGGTGAATCCGAATATCGCCAGTGGTTATGCGATGGCATATCCTCTGGGTGTAGTAGGTATTATCTTGTCGCTCTTGGCTATGCGATGGTTCTTCAAGATTCGTTTGGATAAAGAGGAGGAGCGTTTGGCTGCCGAGAGTGAGGCGCAAAAGGAGATAGAGTTTATCGACTTACTGCTGACCAATCCGCAAGTAGAGGGTGCTAATATCCGCGATTTGAGTCAGCTGTGCCATTTCCACCTGATTGTTTCGCGTTTGGTGCGTCCTAATGGCGATGATGAGTTGCCCGATGTGGATACGGTATTGCATGTAGGCGACCGTATCCGTGTGGTGGTGGACAAGGAGAACGAGAAGAGTGTCCTCTTGTTAGGTATGGAGACCTCGCTGCCTACCGATCATAAGGCGCAAGCGCACCTGGTGTCGCGTCATGTGATAGTAACCAAGCCCGAACTTAATGGCAAGCGTATTGGCGATCTGAATGTGCGTGCCACGTACCATGTGTCTATCACGCGTATCCGTCGTGCAGGTATTGAACTGTTGGCTACGCGCGACTTGTACTTGCAGCTGGGTGACCGTATCACGGTGGTCGGTGAGGAACGCGCTGTGGATAAGGTGGAGCAGTTGTTCGGTAACTCTACCAAGAAGTTGGATGTGCCTAATCTGACCTCTATCTTCTTGGGATTGGCTTTGGGTGTGGCAGCAGGTTTGTTGCCTATTGCTTTGCCTGGCTTGGCACAGCCCTTCAAGTTGGGTATCGCTGGTGGTTCGCTGATTGTGGCTATCTTGATGAGTTGCTTTGGACCAAAGATGCATATTGTGACTTATACCACCAGTAGTGCCAACCTGATGATTCGTGAGATAGGTATAGCGATGTTCTTGGCAGCCGTTGGTTTTGGTGCAGGTAAGACCTTTATTCCTACCTTGCTGGATGGCGGTTATGCATGGATTGGCTATGGCGTGATCATTACCTTGGTTCCATTGTTATTGATGGGTGTGGTAGGACGTCTGTGGCTGAAACTGGACTATTTCACGCTGATGGGCGTATTGGCAGGTAGTACGACCAATCCTCCTGCCTTGGCGTATGCTACTACTGTATCGAGTGTCAATGACCGTGCTGCGGTGGCATACTCTACGGTCTATCCGCTGACCATGTTCCTGCGCGTGCTGACGGGACAATTGATGATATTGTTGTTTATATAGAAATTTATAGGCGAAAGGCGAGAGGCAAGAGGCAAGAAGTAGCGGCAAAGCCGCGTTCCCCAGCCTTTAACCTCTAACCTTTAACCTTTAAACTAAAAAATATGAAACGGTTTGTATTTTTACTATTTATGGGCTTTTCGCTGACAGTTGCGGCGGAGCAGATAACGATGGATTTGACGACTGCCACGGATATGGCAGGTAACCCTGTTACCTATAGTGCGGACTACGGTACGGGCTATTATGACTGCACGGATGTGTGGGATAGCACCTACAACGATAGTGGGTTGTGTCAGTTTATTTATACCAATGATGCTCGTTTTATGCTTTCACATTTGCCCAGTCAGAACTCGTATGGAGGTATGAGTTGGGAGGGATTTACCTTGTCGCGTGTGTCGCAGGACACGGCTAATGTGTTTGGCTGTGTGGCTAATGGTGGTTTGCAGGGTGTAGGTACGCCTTATGTGATTGGTTATTTCTCGGATTGGGTGACGGAGTCACAGGGCTATTCATCGAATTTGATTCTCTTTGATGAGGCGTATTACCCTGAGCATGTGTATATTTGCCAGAATAGCAATACGATGAAGGCTATCACTGAGGGTGGGGTGTTCAATGCACGTGCGTTTACTGAGGAAGATACGTTGGCTTTGATTATCAGTGCGATAGATGAGACTTTTCACGAGACAAAGTCTATTACCTACTATTTGGCAGTTGATGGCGAGAAGAATAATGGCTGGGTGAAAGTGCCTTTGACTGATGTGGGACAAACAGAGGGATTGAGTTTCCGTATGATCACAACTGACACGGGACAGTTTGGTATGAACACGCCGATGTATTTTGCATTGGATGCGCTGACGGTGAATACGAATCCTGTTACTGCGGTGGAGAATACCCATAGTCCATCGCCAATGACCAATTGCCAAAAGGTTATCCGTGATGGACAATTATTACTCCTGCGCGATGGGGTGTGCTATACAATGATGGGAGGTATTGTTAATTAAGAATTTTGAATTTCATAAACTCTGTAATGCCACTTGTGTTTTCGAACATAAGTGGCATTTTTTTTACACTACTCTTGCACAATTCAAAAAAATGTAGTAATTTTGCAGTCGCAAACCAAAAGTTTGCAGACATATTATAAAAAGCGTTTATTAGCGCTTGTTTTGGTGATTAGAAATCCGGAAAATTTCATCCTATCCGAAACAAGAAGGCAGTAAACGCCCTTTGGGATATGACTATCCCGCCGCAGAGCATCCCGTCGTGGATTGCTCTGTTTGGTGGCATTTCATATTCGGCGTGGGCGTTCGTTGCTTATTCTTATAGGAAGGGTCTTTCCGGAACCTCTAATCAGAGAATAAGCAAAGGTAAGGTTCCACGCTTTTTCTATAATTATACCAACGGGGCGTTTGGAGCCAATGTCCCATAAAACATTTAATAACAGATGAAAAAGTTATTCTTATTTCTACTAAGTCTATTCTTATGTAGTGTAAGCGTACCGATTCTGGCTCAGGATGCCGAACTTGTGCCCGCGATGGTGGTGCAAATGACGGATGGCACAGAGCAGGTAGTGCAGTTGGACTACACCTCAGTGACGGACTTTAGTGTGCTATGCAGCAAGGGAGCACTGGCTGTAAGTGTGCCAGAGGCAGATGTGACAGGTGTGCGTAGTATCACTTTTGCGATGGTGAAAAAAGATGAAACTATTACTTTTTTGGAAGAAGTGTCGTCTTTGGACAATGCCATGACAGACAAAGTGTTATGGAATGGCAAATTATTTATCCGTGCCACAATGCCTGATGGTAAACAAGTTTGGTACGATGTGATGGGAAATCTTAGTTCTGAACTATGAGTGATGAGATGTAAACAATAAGTGAAATTCAATAAAAAATCAGCAATATGAAAAAGATGTTTATGGCAGTCATCGCCTTAATGATGACAATTAGTGCTTCTGCACAGTTCTATATTTACTACAGCGATGGAACTGTAGCAAAGGTGGATAGTATAAGTATGATTGCTCCTAATAATTCTGTCAATAAAGGATTTTTTGATGGAGCACCAGAAGAACGTAGTTTCTATACCCCTTCTGAGGCTATTGCCGCTGTAGATGCTGGTGATTTCGTTAAGGGCGATTCCATCAAGGTGGGTGGTATCATCTCTCGTTGGTTCAAGAAATCTTCTGCATTTGACAGATACCACAGCGTATCATTCTTCGTTATGGACCCTGTGACAGGTCAAGAGCACGAGTTTGAGTTCTACAGCTGCTATACATTGGGCAAAGACTCATTCGAGACCTACGAGTTTACCGATCAACTGAATGCTATTTGTATTGACCGTGTTGGTCGTGAGTTCCACTTGGGTGATACTGTTGTTGGTGCTGGTACATATACTATCTACAATGGTACCCACGAGCTCAACACTAACTGCTATCTCGTAGAGTGGCGTCCAGTATCATCTTCTATCCCTTCTGCAGGTATTGGTGTGTTCTCTGTTTCCGCTGATAAGCAAGTGACTTTCTCACAGGGAAATTTGCAATACACGCAATCCACTAATACATGGTCTTTCGCTGAGAATCAGTGGGATTATCTCGGCGAAGCCAATATTGCAATAGATGCTGATGTTTTGGCAGATAAGGTTGATTTGTTCGGTTGGAGTACAGGTGCTACCAATTTTGGTGTAAGTACATCTACTGATTGGGACAATGATTATTTAGGTTCTTTTGTTGATTGGGGTACGAATAAGATTGGTAATGATGCTCCTAATACTTGGCGTACATTGAGTTATGATGAGTGGAATTATCTTCTCAACACTCGTACTAACGCAAGTGACCTCAGAGGTGTTGCTCAGGTCAATGGTGTGAATGGTTTTATCTTATTGCCTGACAACTGGACATGCCCATCAGGTGTTTCTTTCAAGTCAGGTTTCCATAGTGAAATGGGTGTTGATTATTATGCAGATTATCAAACTTTTACTGCTGAGCAATGGTCTAAGTTAGAGTCCGCAGGTGCAGTCTTCTTGCCTGCTGCGGGTTGTCGCGACGGCGCCAATGTGTACTACGTGCGGAACGACGGCATATATTGGTCTGCCACTGAGGACAGTAGCCTCAGCGCGTACTACTTCTGGTTCCACTCGGGCGGAGCGAACATGTACGGCGACTATCGCTACTACGGTCAATCCGTGCGTCTTGTCAAGGATCTATAAAATTTTGCAAATATAGTTTTCGCACCCTGCAAGTCATTGGATTTGCGGGGTGAGTTTTGTTTGGAGAAAAAATGGATACCCGAATAGCATTCAGGGCAATGGATATAGAAAGGTATTCATGGACATAGACAGGGAGCATCCGAATAATATTCGGGGCAATAAACAAACAAAGGAAGGATGTTTGCCAGACCACTGGCAAAAGCAGGACAAATTAGTGTTGGTTTCTTCGGTAAGGGTTCGGTATCCCTTTGGGGAAATGGGGGATGCTCGGCGGAAAATCGCCGAGGTCGGGACAAAAAGGAAGACCCGAATAACATTCGTCTAACACCCCATGACGCAGGCGTCATCGGGGACCCCGCGGGAAATGGACATAGAAGAACTCGGCGGGTAGCGCCGAGCACAGAACCAGTAGGCGAAGCAAAAGAGATTTTCACAAGGCAGTTAAAAGTAGGATAAGGTGAAATAGGACTTCTACGGACGCGGGAGAGAAGGGGTAAAGAAAGGAGGAAAGAAGTCCGTAGGAGTGAGATGATGAGGTTATAAGGCAATTAGGCAAATCCGCATAATCGATAGAAAAAGAATAGGTTATGCGGATTGGTCGTTTTGTAAATAGCAATCAATATGTATGTTAGAAAATTTAGAATCTTTAGGTTTGTTAGAATCCAAAGTTTTCTAAAGATTCTAAAGATTCTAAGGATTCTAATTCTATATAAAGACAACATAGACAACATTTCGCTCACCCAACATTGGTGAGCGATAGGGAAAGAAATAGATAATTGACGGTCGAGTCGCAATACTATTATTACAGAGATGTGATACGGATGTGCCTACGATGTGCCACTATCAACCCGTCAAGAACCCGTTATGAACCCGTAATTGGTAGCATGCCGATAAGGTTAGTTGAGGGAAGCTATCTACCGCTTATCCACCGCTTATCCACCCGATGGGTGATGCTGCAAGAAAATAATAATTGTAGGTAAACTTTCTTCTGTTTTTCTTGTGTATTTAAAATATTATTAGTACCTTTGTCCCCGATTTGGCGAGTGGGCATTTGTGCGCCCTGAGCCGTAAACATTTGTAGGTTTATTAAAATGAGGATATTGGTTATTGGTTATCGGTAATCGGTATCAAAACAAGAAAAAACATGATTAAAATTACTTTTCCGGACGGTGGCGTCCGCGAGTACGAGAGCGGTATCACCGCTTACGAAGTAGCTGCAAGCATTAGCAGCCGTTTGGCACAAGACATCCTTGTAGCCAGTGTGAAAACTCCTAACCAAGAGGAGTGGCAAATCGTAGAACTTAATGCTCCAATCAACGAGGATTGCGAAATCAAGCTCCACAAGTGGGAGGACAAAGAAGCTAAACATGCCTTCTGGCATACCTCTTCCCACCTCATGGCAGAGGCATTGCAAGAACTCTATCCAGGTATCCAATTCGGTATTGGTCCTGCTATTGAGAATGGTTTCTACTACGATGTGTATCCTGCTGAGGGACAAACAATTAAGGATAGCGACTTTGCTGCTATCGAACAGAAAATGGCAGAGCTCCGCGCTAAAAAAGAGCCATTGGTAAAGAAATCTATCGCCAAAGCAGACGCATTGGCTGAGTTCGGCGCAAAGGGACAAACATACAAATGCGAGTTGATTTCCGAGTTGGAGGATGGACATATCACTACCTATACACAAGGTGCGTTCACCGACCTCTGTAAAGGTCCTCACTTGGTTTCAACTGAGGCCATCAAAGCTATCAAGGTACTCAGTTGCGCTGCTGCATATTGGCGTGGCGACGACTCTCGTCCAATGATGACCCGTATCTACGGTATCACTTTCCCTAAGAAAGCGATGTTGGATGAGTATTTAACATTGCTCGAAGAAGCTAAGAAACGCGACCACCGCAAGATTGGTAAGGAGTTGGAGCTCTTTATGTTCTCAGACATGGTGGGTAAAGGTTTGCCAATCTGGTTGCCAAAGGGTACAGCACTTCGCTTGCGCCTCGAGGACTTTTTGAAGAAGATTCAAAAACGCTATGGCTATCAACAAGTTATAACCCCACATATTGGTAATAAAAACTTGTACATCACTTCTGGTCACTGGGATCACTATGGCAAGGATTCGTTCCAACCAATCACCACTCCAGAGGAAGGCGAGGTATATTTGCTCAAACCAATGAACTGCCCTCACCACTGTACAATCTTTAAGAATACTCCTCACTCATACAAGGACCTGCCATTGCGTATTGCTGAGTTTGGTACTGTATATCGCTACGAGCAATCGGGTGAGTTGCACGGTTTGACGCGCGTGCGTTCCTTTACTCAAGATGATGCGCATATCTTCTGCCGTCCAGACCAAGTGAAGAGCGAGTTTATCCGCGTAATGGAGATTATCGAAATCATCTTCAAGTCACTCGCATTCGAGAACTTTGAGGCACAAATCTCACTCCGCGACCCTAACAACACGACCAAGTATGTGGGTTCTGATGAGGTATGGGAGAAGGCAGAGCAAGCTATCATTGAGGCATGCCAAGAGAAGGGATTGCCTGCTCGCGTAGAGACTGGCGAGGCTGCTTTTTATGGTCCAAAATTGGACTTCATGGTGAAGGATGCGTTGGGTCGTCGTTGGCAATTGGGTACAATCCAAGTGGATTACAACTTGCCAGAGCGCTTTGAGTTGGAGTATGTAGGTGAGGACAACCAAAAGCATCGTCCTGTAATGATTCACCGTGCGCCATTCGGAAGTATGGAGCGCTTCGTGGCAGTGCTCATTGAGCACACCGCAGGTAAGTTCCCATTGTGGCTCACTCCAGACCAAGCAGTGGTATTGCCAATCTCCGAGAAGAGCAACGAGTATGCACACAAGGTGAAAGAAATGTTGGAGGCACAAGATGTGCGTGCTATTGTGGATGATCGCAACGAGAAACTCGGACGCAAGATTCGCGACAACGAGTTGAAGCGTATCCCATACATGCTCATCGTAGGCGAGAAGGAGGCAGAGCAAGGACTTGTTTCTGTTCGCCAACAAGGTGCAGAGGAGAAGGGTCAAATGACTGTACAAGAGTTTGCTGACATGATCACTGCTACTGTGAAAGAGCAAATGAATGCGTATTAATAGACCGCCCTGCGGGCTGTTAGAGGTAATAGGCTAATGGCTATTGGCGATAGGCAAGGTATAGAAAAAAGACGAGGGGTGTCCTCGTCTTTTTTATGGATTATTGCTGGCATCCGGCTTCCGGGAACCCTTGTGATTTAGGGAACCGGCGTCTGGCTTCCGGGAGCCCTTGTGGTATAGGGAACCGGCTTCCGGAGGCCTTACTTAACTTCCAGGTAATCGGTCGTCACGAAGGCGCAGCCACAGTCTACTAATCGGTTGTAGATACTATCATTGTTCACCGTCCATGCTGCTACTTGTACACCCAATGAATCACATGTGTGTACCAACTCCTTCGTGATATTGGCATGTTGGATACTGATATTGGCTTTCCAATCATGGCACCATTGTACATCCTCGTCCTTCACCGTTTGGCGAAGGTATTGGCATTGCAGTTGTGGGTAATTTGTGCGGATATATTCCAACGACTTACGCATGGAAGTCAAAATCACAGTCTCTTCTACCAAACTATGTTTCTCTATCAGCGCATATAGCGAAGGAAAGAGAGACATGTCGTTGTTATTGATACCCGTTGCCCACTTGAGTTCTACGACAGGGAAGACATGGTGCTCTTTGCAAATTGCCAAATAACGATCTACGGTGCAGATAGTGGCAGAGTAGGTGATATCCTTGCGCGTTTGGGTAAGCGTAAGCATGAGCAGACTATCCAATGTAGTCTCAGCAATCAGCACGCTGTCGTGTCCTACGCGTTTGAGATCATTATCGTGCCAGCAGACGCATTGACCGTCTTTGGTGGTCTTGACATCACACTCCAAGCCTTGATAACCGAAATGTGTAGCACCATTAATAAATGCTTCTTCGGTATTCTCTACCCCAAAAAGGCTACCACGGTGACCAATGAGAATAGGCTTTTGGCAGCATGATTGTGCAATGAAAGTCATCACGCACAAGATAAAAAGATTCTTTTTCATGGTAATATAATGTTATGGTTATTGTACTGAATGGGTGAACAGTTCTTCTTCTATCTCTTGTCTTCTTATCCATCGGTAGAAGTCCTTGTCCATGTGTATAGGTGGCGCAATGAGGGTAATGACATTCTGCTTAATGTTGTCAAACACACGCAGGTGCAATGGTGTTTCGCCCCTATGCTTCTCGCAATGTTCTGCCAAATCATCGATAAAGGTGGATTGAATATTCTGGATAGGCATGTGAATGGTGATTTGCTTGACATGCTTGTGTGCATCGCTCATAAGGTCCACCTGTTGTATTGCTAATTCATACTCCGCCTCAGCCACTGGTTTGGGTTTGAACCAACGCTGATTGGCACCATATTGCTGTATTATACCTGTGAGGAAGACATACACATTGGGTTTCAGCAGACTGGCATACTGCTTGTAGGCTTCGCCAAAGAGGGTAAATTGGAAACTACCCGTGTAATCCTCTATCGTATATCTGCCGTATGGGTTGCCTTTGCGTGAGGTGGCGTCCTCTGCCAATACCACAATTCCGCCAAAGAAAAGAGGACGGTTCTCGTGTTGGGTAATCCATTGTGTAGGGTCGAGTTTTTCTTGTGCTTCCTCTGTCTCGCTATCCTCTTCGGTGGTAGCTGGAGTAAAGGTAGCGCGTGCTTCGGGCTTGCGCCATGCGTCAAACTGCGTCAGTTTGGCTGCGGTGGTGGTGCAGACATCGCGCACCTCCCATTCCCACTCATCCAATGGGTGGGCAGACAGGAAGATACCAATCAGGTTTTTCTCTTTGTTGAGTCGTTCTACTGCCGACCAACGAGGAACTTGTGGCAACTCGGGCAGTTGGATAGCCACGCCCATGCCTCCACCTAAGCCACCGAATAGCGACATGCTGTTTTCAATCTGGTCTTGTTGGTATTTATTACCGAAACGCACCAATACATCCAGCATGTTCTCGCCTTTGCTGTTGGTGGCAAACAACTGCTCGCGATACATGCCGCTGAAGCAATCGAATCCGCCTGCAAGTGCCAGACTTTCAATAGTTTTCTTGTTGCATGCTTGCAGGTTAACGCGTTGTACAAAGTCGAATATATCCTTGTATTTGCCATTCTGTTCACGCTCTCTGATAATGGCTTCTACGGCTGCTTCGCCTACACCCTTCACGCCACCCAAACCAAAGCGCACATCGCCATTCTTGGTGACGGTGAAGTTCAATCCCGACTCATTGACATCAGGTGCGAGCACTGACATGCGCATGGCTTTGCACTCGTCCATGAACTTTGTGACATCCTTTATGTCGTCTTTGGCTACGGTCAAGTTGGCAGCCATGAACTCGGCAGGGTAGTGGGCTTTGAGGTAGGCTGTTTGATATGCCACCCACGAGTAGCATGCGGCGTGCGACTTGTTGAAGGCATAGGAAGCAAACTTCTCCCAGTCTGCCCAAATCTTCTCCAGCACTTTCTCATCGTGTCCGTTGGCTTTACCACCGTTGATAAATTTAGGTTTCAACTCTGCCAACATGGCCATGATTTTCTTACCCATGGCTTTACGCAGTTGGTCGCTCTCGCCACGGGTGAAGTTGGCCAACAAACGACTGAGAAGCATCACCTGCTCTTGATATACCGTTACACCATAGGTGTCCTTGAGGTATTTCTCCATGATAGGAATATCGTAGGTCACGGGCTCTAATCCGTGTTTACGCTTGATAAACTGCGGAATATAGTCCATAGGACCTGGGCGATAGAGTGCGTTCATGGCGATAAGGTCGCCCATGACGGTAGGTTTGAGTTCCTTCATGTACTTGCGCATACCTGCCGACTCAAACTGGAAGACACCCACTGTCCGTCCCTCTTGGAAGAGGCGATAGGTCTCTGGGTCATCTTTCGAGATATGGTCTATATCTAATTGAATACCATGGCGTTGCTCAATGTTCTTTAGACATTCTTTGATAATGGTCAGGGTCTTCAGACCCAAGAAGTCCATTTTGATCAATCCCACATTCTCCACCACATGTCCATCGTATTGTGTTACCAAGATACGCTGTTTGGAGTCTTTATCTTCCACCGTACTGAGTGGCGCATATTTGGTCAAGTCATCCGCTCCGATAATCACACCACAGGCGTGGATACCCACCTGACGAATAGTGTCTTCCAACTGCTGCGCATAGTTGAGCATGGAGGCTATTTGTGGCTCACCTCCATTCACCAAGTCCTTGAGTTCTGCCACATACTTATAGCAGTTTTTCAAATTCACTTTGGGTGATTTGCCTTTCTCATCTTTTATGTTATCGGGGAATCCTCGGTCGGGAATGAAACTCTTGATTTCATTGACGCGAGGCAATGGCACACGCTGTACGCGCCCCACATCGGAAATCGCCGACTTGGCAGCCATTGTGCCATAGGTAATGATATGTGCTACGCGTTTCTTACCATATTTCTCGGTGACCCAATCAAGTACTTTACCACGACCTGCATCATCGAAGTCGGTATCAATATCGGGTAGGGATATACGGTCGGGGTTGAGGAAACGCTCGAACAGCAAGTCGTACTCCAATGGGTCTAAATCGGTGATTTTCAAACAATACGCTACCACCGAGCCTGCGGCACTACCACGGCCAGGACCCACACTCACGCCCAACTCCTCGCGTGCAGCACGAATGAAATCCATGACAATCAAGAAGTAGCCAGGGAAACCCATGGTCTTCATGATATGCAACTCGAAGTTGATACGCTCCTCTTGCTCCTCGGTGAGTGTATCGCCATATCGCTCGCGCGCGCCTAAATAAGTGAGGTGTCGCAGATAATCGGCCTCCAGTTTGATACGATACAATCGCTCGTATCCACCTAAGGTCTTGATTTTCTTTTCTGCTGCTTCTTGTGAAAGCACTTCGTTGCCATGCTCATCGCGGGTGAACTCTTCGAATAGGTCTTGTTCGGTAAACTTGGCATGGTAACTCTCTTCCGTACCAAACTCCTCGGGGATAGGGAATTTAGGCATGATAGGTCCCGAATCAATAGAGTAGGTCTCTACTTTATCCACAATCTCTTGCGTATTGCTAATGGCTTCGGGTAGGTCGGCAAATATCTCCGCCATTTCCGCAGGCGACTTCAGCCATTCCTGTTTGGTATAGTGCATACGGTCGTCTTCATCCACATAATGGTTGGTGCTGAGGCAGATTAGTCGGTCGTGTGCTTCGGCATGTTCTTCCTCCACGAAGTGCACATCGTTGGTAGCAATCAACTTGACCCCGTGTTTGCGTGCCAATTCTACCAGTACCTCGTTCACCACTTTTTGCACTTGATAGGTATGTTGGTCGGCATCTGGTTTGTCGGTTTGGTGGCGTTGCAATTCAATGTAATAATCATCGCCAAAGACGCGTTTAAACCATGTAATCGTTTCTTCGGCTTCTTGCCAATTGCCTGCTTGCCCATTGCCAATGGCCCTGAGAATCTTTTGTGGCAACTCGCCACCCAAACAAGCCGAACTGCATATCAATCCCTCGCGGCACTCCTCCAACAGCTCCTTATCAATACGCGCGGTGCGGTAGAAACCATCTATGAAACTCTGACTGGTCAGTTTGCAGAGGTTGAGGTAGCCCGTTTTGTTCTTAGCCAGCAAGATAAGGTGCCAACCACTCATATCCACCACCTGTGTTTTGCCCTCTCCTGTAGTTATCTTGTAGTCTTTGTCTTGCATCAATCGCCCACGGCGAGCGCAGTATGCCTCAATACCCACAATGGGTTTGAAGGGCACAAATGCTTTGCCCTCTTCTTCTGCTTTGGCTTTGAGTTTGCCATTGGCTTTCTTGCAACAGTCTAATAACTCTTTGATTCCGTACATGTTACCATGATCTGTGAGGGCTAACGCAGGCATTCCTTCGCGGATACTCTTATCTACGAGGTCTGCCACCTTGCTCATTCCATCCAGTACGGAGTAGTGGGAGTGTACATGTAAGTGTGTAAAGTTCATAAGGTCGTATTTTTCTGCAAAAGTACGCAAAAAAAATGAATTATACAAATATAATTTGTAAAAATATTCTTTACATTTGCGTATGTCGCAATAAATCACTACCTTTGCACCCGAAAATTATACTACAAATATGAAACGAACATTATTTTTCTCTTTTTTAGTGTGCCTTTGTGCTACACTGCAGGCTGTATCGCCTTCGGGTACATTGCCTGTGTTGTATATCCAAACGGAGAACAACGCCAAGATCGAAAGCAAAGATTATTACCTCAATGCTACCTATTATCTGGATGCTATGGGGCTTGAAGGGTATGAGAGTATTGGTAGTGCTGCTGCACCTTTGACCATGGAAATCAAAGGTCGTGGAAACTATACTTGGCGCGATTTTAATAAGAAGCCTTATCGCATTAAACTCACTGAAAAACAGCCACTTCTTGGCATGAACAAAAGCAAACACTTTGCGCTATTGGCTCATGCAGATGATGCGCAAAGCAAAAAGGGCTTTATGCGTAATCAAGTGGGCTTTGAACTGAGTCGTATGATTGGCATGGAGTGGACACCTGCAACGGCTCCAGTAGAGGTGGTGTTGAATGGCGACTATATCGGTTTGTATTTCCTCACGGAGACTATTCGCGTGGACAAAAACCGCGTGAATATCGTAGAGCAGGAGGACGAGGAAACCGATGCTGCAAAGATTACTGGCGGTTGGCTTGTGGAGATTGACAACTATGATGATGATCCACACATTACAATCAAAGAAGGTGGTAAGCACACCATGTGGTTTACCTATAAAACGCCTGAGGTGCTGTCAAAAGCGCAAGAGACATTTTTGGGGGATGAGATGACGCGTATCGATGATTTGGTGTATGGAGATAAGAACTCGGATGAGTTGTGGCAATACCTTGATATAGATGCACTTGCGCGTTTTTATATCGTGCAGGAGATTATGGATAACTACGAGTCGTTTCATGGTAGTTGCTACCTCTATCGCGAAATGGGCGAGGGCGAAAAATGGCACTTCGGACCCGTTTGGGATTTCGGTAGTTCGTTCAACCGCGAGAAGAATCTCTATATGTTTGAGGGAGATGTATGGCATAATCACTGGATTCCTGAGATTTGTAAGTTCCCTGCTTTCATGCAGCATGTGAAGAGCGTTTGGAAAGAGTTTTATCCTCAAATCAACCAAATCTATAACTTTACTGCTAATCAACTGACATTGCTGAAGTCGGCTGCTGTGGCAGATGCTAATCGCTGGTCGGAGTATAGTGGTAATAAGGATTTGCAGAAGCGTATCAACAATGTGAACACTTGGCTTGGTAATTCGGTGAAATGGCTCAACGAACAATGGGGGGGCAACGACAACAATAATGATAACGGAGATAATGATAACACCGATACAGGTGCACTCAGCGAAGTCGTTAGTATGTATGTGTGGGTGAATGGTCAGTCTGTAGAATATCCTATAGCGCAAGTGGATAGTATCACTTTTGCGAAGAAAGAGGCTATTGTGGTAAAAGTCAAGGTACTCGACACTTGGACAGATGATATCTATGTATATATATGGGAAACGGATGGCATTGAAACGGGTGATTATAAGGCAACGAAACAGGGCGACTGGTATGTATATACTTATTATGGTAAGTCGCTGAATATCATTTTCAAGCAGGGTAAAGGCTGGACTGGCAAGCAGAACCAAACTGAGGATCTGAAAACCACTGGTAGTGGTTGCTATATCCTTACCCAAGAGGGCGAAGATAAAGCCAAATTTAACGCGGTGGATTGCGAGTAGTTTCGTGTTTAGAGGCATGCGAAATAGAAAAAGGCGAGAAGATCTCTCGCCTTTTTCATTTATTGGTTTCTGGCTTCCGGTGGCCGGCTTCTGGTGTTTGGTTTCCGGCTTCCGGTGTCCGGCGTCCGGCTTCCTCTAAACTTATTTGTTCAGAATCTCCTCAATCTCAGCCTCGCTTGGGTTGCGTGCTACGATTACGCCCTCTTTGTTAATGAGGATAGTGGTTGGGATAGCGGAGATACCGTAGTGATCGCATGGGTTGTATGGCTCTGCGCGTTGGTCGCGGATATGCAACCATGGCAACTCGTCCTCTTCAATGGCCTGGAGCCATGCAGCCTCGTCCTTATCGCAACTTACGCCCAAAATCTCCAACTTACCAGAAGGGTGATACGAGGTGTACAACTCTTTGAGTACTGGCATTAGTCGGCGGCATGGACCGCACCACGAAGCCCAGAAGTCCACCAATACATAGTCGGTCTTACCAACTAACTCGCTCAGTGCCAAAGCGGTACCGTCTGCTTTCAGCGAAGTGATTTCAATGTATGGGTTGCCTGCTGAGGTCTTCAGCTCAATCAGGTATTCCTCGTGTACGGGTTGCAGGGTAGGCATTTCCAAACGCTCTGCTGGAATAGCAGCAAACAACTCTGCCTTCTGCTCAGGGGTGAGCATATAAAAGATATTCAGTACGATAGAGTCGGAGGTAATATCCTCTACATTCTCAATCAGAAGGGTGTAGCCGTCTGTGACAAAGCCCTCAATCAACGAATCTTTTACAGCACGATCTGTGGTTGTTTCCAACTGTGCCACTAAGTTGTTGTACAACTCGGTGTATTGTTCGTACGCTGTTTTCTTTGGCGTACACGCTATTAAGCATCCTAATGCCAATAGCGAAATAAAAATCTTTTTCATATATTTCTAACTTTAATCTCTAAACTGTAGCCACTTAAGCGGCGTCCTGTAAATATTACTCAGCAGTTGCCAACGGGCTTGCTTGTGTATAAACGCGAGCAGCCAGTTCTTGGTCGAGTTGGTAAAGACCGTAGCCGTTATCGCCAATCAGGCGAAGTTTGTGTACGAGTTCGGTAGCGTTCTCTTCCTCCTCTACTTGCTCATCCACGAACCAGTTGAGACGACTTTGCAGGGCGAAGTCTTTCTCCTCTACGGCAAGTGCCATGAGGTTGTTAATCATAGCAGTTACTTTGCCTTCGTGCTCCAATGTATGTTGGAACGCAGCGAGTGGCGAAGCCCATTCAGTTTCTACGGCTGCGATAGGGGCGAGCAATACGCGTCCGCCGCGACTTTGCAGGTAGTTGAGCAGAATCATAGCATGGTCTTGCTCCTCTTTGAATTGGATAGCAAACCAGTTTGCCATACCTGGAAAACCAGCATCTTGGCAGTATGCCGACATGCTCAAATATAAATACGCCGACCACATTTCGGCATTGATTTGGGCGTTAATCGCCTCTTCTAATCGTTTTGCAATCATGATTGTATTGTTTAGTTTTGTTTAGTATTGTATAAATTTGTTAAAATTTATTATACAAAAACTGTGCCAAACTTTGTTAACTCATATATTTGGGAAAGCTTTCGCTGGCTTTCTGATTCCTCGTCTGTAACGATACCACCACGATACTACCCCGATGATGCGCGGTGGTGGGTTTAATGCTTTTTGGAGGTTATTTGTTTGCGGTAGTAATTTGGCTACAAATTTCTCACTCGCACCACACAATAACCATACTATAACCAGACAATAACCACACAATTCGGTGCGGTTATAGACCCTTCATGTAACAAATAAGTGACAATTACTCATCACTTATCGCTCATAGTTTATAGTTTTACTGCCCCCTGCGAGCAGAAATGATTAAAACTGAAAAATAAAAGAATACTCCCTTGCAAATCAACGACTTGCAGGGGAGTGTTGTGCTACTCTATGCCTTTAATATTTTCTAATGGTATAATTTTAGCAATCTGGACATAATCGCCAATCATTAAGTTGGTGTCGAGTGCTATATTTTGGGTTGCGCAATAATTATTGTATACTGATAATACTTGTGTACTATAGCACATACCAACAATACAACATACTAATGTTGGGATAAATCCGACAAGAATAAGACAGGCGCCAACAATAGCACAGATTTCTCCCTTTCGATAATAATCATAAGCCTCTTTACAATGCATTTGAAGAAAATTGCCAAATTCTCTTTCTGTTAAAACCATATTGCCACCACAATAGCGCCATTTTTTATTCTTCTTGCCAGGAACATGTACTTTTTCATAAGTAAATTTAGGCAAGTATGTACCACGAAATTCTGCAGCGGTATAGATAGTCTCATCATACACTTCTTCTGTGGCAATTGTTATGGTATCCACAGATTTCATATTTATAGATTGAGTACTTGGGGAATTTGTATGATTATATATATTCACAGAACCATCTCCAAAAATAATGCTATTTACTTCATGTTTCGAGATAATAAATGTTGGACCATCAAGATAGTTCGCCTTTTTATAATGAATCTCATCTTTAGAAACCGTTACAACCTTAGCGTCGATTTTCTCTTCGTTGATTGTAATAATAATGTCTTGTGCACACACAAAAAGTGGGAATAGTGCCACAAAAAGTAGAACAACTTTTTTCATTTGTACTTAATAGTGGTATATGGTTCCATTACACCTGTTAAGAATAGTATGAAAAAGCGTGGAACCCTATCATTGCTTACTCTTTCAATAGAGGTACTGGAAAAACCTTCACACAAGAATAAACAATAAACGCCCACGCCGATATGTTAATCGCCGTGTGGCGAAATAAACATACCAAGGGGCATTTACCGCAATCTTGTTTCGGGTGTGAGAAAGTTTCCAGTTTTCTATTGACCAAAACAAGCGCAAATAAACGCCTTTTAAATTATGTCTGCAAACTTTTGGTTTGCGGTGCAAAGGTAGTGAATTATTTTGAATTGAACAAATAAAATTGCTTTTTGGTGCGATTTTTTTTTGTGCAGTTAGTCTAACGATACTATAATTATCTGCTACATAAGTGCTCAGAATTGTGCGTGAATAGTGCGTAATCGATAAGAAAAACACAATAAAATCGCCATCTATGTTGAAACATAAATGGCGATTGATATTTGTTCCTTTGCGAGATAGATTTCTATTCGACGGATTCTCCTATCACATTCTCAGTTTAAATCCTGCTAATAAGGTGTCGAGTTTGAAGCCCCACACGCTTGCCATTTCGCCAGCCATGCAGAAACCGCATACACGGCATTGCTCTGTGCCATAGCCTAAGCACAAACCACGACTGCCGTCGGTGTAAATAAAGTTGGTGACAAAGCACTCTTTACCCAATTGAATCTCACCTAACGCATTGCGTTTCATGAGTTTAAGTCCAGAGCGCGAGTTCATGATGGGATAACCCTTCTTCTTATATTCAATTACTTTATCAATCAGTTCGGCTTTCTTCTCCGGTGGCAACATTAGGTACTCGGTGCCAGGGTAGGGGGTATGGAAATTGATAGAGATCTGCTCAATGGCAGGATTGTTCTTGGCATACTCCATAGCAGCGTCCAATGACTCGTAGTTCAAGGCATTCACCACCATATTTACGCAAATATGCTTCTTGCCCGACTTGCGAATATTCTCCTCCAATCGAGCAAACGAACCTTCGCCGCGAATGCGGTCATGATATTCACCGACACCGTCCATACTCACCCAAATTGACTGTGGATGAATCCAAGAGAAATCCTGCTGCGCGTTGGTAGTCACCGTAATAGAGAAGAATCCAATCTCTAATGCTTTGTCTATCAAATCGTTTATAGTATAATACTCGCCTTTAGCCTCTTCGCCTTTCGCCTCTTTCCACAATGTGGGTTCGCCTCCTTCGAGGTCGATAAAGCGTGAGCCGAGTTCATAGGAATAGCGCATGTCGGCTACAATGTCTTCAAACGAGCGTTGTTTGTAGCCCGCACTACCATATACGGAACAGTGCTTGCAACGCAAGTTGCATTTGTCGGTAATGAATAATACCGTTTGCAGTGGCGCACGGCGACCCAAAAAACGAGCGCGGAGAAACCAAAAACCGAGGTAAATCAAGTGTGAGATATACTTTATCATAACTCTTAATTCTTAATTCAAAATTATATGTACAATCATCAGGATAATGCAGAAGAAGGTACAGATATTGCGGGCAAGGAGCCAACGATAGAGGAACCAATCAATGCCTGCTTTCTTATAATCTTCCCAATCGCCCATCGGACCCATCCACCAATGGGGTGTGTCGTTGCGAGGTAATCCGTAGGCAAACAAACGGGTAGAGTGAATCAAATAAACGGACATGGGCAAGGTCGCCAATGTGAGCAGATACCATGCGCTCCACCAACCCATAGCAATACCCAATGCCAATATGGCAAAAGGCATCAGAGCGAAGAACCCAATAAATAAGACCATGAGTCTCTTGCCTTTCGCCTCTTCGCCTTTTCGCCTTTTCGCCTCAAAAAGCAATCGTGCAAAAGTCATCTTGCCCAATTCGGCATCGGCATTCACCTCCATGACCGAGTGGACATATACGATATTAGTCACCATACAACCAATACCTACACTCATACAAAGCATCTGCCATGAGAATGGCGTACCCGTCAAAGCGGCTTGTACGCCCAACATATTCAGCGGACCGAACATCAAACCAATCACCAATTCGCCCAAGCCATGATAGCCCAACTCAAGTGGTTTGCCCGAATAGTTGATACCGACAAATAATCCGAGTACAGCGTAAATTACAATACCCATGGCAGCTTGCCAACCGTGCAACAACCAGTGCGCTACAAATGCCATAGCACCCATTAACGCTGCAAAAGCCAAGAAACCAACAATCGCCCAACCCAGATCTGACAGCGAAGCTTTCTCTTGCCTCTCGCCTTTCGCCTCTTGCCTCTCGCCTAAATAATGGCACTTCTCCATGCGTGCGCGCACGCTCGTACTACTAATATCAGCACGCGTGCGTGAGTCGTGTTTGTAATCGAAATAGTCGTCAGCGAGGTTCATGCCTAAGTGCGCTGCACAAATACCCAACAATACGGGCAGCGCCAGCCACCAAACAAATCCTTCTTGACCAATACATAGCACAATGGCAGTCAAACAAGGCAATGCCGACTGCGGAAGCGAAATGCTGCGTGCGTTCTTTATCCAAAAACCTATTCGGGACATATTAATTTACAATTTAGGCTGCAAAGGTACAAATTTTTTATAAAATATGCAAGATATTTTGATTTAGATTTGCGTATGTGAGAAAAAAGTAGTACTTTTGCAACGAAATGGCATGGTTTTTGTATTTATCAAAGTGATAACAATAAATTATTAATGATTAAAATTTGATAAATATGAAGAAGTATATTTGTGATGTATGTGGTTGGGAGTATGACCCAGCAGTAGGTGTAGAAGAGGCAGGTATCGCTCCAGGAACAGCATGGGAAGATGTGCCAGCGGATTTCGCTTGTCCACTCTGCGGAGTAGGAAAAGATGAGTTCTCGGAGGGCGAATAAGTCTCTCTAACCTCCACAACAAGAGGTAGATAAAGAGTGAAGATTAAATTTGTAACATTAGGATGTAAATTGAACTTTGCCGAGAGTAGTGCTCTCGGCAAAGAACTTTTGTTGCGTGGTCATCAACGCGCTTCACAGACCGAAGTGCCCGATGTGTGCGTAGTGAATACATGCTCTGTCACCGATGCGGCTGATCATAAAGACCGTCAGGCTATCAATCAGTTACACCGCAAATACCCTAATGCTATTATTGTTGTAACAGGTTGCTATGCGCAACTGCAACCCGAGCAAATTAGTCAGATAGCAGGTGTGGATTATGTGTTAGGGCAGAATGAGAAATACGATATTCCCACATTGATAGAAGAGATAGAGGCGATAGGCGATAGGCGAGAAACAAGAGGCGAGAATATCCGCGTTTCTGCTATCCGCGAGGTGGATGATTTTCATGGAGTACATTCGGCAGATGATAGAACACGCTGCTTTATCAAGGTACAAGATGGCTGCAACTATTTCTGCACCTATTGCACCATACCGTATGCACGAGGCAAATCGCGTAATCCGAAAATCGAAGAAGTGGTGAAGGATGCGCAATTGGCTCTTAATCAAGGTGCTAAAGAATTAATTATCACAGGTGTAAATATCGGAGACTTCGGCAGAAGTACAGGCGAGAAGTTTATAGACTTGCTGCGCGCGTTGGATAACCTTTCGCCTTTAGCCTCAACATATCGTGTGCGCATATCTTCGTGCGAACCAAATCTGCTGACGGATGAGATTATTGATTTTGTAGCCCATTCTAACCATTTTGCTCCGCACTTCCATATTCCGTTGCAATCGGGTAGTAATGAGGTACTTGCGATTATGAAGCGCCGCTATATGCGCGAACTGTTTGCCGAGCGTGTGCAGCATATCCGCCAAATAATGCCCCATGCATTTATTGGCGTGGATTGTATGGTGGGTGTGCGTGGAGAAACAGAGGCTTGTTGGGAAGACTATCTGGCGTTTATTAAACAACTGGAGGTGAGCCAGTTGCATGTGTTTACCTATTCGGAGCGTGCCAATACGCGCATGCTGGAGATGGACTTGTATGTTGTGCCCAAAGCAGAACGCCAACGCCGAAGCAAGATATTGCATGCCATATCAGAGGAAAAGACAAAAGCGTTCTACGCGCAACACGCTGGTAGAAAAGCAGTTGTGTTGTGGGAGTCGAAGAAAGAAGGCGACCAAATGTCGGGCTTTACCGATAATTATATCAAGGTCTATGGACCCTATAAGAAAGAAAAAATCAATACTTTTGAGGAAATTTTGTTATAAAAATTTGCGTAATCCAAATTTTTGTAGTATCTTTGCACCGTCTTTGTGATAATCGGCAAAGATTTTCTATCATTTATTTTCATAAAAGAAATACTTACATACATTTTATATGCAATACGATATGCAGAAACTCGGGCGTATGACGCTCGAACAATTGACTGAAATTGCGCAGACATTCGACTTGAAAGTAGGGCGAGGAGCAACCGCGCAATCCGTTATTTATCAGATACTTGATGCGCAGGCTGATAAGCATGGGGCGGAAGTACAAGCGCGTGCTGAGGCTCGTGAGGAACGCCGTAAAGGTAAACGCGCACGCATTCAAAATACCCCTCAAAAAGTGAATACCGATAATCTAAAGGGTAATCGTGTGTTGGCAACAGTAGGTAGCAAAGAGGAGACCTTGGGACAAATCAAAGAGGAACAAGCCAAACAACCACAACCCAAACCAGTGATTTCGGGTGTGCAACCTTCATTGTTTGAGGCTACTGTACCTGCCAAAGAAGAGAAAGGGGCGGAAGCAGCAACAACTACCGAAGTAAAAGAGGCTGAACAACCTGCAAAAAAGAAAAAAGGCCGTAAGGCAAAGAAAACGGAAATCGCTGCTAAAGAGCCCGTTGTAGCAGAACAAGTGGAGAATGTGGAGAAGGTGGAAACACCACAAGAGGTGGTGATTGAGCCAACCGAGAAAAGTGATTCAGCCGAGCCACAACCTAAAGCCAAGAAGCGTGGACGACCTAAGAAAGTGGCAGAGAGTGTGGAAACGGAGCAAAAGGAAGAGGCTGTAAAAGAGAATGAGGCGGTAAATGAGGCTGAAGCGGTAGCAGTAAATGAGGTTGTAAAAGAGGGTGAGGCTGCTAATAAAGAGCAGAACCCACATACCCCAAGTCGTAAGAACGAAACCAAAGAGGAACGCCAAGCGCGTGTGAATGCTCGTATTGCACAAATCACACAACAGATTGCTAAACGCGAGGAGCAAATCGCTAATGGTGAGGAGATTACGCCTATTAACGAAAAACCTCAACCTAAACCTGCATTGTCGCCCGAAGAGGAAATGTTGAATAAAGGTGTGGAAGCCTTTGGCGATACCATTACTGCTATTGGTACATTGGAATGTGCCCCTGACGGTTACGGTTTCTTGCGCAGTGCGGATTACAACTATATATCTTCGCCAGACGATATTTATGTGTCGCAACAGCAAATCCGTCAGTATAGTTTGAAAACAGGTGATACCGTGGAATGTACCATTCGTCCTCCAAAAGAGGCTGATAAGTATTTCCCTATGAAAGAGGTGATTCGTGTAAACGGTATCGCACCTGAAGTTGCGAAAGAGCGTATTGCGTTTGAGAACTTGACACCATTGTTCCCCGATGAGAAATTCCAACTCTGCAAAGGCGATAAGAGCGACCCATTGTCGGTGCGTATCATTGACTTCTTTGCTCCTATTGGTAAGGGACAGCGCGGATTGATTGTAGCACAACCTAAAACAGGTAAAACCGTGCTGCTCAAGGATATAGCCAATGCTATCGCTAAGAATCACCCTGAGGTGTATATGATTGTATTGCTGATAGATGAGCGTCCTGAGGAGGTAACTGACATGGCGCGTTCGGTAAACGCAGAGGTGATTGCTTCTACCTTTGATGAACCTGCAGAGAATCATGTGAAAGTAGCCAATATCGTGCATGAGAAAGCCAAACGATTGGTGGAATGTGGACACGATGTCGTTATCTTATTAGATAGTATCACGCGCCTTGCGCGCGCATATAACACGGTGGCTCCTTCCAGCGGTAAGGTATTGTCGGGTGGTGTAGAGGCACAAGCATTGCACAAACCTAAACGCTTTTTCGGTGCTGCGCGTAACATTGAGAATGGCGGTAGTTTGACCATTATTGCCACAGCACTGACCGAAACCGGTAGCAAGATGGATGATGTGATTTTTGAGGAGTTTAAGGGTACTGGTAATATGGAGTTGCAGTTGGATCGCAAACTCAGCAACAAGCGTATCTTCCCTGCTGTGGATATTGCAGCTTCTTCTACTCGCCGCGATGATTTGTTGGTTCCTGCGGATATATTGAGCCGTATGTGGATGATTCGCAAAGAACTGACCGATATGAATAGCGTGGAGGCAATGGAGAAACTGAAGACATACATGGAACGAACAGACAATAATGATGAGTTCCTGTTGTCGGTAATGGGTATGAGATAAGGCGATAGGTTATAGGTAATAGGCGATAGGTTATGAGGATAGTGATACTGAATGGTCCGAACTTGAATCTGTTGGGCAAACGAGAGCCTGCGATTTATGGCACACGCAGCATGGAACAAGTGCTGCTGGATATTCAGCGTGCGTACCCAGAAGTGTATTTTGAATACCACCAGTCTAACCATGAGGGCGATTTGATTGATTGGGTGCAGGAGTCGGGGCTGTTGGCAATGGGCAATGGGCAATGGGCAGATGGCATTGTGTTGAATGCCGGCGGATATACGCATACGAGTGTGGCATTGCGCGATGCGGTGGCATGTAGCCAAGTGCCTGTGGTGGAAGTGCATGTGTCGGATATTACTCAGCGTGAGGATTTTAGGCGCGTGAGTCTGCTGACGGATATGTGTGCATACAGTGTGATAGGGCAGGGTACAGATGGCTATCGGCAGGCTGTGGCATGGATTTTGAACCGAATAAACAAAACGAATGATTAACAAATCAAAGCAAATATTTTCCGTAGCGTTGTGGGTATTGCTACTTGTGGCAATGCCGATAAAAGCGCAAAATAATCCGTATGTGGACGATAAACTGGTGCATTTCGGTTTTTCGTTGGGTGTGGATTTCTTGTCGTATGGCGTGGAGGAAGCAGATAGTTTGTTGCAGTTGGAACGACACGGGACCGTATATCACGCTCGAACATCGAATGTGGGTGTGGGATTCTCAGTAGGATTTATCTCTGATTTGCGCTTGTCGCGCCATTTAAACCTGCGTTTTTGTCCAGGAATGCACTTTGGCGAGCGTACAATCACCTATATGAATTATGAGATTAGCGAAATCAAAGGCACCAACTGTACGCACAACAAACCATCGGTACTATGTTTGCCAATCGATATTCCATTGTATTTGAAATGGTCGGCAGAACGCGAAGTAAACTACCGTCCGTATGTGACTGTGGGTGGTGGTGTGAGTTTTGATTTAGGTAGAAGCAAAGATAAGGTGATTCTGCAAAAGACAACGGATTACTTCGTGGAAGTAGGTATCGGTTGCGATTTGTATTTCCCCTGGTTTAAGTTGGCTCCCGAAGTGCGCTATCGCATAGGTTTTAATAATGTATTGACCCCTACAGCCGATTGCGAGAAGGAAGAATGGAAACTTCCTGCGGGCGATTTCTTCTATACCGATGCGCTTTCGCGCTTGACCAATCAGCAGATTTCATTGGTGTTTAACTTTGAGTAATGCGCAGATTATCAGGTATATTATCATGGAGATTGCCACGCATATTGGTGCTTTGTGGCGTACTATGTATGGGCTTAACTGCTTGTCAGCAAGAGATAGTATCGGATAATCCAAATTTGCAATTGACTTTCTCGCACGATTCTCTATTATTTGATACCGTTTTTACAGATATGGGGTCCTCCACCAAACGCATGATGGTGTATAACCCCAATAAGAATGCGTTGCTGATTGAACGCGTGGAGATGAAAAATGGAGAGTCGTTTTTTATCAATCTGGATGGCGAGAATCAGTTGGAAAATCTGCGTGATATTACTTTGCGTGGTGGGGATAGTTTGTTCCTATTCGTGCGGGCTGAGATTGATCCGCAAAATGTGAATACCCCTGTGTTGGTGGAAGATGCTATTGTGTTTCATGTTAATCGGAAAACGCAAACGATATATCTGCAAGCCTATGGGCAAGATGTGGAAATCATGCGTAGTGATGAGAAGTTTGTGCAGTATGATAACCTGTTGATTGATAATAAGAAACCGTATCTGATATATGATACATTGGTGGTGGCAGGTAATCTGACTATCAAAAAGGGTGCCACCCTATATATGCACTCAGGAGCAATGATTTATGCGTATGGCAATGTGACTGCGAAAGGTACATTGGAGGAACCTATCGTTATTCGTGGTGATCGGACGGATATGCTGTTTGATTCGGTGCCTTATCGCGTGGCTTCAGCACAATGGAATGGATTGTATTTGGTGCATTTGGCAGATTGGCGAACACCAACATATACCCTTGATTATGTGGATATTCTGTCGGGAACGATAGGATTGTATGCTTTGTCAGAGAACGCGAATAAGCGTCCGAAAATGTCGCTGACCAATGCGCGTATTCATAACCATTCGGTATATGGTTTGGTGCTGCAAAATGTGGATGCTACGGTGGTGAATACAGAGATTAGTAATTGTGCCTCGTATTGCGTGTATGTGGCAGGTGGAACGCATAATTTTGTGCATAATACGATTGCTTCGTATTTTGGTTTTCCATACACCACGATAAATATCCATAATACCCCTCGCGAAGATGTTGCAGCGGTGTATATCAATAACTTAAGTAAAAATTTAGCACCGACAACTACTTCGTTTTATAATTGTATTATCACAGGTGCGCGAAAGAATAATGTGGTGGTTGCCACTCCATTGCCCGATTATTATGAAGGGAAATTTGTGGGAAATTATCTGCTTGCGGATTCGCTGTCGGAGACATTTGCGCAGCATAATGTCTATGCGAGCGATTCGGATACAGTGGTTTTTCGTAATGTGTATTATTTGACCAAAGAGTATAGATACTACGATTTTCAATTAGATTCGTTGTCGCCTGCTCGTGGAATAGCCGATTCGGTGATGGCGTCGCATTTTCCAACAGATCGTTTGGGCATTCGCAGAAAAGCACACCCCGATGCAGGATGTTACGAGTACGAGGAATAGGTAACTTATCTGCAAGAACCCGTTATAAACCCGTCAAGAACCCGTAACAGCTTCGAAAACGGATGGAATGTGTATAAAGAAAGGTCGGAAAGTGGCTTTTCTTTGTTTTTTTATGAAATTCTTTATTTTTTTTTAAAAAAAGTTGTGTATGTGCAAAAAAAAGTGTACCTTTGCAAATTCATGGCGAAATGCTATGTGAGTGCCCTGTTTATGTGGGGTAGGATGTGAGGAAAAATGAATTTATAATGTAATTATAATCACTAAATTATTAATATTTATAACACAGATTAATTTAACAAATAAACATGACACTATTTACTTCTTTTAGTCGTTTTTTTCGTGCATTTGGATGCGTAGTTCTGCTTTTTTCTTCAATGAGCCTTTGTGCTGCTCCTCCACGCTGGATGCGTCAGTTGCCTAAAGCGAGCAATGACCATTATCGCTATGTGAAGGCTGATGCAACTGCCAGCAGTGAGGAAGAGGCTTTCAATAAGGCTCTTGGTCAAGTGTTGCGCGGATCTATTATGTCGTTGGGATTGGGATTCAATTCTACGCAGGTGGAAACTGCTATTAAGACGGGTACATTAGAGAGCCAAATGAAAGAGTGGAGTATTCCTGTGAATGTAGTGTGCCGTTATCGTCAAGGTTTGGAAAATGGTTTGGTGCGTGTGTATGTACTTTGCCAAGTGGCTAATGCAGGTAATGTGGATCCACATTTTGAGGAGTTTAGAAATTGTGGCAATGATGCTGATGAATTAGAAGGGCATCAAGCAAATCTGCGTCCAGGCGAGTGGACCTTGTATGAAAGTGATAAGTATTTTGCTGCTTTTGAGGATATGGAAATCCCTTCGGGAACAGATATGATGGCTTTTAAAACGCAAATGGAGCAACAAGCACGCCAATCGTTGATACAAAATATAGCATTGAAGGATAGTACATTGATGGAACTGATTCAGGTTAAATCGCAATGCACTAAAAATATGGGGCATGCTGTTGCATATGTCCAAAGACAACAAATCATTGATAAATATGATGAAATTGTAGAGGAAGAATTGGATTATTGTTATGCTAAGGTTGATATTGCAGATTCTTATATAGAAGAAAATAAGTTGGGTGATGCAAATTCTAAACTGCTTGAAGCACAAAAACATTTGGCAATTGCCGAACCATTGGTCCGTTTTTTGGAAACCAATGCTTTTAACCGATCGGTAGAACGCTATGTAGAGGAGGCGCGTAAGTTCAAAAGAGAAATCGCGCTGAAATTGATGCAGACCGAAGGCAAAAGCAGCGATATGCGAGAAGGCAAGATTCTTGAGTTTTTCCAAACAGCAGAAAATATGTTGGAAAAGCACAATGTGGGTGATGCGTTGCGCTATTTCTATGCCGCTCAAGTATTGTTGAAGGATGTAGAAAATAATGATTATATCACCGTGATGGATAAGGAGGCTGGGCGAGAAAGACAAGCTTATATGGTTTTGCCAGAGAAAATAAGGTATATCCTCAATCATATTCAAATAACTTGTGATGGTTATTTGCCTGATAATAAGCGTGCTATGAAATTAGACTTCCGTTATGGTGGCACTCCTATTTCCAATCTTAATTTTGCGTATAACGACAATATGGGTTGGAGTGATGTGTACTCTGTTGTGAATGGTTGGTCCAGTATTGAGATGCAAGAAAATAACCATCCTACTTCCCTGCGTGTACGCATTGAATATCGCTATGCAGATGAGGCTAATTTTGATGCGGAATTGCCTTTGCTGATGGAAAAGTATGCTGCGCAACTGGACTACGATAAGGTGGCGGAAAAGCCTGTTTCTATCGTTGTGAAACCTACGAAAATAGGTCTGTCGAGTAATCTTTCATCATCCAAATTAACGACCAATATTGGTCAAAACTATGTAGCAGAGCAGGTGATGGAGAGTGCACACAAAGTATCTGCAATGGATTCTGCTGCTTATCAAAGCCGAATTGTGCGAGTGTGCAACGCTATTGAGGGGCGAGATCCTGAGTCGGTGTATGATCTATTTACGCCAAACGGATATGATCAGTTTGAACGCCTCTATAAATATGGTACTCCGAAAATTATCACCAGGGCAACTTGTCGCTATGTGCGCATTGGCAACGATGTACAGTGCCGCAGTATTCCAATGAATTTCTCGTTCAACAAGGGTAAAAAACAATTAGAGAATGTGGTATTTACATTCAATAATTACGGTAAGATTGATGGTGTGCAATTTGCCATGGAGGAGACTGCTGCTCGTAATGTAATGAATGATCCAAGTGTGGATGAGTTGTCGCGTTTGACATTGTTGAACTTCTTGGAGAACTACAAGACGGCCTTTGCATTGAAGCGTTTGGATTATATTGAATCAATATTCTCGGATGATGCGGTGATTATCACAGGTCGCGTATTGCGCCCAACGGAACAAACGAAGGAGTTCAAGGATATTCAGATGAAGTTGGACGATAATCGTATAATAAAGGGAAATGTGGAATATAGACGAATGTCTAAGGAACAGTATATCAAACGATTGAGAAGTTCATTCGCGTCTAAGGAGTGGATCAATATCAAGTTTGGTAGCACAATGATTGATCCAAGTGCACAGAATAGTACATTTGGTGTGCGAATGATTCAAGACTATTTCTCGAACAACTATGGCGACCATGGTTATTTGTTCTTGTTGATTGATGCCAGCGACCGAGAGAAACCGATGATTCGTGTTCGTTTTTGGCAACCAGAGATTGATGTAAACACGCAGCCATTCTCCATGGAGGAATACGATTTGATAACTCGTGGCTTTAAACAGTAGTAATCATATAGGAGTTTGCCGAAAAGCCTAAGAAGTGAGTAAGCAAGAGAAAAACAAAACTTTAAATAATTAAGCAAATGAAAAAGATTCTTTTGTCGATGCTCGTAGTAGCATTGTGCGCAAGTTGCGCAAGTAAGAAAATTGCAGAGTATGGTCACGACCGTGTTCAGATTAAAGTTCCATGCTTGCAAGAAGGTTTTGATGACGCTAACTATTTCCGTGCTACAGGTACAGCCACTGCTTTGAACGCACAAAGTGCGCGTCGTGCTGCTTTGGAGGGCGCAAAATCTATGGTGCACGAGAAATTGGGTGGTTTTGTAGCGGGTTTGACCTCTGACTACAATGGTAATTTGCGTACCAATGCTAAGGTGGCAGATGTAGAAGGCGTATTTGAGGCTGAGTTTGAAACTTTGATTGAGAAGACCCTTAATGATGCACAACAAACATGTGAAGAAATGTTTGTTACTAAAGAAGGTGCATACGAGTCTTGGATTTCAATCGAAATTCCAAAGAAACAATTGATTGATGATATTGCTAAGCAAATCGAGGAAAGCGGTAAGGATGTGAAATTCAATCGTGAGGAGTTCCGCAAATTTGCTGAGAAGAAAGCCGCAGAAATGAAGACCGGCAGCATGCAAGTTGCTGAGTAATCTTTGTGTCAATTATGAGGGTGTGTCTCGAATAGAGACCCCCTCTCTTTTTTTAGATTATTAATATAGAATCATTGTAAATAGGTAATTATAAATTCAAATGGCAATGAAAAGATTCTTAACCTTATTGTTGATGGCATTATTGGTTGTGGGTGTCGCAGATGCTCAGAACGATATGCGTAAGCGCTTTGAAGAACGCCGTGCACGCCAAAGAGAGCGTTATGAGCAAAAACGCTCGGAGCAACAAAAGAAGCATGATGAGTTCCGCCGCAAACAAAACGAGCGTTATGTGGAGCAGTTGCGCAAGCGTTGGAAACAATATGAGGCTACTGAGGCAGTGGAAGAGAAACCTAAAAAAGATCCAACAAAACTCAAACAATATCAAGCAGAAATTCTTTCTCCAGAACTTGATACTAAAGCATTTGGAGATATAACATTGGATGTTACTACACCGCTGCCAACTAAAAATGATACTATCGCTGTAATTACGATAGATACTGTCCTTGTGATAGATTCGATAGAAGATTTGGAACGATTTGTAGAAGAAATCCGTTCGCAAATTCCTGCGGTGAAAATGGATACGATACAATTCGTAGAAGATACCACCGTTATTGAGCAGGTTGATACCACGAATATTGAAGTGAAGATTCAAGATGTGCTCTATATTCCCAAACCAGAACCTCAACCACAACCTATGGCACCAATCGAACCATTGGAAGAGGATAAGGATTTTGTGAGTATTGCGTTATATGGAACCTTGGTGTCTGTAGCATTCCCTCAAGATGCCGATTTGCACTTGCAAAAAGTGGATGAATACGGTATTGCTACATTGTGGGAGCAGATTGCAGACACCGTAGTTCCAAGCAAATTTGATGTCACTATCTCATCTTGTTTGCAGCATCGTACAGAAATGCAATTATGCGATTGGGCATATATGCGATTGGTACGAGCAATTTCAGAAAAACGCTATGGCGATACCAACGAAGCCGTGATTTTTGCTTCCTATATCATGGCACAATCAGGATATAAAATTCGATTAGCCTTCAAGGAAGACCATGTGTTTATGTTGTTTGCCAGTCAACATGAGATTTATGGTATGAAGAAGGTGATATTGGAAGATGAATGTTATTTTATTTTGGATAGTCGCCTTAATGGAAGTTTCTATGTTAGTGAGGTTGGTTACGAGAAGGAGCAACGCTTTTCGCTATTGATTGCGGATGAGCAAAAAGTGGATACTGAATTATCTGATACGCTTGTAGCCACCTCTGCTAAAGGTTGTTCATTATCCTACCAAGTGAATGTCAACATGATTCAATTTTATGATGACTATCCTTCCGGCCGATTGTTTTTTGGTGATGAAAGTAGCAAATGGTTATTGGGCGTGAAAACACCCTTGGATTCTATTACCAAAAGCACATTGTATCCACATGTACAAGAGGCAGTAAAAGATCTTTCTCCATGGCAAGCAGTGGCAAAACTGCTCAACTGGGTACAAACGGGATTTGAGTATGGCTTTGATGATGATGTGTGGGGGCATGATCGTGTATTCTTTCCTGCAGAAACATTGTATTATCCTAATTCGGATTGCGAGGATAAAGCCATTTTATTTACCACATTGGTGCGTGATATATTGAATTTGGATGTAGTATTGTTGTATTTTGATGACCCTGAACATTTGGCTACTGCAGTGCATATTCCTGTGGTGGAAAAACCAGGTGAATATATCGTGTTTAATGATAAACAATATATGGTTTGTGACCCAACCTTGAAAAATGGGCCTATTGGAGTGAAAATGAGTTACTACAAGGGTATTGACCCTAAAGTGATAGTGATTGATTAACATAATACGAATTTAGATCGATGAAGAAATTTATACTCTTTGTACAATCATTTTTATTTTTAACATTATTTGCCTCTGCGCAATCTTTAACTATTACACAATCTTTTGAGGCAATACCGAATAGTTCGGTATTGGCCTCTTATAAAAATCAATTTGGTTCGTGGGAGCAATCGGGTGGTTTTCCCTATGCATTGATTCGCGTTGGATTAGAAGGCAATGCGAATGATGTAATTGCTGCTAAACAACTATTACACTTGGATTTAGGCGAATTGGGAACGGAAGTGTCGGTGTATAAATATGTGCCTAATGAATTGTTATTCTTGGTGCCTGTTGCTGCGTTGCATGTGGATGTAACTTGTGGTTCGGAATGTGCGCAACAGACTATTTTTGATGGATCTTCGCCTTTACAACGCAATACTATATATTTGGGTAGATTGCATTACAAACCCAAACCAATCGTTGTCGCTTCTACTGTGGCTAAAGAAACAGTGATGCGTCAATTTTTCAAATTCCGTCTTAACCCTGCCAATGCTATTGTCAGCGTGGAGGTGAACGGACTTTGGGAGACATGGAATACGCAAGATAACATGGCTTATAAGATGCTGAAACATGGTTCATACGCCTATAGGATTTCTGCCGAAGGCTATGAATCGCAACAAGGGGTCATTACAGTATCGGATGAGTCGCGAGAAATAAATATCGAACTGCAACCCATTCCAACCGA
Source organism: Paludibacteraceae bacterium (assembly GCA_045121435.1). GTDB lineage: Bacteria > Bacteroidota > Bacteroidia > Bacteroidales > Paludibacteraceae > Colicola. The sequence continues at coordinate 32,348 of JBGVFY010000008.1, read as the reverse complement.
AGCAGAAACTACAACTATGTAATCGCATATTATAATTGATATTTCCGTACACTATGATTAGAGAACGCATACTATTACTCGTTTTATTTGTTTGTTTATCTACAACCATTTTTTCCCAATCGCTTACCATAACACAAGCCTTTCAGGAACTACCCAATACCACTGTATTGGATGTGTATGGCGAGAAATTTGCTAAATGGAGAAAACTTGCATTAGATGATACCTTTCCCTATGTATTGATTCGTCTTGGCTTAGATGGTACAAGTAAAGAGATTGCTCAAGCCAAACAGATGTTGGGTTTGTATTTGGGTACTCAGACTGCTGTGGAGGCTATTGACCGAAGCGCGAGTGATGAGGTGCTATTTTTAGTACCCAAGCGAGCACGACTGATAGAATTGACCTGTGGTGATGGCTGTGCGTCTCAAATTATTTTAGAGAACATTGCGCTGACCTCTAACCATGTGTATTATGGTCGTGTGCATTATGTGCCTTATGCTGATATGTTTGGTGACATGATGGGGTTGAGCAGGCAGAAATTCCAATTCTTGGTGAAACCCAACACTGCGGTAGTGGAAGTGTTTGTGGATGGAAATAGAGAATTGTGGCCAGTAGTCAATGGCGTGGCGAGCAAGATGCTGAATTATGGTACTTATCGTTATCGTGTATCTGCCAATCAGTATTATTCAGAGGATAATAGTTTTATGGTGTCGCCTCATTCTGCGGAGGTGCAGGTGTCGCTTCGTCCTAAATTTGGTTGGCTGACCGTAGATGGTGATACCCAAGCGTATGGTGCGCATGTGTTTGCTATCAATGCCGATACCGATGAAATCACACCTTTGGGAACGGCTCCATTGCAACGAGCCGAATTGGCTACGGGTAGATATATCTTGATGGTGCTACAGGAGCAATACAAAGATTATTCTGCTACCGTTACTATCAGGGAAGCTGAAAATACGACAATCCGTCCTAACTTAATCCCTAACTATTCTACTGTGACGCTTTCGGCTTCTGCTATGGCAGATATTTATATTGATGGACGCAAATTAGGCAAAGGCGAGTGGAATGGTACATTGGAGTATGGTACCTATATGGTGGAAACGCGTCAGCAAAGTCACCATTCGGCATATACCACTATCACTATTTCTGCGGGTGATGCCAATGTGGCTTATACGCTGAATAATCCGAAACCTAAGTACGGAACGCTGATTGTGGATGGTAGTCCGGTGGATGCTATGATTTGGATTGATAACGAACCTAAAGGCATTACGCCTATGGTTTTCAACCAGATATTGGTGGGTGAGCACAAAGTGCGTATTGCTAAAGAGGGATTTGCATACCATGAGCAATTGGTGGCTATTGAAGAGGGTGCTGATCAAATGGTTACATATACTTTGAGCCAAATTGAGGGTATGTCGCATTCCAACATGTCGCTGATGATGAATCCTTTGGCTGACACACATATATTTAAGGCCAATGGTGTTAGTTTTGCGATGGTCAAAGTGAATGCAGGCACATTTATTATGGGAGCTACTTCAGAGCAATTGGATGATATGAACGATAACGAAATACCTATTCACCAAGTATCTATCTCGGATTTCTATATGGGACAAACCGAGGTGACGCAGGCCTTGTGGCAAGCGGTAATGGGTGAAAATCCAAGTGCATTCCCCTCTAATCCCTCTAACCCTGTGGAAAATGTTAGTTGGGAAGATTGCCAAACCTTTATTCGTAAACTGAACAAACTTACTGGTCAGACCTTCCGTTTGCCTACTGAAGCAGAATGGGAGTTTGCGGCGCGTGGTGGTGCTGATACCATTGATTATAAGTATGCGGGAGATAGCATTCCGAATAATGTGGCATGGTTTGTGGACAACAGTGCAGAAACTACGCATATCGTAGCCATGAAGAATCCGAATCAATTAGGATTGTACGATATGAGTGGAAATGTCTGCGAATGGTGTCAAGATTGGTATGGCATGTACGAAATGTCCAACCAAAAGAATCCTCAAGGTCCTGCTAATGGCTCGTATCGTGTATATCGTGGTGGTAGTTGGTATTTTGATTCGCGTTATGCTCGTGTATCGCAACGAAACTATCATACACCTACTTTCAGCAACTACAATATTGGTTTGCGTTTGGCACTGACTACGATTGTGGAGGAGCAAGAATTGGCAGAGTTGCAAAATGCGGAACCTGTAGCACCAATCATTACAGATAGTGCTAATATGGTAGAGGTGGCAGGTGTGGCGTTTGCAATGGTGGAAGTCAAAGGTGGCTCGTTTGTAATGGGTGGTACAGAGGAACAAGGTACTGATGCTATGGGTGGTGAACGCCCAACGCGACAAATCACACTCTCAGACTTCACTATCAGTCAAACTGAGGTGACACAAGCCTTGTGGCAAGCGGTAATGGGAACTAATCCAAGTGCGGATACCACATATAGTTTGAATCCTGTGACCAATGTAAGTTGGGAGGATTGCCAGTTGTTCATTACCAAACTCAACGAAATGACCCAACAGAAGTTCCGTCTTCCAACAGAAGCAGAGTGGGAATATGCTGCTCGTGGAGGTCATAAGATGACTAAGACGAAATATGCGGGTAGTGATAATGTGAATGATGTGGCTTGGCATATGGAGAATAGCGACAAAACCGTGCAACCCATTGGTCAAAAGCGTCCAAATGAGTTGGGATTATATGATATGAGTGGTAATGCGCGCGAGTGGTGTCAAGATTGGTTCGCCACCTATGAGGGCGATATGCTTACCAATCCACAAGGACCTAAGACGGGCGTATATCGTGTGGTTCGAGGTGGTGGTGCTATGCAGCCAAGTCGTACTACGCGTGTATCGTTCCGCAATGGTTATGCGGTGAACGAGTCGTTTGCCGATTTAGGTTTTCGTTTGGTAAGGGTTGCCAATACATTGGATAATATGCCTGTTAAGAAACGCGAGATTTCAATGAAAGAGCCAACACTGCGATTTGAGGTGGGAGATGTGTCGTTTACGATGGTGAAGGTACCAAGTGGTACATTCGTCATGGGTGCTACTGCAGAACAAGGCGAAGAGATATATGATTGGGAGAAACTAAAACATTATGTAACTGTGTCGGATTTCTATATTGGTCAAACCGAGGTTACACAAGCCTTGTGGGCTGCGGTCATGGATTCGGTGCCAAGTACCTTCAAAGATTTACCTTCTAACCCTGTGGAGAATGTGAATTGGGAAGATTGCCAAGTGTTTATCCAACGCTTGAATCGCCTTACGGGTGTTACATTCCGCTTGCCGACCGAGGCGGAGTGGGAGTTTGCTGCGCGAGGTGGAACCCAATCCAAGAATACCAAGTGTGCGGGTGCTGCCAAACCAGATGAGGTGGCATGGTTCCGTGATAATAGTTTGAGTACTACCCATCCTGTAGGACTCAAACAACCTAACGAGCTGGGATTATACGATATGAATGGAAATGTGTGGGAATGGTGCAGCGATTGGTATGGACCATACAGCGCAGAATCCCAAATCAACCCAACGGGACCAGAATCTTCCGATGCGAACTTGCGTATTATTCGTGGCGGTAGTTGGGCATATAATGCGCTTAACTGTCGTAACTCGGTACGACACGGACAAGTAAGTACAGAACGAAAAGTGGATATCGGCTTGCGCTTGGCGTTGTAATTCTCAACTCAGCCAATCGCTTCTATCTAAATTGCGGTAGGAGATAGCTTCCATTAAATGGTTGGCTGCTATGTTCTCTGCTCCTGCTAAATCGGCTATCGTGCGTGCGACCTTCAGAATACGGTCGTACGCGCGTGCTGATAAGCCCAATTTTTCCATAGAGTATGCTAAGAGTTTGTCGCCTTGGGCGTCCAATAGGCAATAGGTACGCACCAGTTTGGGTGTCATTTGTGCATTGCAATGAATAGGCGATTTTGCGGTTTGGTTGTATGCTGCAAAGCGTTGTTGCTGCATGGCTCGCGCGCGCATTACGCGTTCACGAATGGTTGCACTACTCTCGCTGGGACTTTCCTCTTTGAGCAAACTATATGGCACAGGTTGTATATCACATTGAATATCAATGCGATCCAATAGTGGTCCTGATATTCGGCTCATATAGCGATGGATTTGTGCAGGGGTGCAGGTACAGGGATGTGCGGGATTGTTTTCTCCGTAGTGTCCACATGGACATGGGTTCATGGCTGCCACCAACATAAATCCCGCAGGGTATTCCACGCTCTGTTTGGCGCGTGTAATGCAGATATGTCGATCTTCCAACGGTTGGCGCATTACTTCTAATGCGCTGCGTTTATATTCGGGTAACTCATCCAGAAATAGTACGCCATTGTGCGCCAAACTAATCTCACCTGGTTGTGGATTGCTGCCGCCACCCACCAATGCCACATCCGTTACCGTATGATGTGGACTACGGAAGGGGCGTTGTACAATCAGCGCACTGCTCATGCCGTTTTGCTCTTTGCGGCGTGCCATCATACCTGCCACAGAATATATCTTGGTAGTTTCTAATGCTTCTTCTAATGTGAGTGGGGGAAGAATAGATGGCAATCGCTTTGCCATCATACTTTTACCCGCACCAGGAGGACCTATCATTAGCATATTATGTCCGCCTGCAGCAGCTACTTCCATGGCTCGGCGTACATTCTCCTGACCGCGTACATCCGAGAAATCCAAGTCGGCACTGAATGCGTACATACGAAACTCTGCTTCGGTATCTACACAAACTGGCTCAAAGGCTTGGGTGCCATTCAAAAAGCGTATAACCTCTTGTATATTTGTCAGTCCGTACACCTCTATCTGATTGACTACTGCGGCTTCGCGTGCGTTTTGGGCGGGTAGGATAATGCCTTTGAACCCTGCTTTTCGTGCGGCTAAAGCAATGGGTAATACGCCCTGAATAGGTTGCAACGAACCATCCAACGACAACTCACCCATAATCAGATACTGCTCCAATAGTTGCGTTTTCACTTCTTCTTCGGCGGCCAACATGCCTATTGCCAAGGGAAGGTCGTATGCAGCACCTTCTTTCTTGATATCGGCAGGAGCCATGTTAATGGTTAGGGTATGGCGTGGTTTGTTGTAGCCATTCACGGTCAATGCTGCCACAATGCGTTCATGACTTTCTTTCACTGCATTGTCGGGTAGTCCTACGAGTGTGAATTCAAAACCCGGTACTGCGTGTACCTCTATGGTAACTATCACTGCATCAATACCTTGTGGGGCTGCTCCGTAGCATTTAATCAACATGGGAAATATCTTTATGGGTTATTGTTTGCGTTTATTTGGTTTCTCTTTTTTGGCTTTCTTTTCTTTGATTGCCCCGTTTTTTTCTTTGGTTTTCCAATTGAAATCGTGTTTGAATACCAAACCTAATCCTTGTACAGTATTGGCTTGGCGTAGCGAGTATTTGTCCACGGTATGCGTGTACGCTTTTGCACGGAGTTTTCCGTTAGGCGTGAGCAGATATTCTATATCCAAGTCGCCAAAGAATGGTCGGTTGCTCAAATCATTATAGCGATAACCAAAATTACCATTGATAACCAACTGCCTGATAGGTTGTATTTGGAAGTTAGCTTCATACTCTTGGCTGGCGGTTTCGCCTTCGCCATCGGTACGGAAATTAAAGCCCATGGTGAATACATCGGTCAGTTTGCTCAGCCATATATTCACTTGATTGGTAATGGTGGAGGAGAGTAGCGAGTAGGTCTCGTTTAGTCCTACATTTTGTTGTGTATTTTGCAGATAATCAGCAGTATAGAATCGATTGAATACCAATAGGTATAGTACTTGTCGCATTAACATTTCATCAGTGTTGATAATGGCATCTATCTGACTTTGTACCGATTCATCCGATTGAGGTAATTCTATGGCAAACTTCAGTGTAGGGTTGAACAACTGGTCGGTCATGTGCAGTACGCAGTTCACAGGTACTGAACTGCGGTTGGTAGCCACTTGCGAGAACTCGCTACCGAATAAGTCGCGCAGCGAAGCGGTGGTATGATAGCGGCCTGTAATGTCCACCGTGGGAGCAAGTGGGTCACCGCTCCATTTCACATTACTACCTTCGGCTATATCAAACGAGCGGCGTACGATATTGCCTATCGAATAGGTGAATACACCCGATTGCAGGGTATAGGTACCCAGCATTTGTACATCCTCGGTAGAGTCATCGTAAGTGATTTTCACATTGCCTTCGCCTCTACCGCGAATACCGTCATCTCCGCCCAATAGGATATTAATATCGGCAGTAGGGGTAGCCTCTATTTGCAGGGATAGCAGCAATTTTGCTTGCTTAGTTATGACGGTGGTAGCAGTAGTATTGCTTGGTTGGGTTAGCAGGTGTAATAGCGTATTATGGGTAGTCGTATCGGGTTGAGCAAAACGGACAAACGAAGCGTTGGAGGCTACGGAAGCGGTATTCGCGCTGAGGTAGAATTTGGTGTTGGCTTCTGTGCGGGCATTTACGCCTATGCGACATTCGTAGTCATCGCCTTTTATGTTTACATTGCCCGTACCATACACTTTACCATAGAACATTGATTGTGAATCGTATGGCAGGTTCATAGCTAACATATTATTTACCTGTGCGTTAAGGTCGTAGCGGAAGTTTTGGAAATTGGTATGTGTAATGATTCCTTGGAAGGTGCCAGTATGTCCTTCTGCGTCACGAAGGCGTACATTAGGGATACGAATCGAGGTGGAATCCATGTAAATGGAATCGCTGAAATAGAAGGTGGCACCAATCTGTGGTATTGTTACTTGGGCGTCCCTTCCGAGCATAGCCGCGGTGACCCACACTTTGTGCTTTTGTCCAAACACTTGCAAGTTGCCAAAGGCGCGACCCGTGGGGTTGCTGAAGAATGTATGTGTCCAGAAGTCAATAAGGCTGATATCCACGCTGTCGCACTGAATATCCAGTCCCCACCACTTGTTGGCAGGAATCACTTTGCCTGTTACTTCCACCACTTTCCGTTCGGTGGAGTCAATGGCTTCGCCTTCAATCATAATGGTTTTGGCTATACGATCCAAATAAGCTTTGGCAGTCAAGTCGCCCAAATAGGTGCCATTGAGTCCTGCTTTTGGGATAGCCACTTCCGCCTCTACCATGGGTTGGGTAAACAACCCGTATAGGGTTGCCCAGCCTGTGAGTGGACCTTGCACAGAGATAGCATTGCCTGCTTCGGTGTAACTCAATAGATATTGCAAATCCATATTGATTAAGTCGATAGTGATAGAGTCCTCGGGATTTGGCGAGGCTGTGCCATGTGCTGCAATAGACTGATAATCAGTGCTTAATCCGAAGTGTTGTATGCCTACTTGTCTTTCTGCTGCGGTGTAGGTGATATCTGCTTCGTTAATGGTCCATGCCGAATCGTTGAGTACGAAATGGCTGGGGTGGATATGGGTAGTCAGCAGCGGTTGGTTGGCGTATTGCATTAAGTGCGAGGAGATACGGATAGTGCCTTCGTTGCGGATACTATCTGTATTTTCCAACTGAATTTTCGTATTTATATGGTCATTGAGTGCATTGAAGTTAATGCGTGCTTTCACATCTCCAATCTTAGCGGCGGTAGGGTTGTCCTTAGGCAGGCGGTTGTACATATATACCGCTATATCCAAACTATCGTTGCTATTTTCCACCGAAACGGTCAGATTGTCGATTTGTGTACCAGTGGTTTGTATGCGTGGAATATGTGCCTGCAAGCCTATTTGTTGCTGCTGCTCGTTGATAAATCCTTTCAGCGTAGGGTAGGAAGGTAGCGAAACGGATAGATTCAACACTTGGCTAATGCTCTCTAATTCACGGAAATAGGCGTAGAAACTCAACTGATTGGGGTGTTTGTTGCGCTTTTTGGGCGCATTAATCAGACTTGGGAAGTAGGTGTGTAGAATCTGCTGACAGGTATTGGGCAGGGTGGTATAGCGGAAATTACCCGATATGTCGGCAGTCAGATAGTCGGATTGCAAGTGCAGTTTGTGGAGCAGGTGTTTTTGTTCCCATTCGCTTTCGATATCCAACTTCAGTTGCTCCATTACCATTTGTTTCTCGCCATTGCGAATGTCCAAAGTGTCGATAATCATATAGCCCACCAGATTATCCAATATCTGTTTGCCTGTACCCGAAGAGAAGAGGCTGATATAGGTCATTGCACTGAGGCTGAGGTCGGGATATTGATCGGTCAGGTGTAGTGCATGGGGACTGAGGTTGTTGATGCGTGCGTTGATGTCCAATACTTTTTCTTGCATCGACCAAACGGCTAATCCGTTGATTTTTACACTTATATTCTCATCATCGATAATCAGTGTACCCTTGCCTTCTTCTATGCCCATAGTGCCATCAAAGCGGATATCGTTGTAGGTATAGCCACTATATTCCATGTGTTGGATATTGGCTTGGGCGATACATTGCGTCAGTTGAGTAGAGTCGATTTCTCCGTCCACATGGGCATGAAAGGCAATGTTACCCAATTCGTTGTTATTGAGCATTTTACCTAATTGGAACCCTTGGGTAGAGAGGTGTCCGCAGAAGTCAATATTTTGCAGGGTAGTGTCGGCCTCCACATATCCGTTCACCTGCATGGCGCCCAGTGCGGTGGTGAGTTCACCGTGCAAGTTGGTGTGCTCCACGCGTCCGTCAATGGCTCCACGATAATGGATATTGCCCAAGCGTGCAATCTCTTTGGGGAGGAGTATCTGCTTTATGGGTAGTCGAGTTAGCACCTCTTGCAGCAAATTGTAGTTGGCATAGAGGTCGTTGCAGTGGGCTTGAATGTAGAGTGAATCCAGTTTTGTAGGGTGATATATGGCTATATTGCCATCAAAAATGCGTTTTTCACGATAGAGCAATAGCATCTCATCTGCAAAGAGTGAGTCCAGATTTCCGTGCAGTCGGGTATTGAAAGCAGCGTCTAATTGGTCGATTTGTGCTTGTAGGGTCAGGTCATGGATTTGCACATCTACAGAGTCGCTGCTCAGAACGGGTAGGGTGAGCGATAGGTCTAACTGATTTACCAATAGGTCGTTATATCGGAAACGCAGGTTGGATAGTTGCAGTTGGTCAATGTTTACGCGTAGTGGAAAGGCTTGTGTATCGGGGCGTTGGATTAGTTGGAGGAGGAACTGTGCATTGAGTGTTGTATCGTTGAGCGATTGCAGGTTGATATAGGGGTTTTGTAATGTGGCTTGGGTTATATCCAATTGTTTTTTGCGCAGTTTCAGCAGGTTGATTGTTATGTCTGTTTGTGCGATAAATGCCAGAGTATCACGCTGTTGGTCGCTAATGTATAGGCTGTCAATTGTTAGGTGGTTGAGTGGGCGATAGTGGATATGTTGTATCTGTACATCGGCATTGAGGGTGTTGGAAAGGTGTTCTGCGGCAATGCCCACGATATAGGTTTGCACTTTGTGGTGTTGTAATAGCAGGGTCGTTCCGACTATGAGGAGTAGCAATGTCCCCAACACAATGGCAAGCACAGCAAAGACTTTTTGGGCTTTTGTCGCTTTGTTGGGTTGTGGATTAGGGGTATTTTCCACCAAAGGATTCTCGTTATCAATATGTGTATTGTTGGGTTCCTGCACGAAGTAGTATATACAAAAATCGCGCAAAGATAGTAAAAATCTTGCATTTATGCAAGAAAAATAAATAAAAGTTCATTTTTGGTGCTATTTTGTAATCTATCCTCCGCTTATCCACCGCTTATCCACCCGATAAACTTGGCGTACTGCATAGCTGTTGTTTGTGTTGTCTTTAACCCTAATCTCTTTAACTTTTCTGTTTTGACCAATACCTACAGAGGGCTTGCAAACCGCATTGTTCGCACTTGGGCGTGCGAGCTTGGCAGGTATAGCGACCATGCAACAATAACCAATGGTGCGCCTTCGGAATAACTGATTCGGGGATATGTTTTATGAGTTGCTGCTCGCTATCCAACGGATTTTTGGCTTTCGTGGTCAAGCCGATACGCTCTGCTACACGGAAAATATGTGTGTCCACCGCCATCGTAGGTTGGTTCCACCATACCGCCAACACCACATTCGCCGTCTTACGACCTACCCCCGCCAATGTCTGTAACTCCTCGCGCGTATCGGGAATCTTGCCCTCGTACACCTCCACCACACGCTTTGCCATTTGCACCAAGTGATCGGCTTTGCTATTGGGGTAACTGACTGATTTTATGTAGGATAATACCTCCTCTTTGCTGGCATTTGATAGTGCCTCAATGGTTGGATACGCTGCAAAAAGCGCAGGAGTGACCATGTTCACACGCTTGTCGGTGCATTGAGCCGACAGCATGACTGCCACAAGGAGTTGATATTCGTTCTCGAAATGCAACTCGCTCTCGGCTATGGGCATATTCGCTTCAAACCATGCCAATGCCTGATTATATCGGTCGGTTGTTCTCACTGCTCCTTATATGTCTTACTGAGGTATTGTAACACCTGTGTGGCTTGTTTCTGTACCTGCTCTGTTTCCAATGAAATCGGGCTTTTTTTCAAGTTGAGCAGCATGATTTGGTAGAGTAGCACCAAGCACGCTTCCACATCGCTCATGGTAGGTCGGTCGGTCTTGGACTTTAGGAGATTGAGTGCAGGCGTGAGGCGAATCATGGCTGCACGGTAGGTGGCCTCTTGCTCCAACAAATCGTTGTGCAATTCCTCCAGTTCAGCGAGTGCATTTTGGGCTAATTGTAGGTGACCACCTTCCAACATGTTCTCTTGGTGCATCATGTTGCTCAGGTCGTGCAACTCTTGGTTGGCTTCCGCTTGGTGGGGGAAAGCACGCAGGTAATCCTCTATCTGCCAGAGATATAGGATATACTCGGCGATATTATTCTTCTTCAAAATCATCGTAATCGTCTAATAAAATGTTATAATCATCTGAGAAAAACTGTTCTATCTCTCGTCTATCTTTCTTGGTAGGTCGTCCAGTGCCTCGGTCGCGTCCACTTTGTGCCGCAAAACGCGCCAATTCTAATAGTTCTAATTGCTCTTTTGGCGTGATATCTTGCAGGTATTCAGGCACCATTTTGGCTCCTAATCGATTGTTTGCCAATTGCAGGACACGATAGGTGTAGGTGATAGGACCCTTGCGCACGGTGAATACATCACCTACATGAAAACTGCGACTGGGCTTGAGTTCTACGCCATTCATCTTCACACGACCGCACTTGCAGGCGTCTGTAGCAATAGAGCGGGTTTTGTAGATTCGCATTGCCCAAAGGTATTTATCTACTCTTACTTCCATCGGTTTCAACGGTTAATTGGTTGGTTGTCAAACGATAAATATATTGTTGGATATAGGCACGCAGGTAGGTTTGCAATGCCTGTGTATCGGTTGTGTCGGCTATGTTATGTTGCAGCATAGGGTCGTGGTGGTAGTTATACACCGCACGCACCTCCTTGCCATCGAATTGCAATAGCAGGCTATCCGTAAACAATTGATATACAGGGTGGTTGTAGCAAACAGCATAGGGGTGTTGTTTGGGCTGTGTGAGGGCATTTTCGCCGAAAGCAAAGAACGGTTTGCTATAGCCCAAGTATGCCAATACTGACGGCATGATATCCGTTTGGCTGACAGCCTCTTGGGTGTGTAGTTTTCCCTGATTCCATCGGGGAGAATAGAAGGCGATAGGCACCTCGAATAGACCTTTAGCCGTGGCATATTCGGGTAGGGTGACTTGGTTGGTGTGGTCGGCTGTGAGGACAAATAGCGTATTCTCGTACCAAGGTTGTGTCTGTGCATATGCAAAGAACTTGTGTAAGGCATGGTCGGTATAGCCTATGCATGGGTGGATAGGTTGTGTGCCTTTGGGGAATACGCCTTCGTATTGCTTCGGCACGCGGAAAGGGTGGTGGCTGGAGGCGGTGAAGACTGCGGTCATAAAGGGTGGTTGCATGTGACTCATAGTACGGGCGTAGTACTGCAAAAACTCCTCGTCCCAAATAGCCCATGTTCCGTCAAAAGCCTCGGTTCCATCGTATTCATTGAGTCCGAAATACTGCTCAAATCCCGCAGAACGAGCGTATGCTTGAAAGCCCATACTGCCATTGGGTGCACCGTGGAAAAAGGCGGTGGTATAGCCCTCTGCGCGCAAACACGCCGCCAACGAAGATACTGCATTCGTAGAGTAGGGGGTTACGATATAAGGCTCAATCAGCATGGGGATTGAGGATAAGACCGAAGGCATAGCATCAATTGACTTCCTGCCCGAAGCAAACGAGTGGGTGTAGGTAATGCAATGCGTCAATAGTGAGTCTAAAAATGGGGTATATCCCTTATAATCATCAATATGCTGATTGTAGAATCCGATATATTCTTTGGAGAATGATTCCAATATCAATACTACTACATTGGTTTGTCCTAATGCTCCTCTGGTATGTTCGGATAGTCGATTTTCTCCGATTTCATCGGTATGTATGGGCGAAAAAATCTCTTCAGCTTGCTCGTTGCTGAAGTAATGTGGGTGGATATAGGTGGTATTTTCCAATGATTTCATCAGCGAGAAGGGAGTGTTGAGCAGAATGGCTGTTTCTTGGGGGGTGTTGGTGTATTGTAGGGCGTTGGAAATGGTGATAGGGCGTGTGTATTTGCCGAATCCACCGCGTATGCCAATCACTACGAAATAGATTGAAATCAGCATTAACGCACTTTCTGTGGTGTAGTATATCCATGCTTTGCGCGTTGTAGGGGCTTGCCATTGCTTGCGTGTGCATAGAATAAATAAGGTGAGCAATGCTATGCCAAACAGCGTAACATACCAATATTGCAGAACGGATTGCCCAATGATACTGACCAAGTTGTCATCGTTTTGAAACTCAGTAAAAATGGTGCAGGTGGTGCGTCTGTCGGTGAAGCGGACATACACCATATCCATGCAATTGGCAATGAAACCAAGGATATTGGGCACCCAAAATGCCCATTGGGCAGTGCGGATATAGGTGGTATGATTGCGAATATGGGCAGGTAGAGGCAATATCGCCAACAATATATACAGTGAGTTGAGATAGAGTATAGCCGTTAAATCAAAACGCAAACCGCCAGCCAACATTTCCAATAAATGGCTGAAAGATACATGAGGGTAGAGATCTATGTTCACCCAATAGAAAAATAACCGTGAAATGGTGTATAACACCATTACCAACAGCAAGTTGCATGCTGCCACTAACCACGGATATTTCCAGAGTTGTGTCATTTCCCGTTAAATTGATTCATCGTTCTGTCCATGCCCTGCAAGCAGAACGAGGGGATAATCTCGCTGACCAGTTTCAGGCGGTCGGGTAGTGCCTTTTGCTCTTCTTCGCTCCATTGCCCGAGTACGAAATGGCATTGTGCACCTTTGCTAAAGTCGTTGCCAATACCAAAACGGAGGCGTGCATAGTTCTGTGTACCAAGTACTTGCTGAATATGTCCCAGTCCGTTGTGTCCGCCATTGCTACCTTGTTTGCGCATGCGGATACTGCCAAAAGGCAGGTTCAAATCATCCACCAACACCAGCATGTTTTCTATGGGAATTTTTTCTTGTTGCAGCCAATAGCGTACAGCATTGCCGCTTAGATTCATGTAGGTGGAGGGTTTGAGCAGGATAATCTCCGCACTTTTAGCGCGACAGCGTGCCACGAAGCCATAGCGTTTGTCTTCCCATGTGGCATTTTTGCTTTCTGCAAAAGCATCCAACATCATGAAGCCTATGTTATGGCGCGTATTAGCATACTCATCGCCGATATTTCCTAATCCAACAATCAGATATTTCATATCCTTGTCCTTAAACTTTAAACGATAAATAGTAGCGAAGCGTTCTCTAAATTAAAAAGAGTGGAAAGAAATTTCTTTTCCACTCTTTTTCTTTACCGCTCTAATGAGTGGTGTGATTATTTCTTTTTGCCTTTTGCTGGCGCAGCGGCTGCAGCGGCTTGTTGGCTTGCACGAGTTGCCTTAACTTGAGCCACACATGCGTCTGCTGGGTTCATCAATTTAAGACCCTCTGCCATGGCTACTGCACCTACATACAATTTCTTGCCCAAACCGAGAGTGGTTACATCAATCTCAACGCGGTTAGGAATTTGTGTATAGATACCGTTCACTTTCAGTTTCTTCATCTCCAAAGACAACTTACCACCGGCTTTTACACCTTCTGCGTGACCAGTCAGTTGTACTGGAATAGCTACGGTTACAGGCTTTTGCTCGTTTACCTCCAAGAAATCAATGTGGAACAACTCCTCAGATACTGGGTGGAATTGCAACTCTTTTACCACAGCCATCTTCTTGGTATCGCCAATGGTCAATGCTACAGCCATAGTGTCTGGAGTGTAGATCAATTTGCGAACATCATCAACAGTTACTGTGAAAGTAATGTTCTCGCCCATGCCATACAAGTTGCAAGGAACAAGATTCTCTTTGCGGAAAGCCTTTGCTGCTTTCTTGCCGTACTCGCTACGAGGAGTACCTACCAATTCAAATGTTTTCATTCTTTTATAAAGTGTTACTCAATATGGGGCAGAATAATTGTATCGGTGTGGCTGCCCGTATCCCATCACACATATGAGATTTCTCTCAAAAAAAGCCCGACATGCGGGCTTCTTTGTTGACCAACCTGGAATCGAACCAAGATTTTCAGAACCAAAATCTGACGTAATAGCCTTTATACCATTGGTCACCGTTTACTTCCTTTTCGAAAGCGGGTGCAAAGGTACTGCTTTTTTTTGACATGACCAAATATTTTGGCAAAAAAGTGCGTTTTTTATGCAATTTTTATCAAAATCGGTCGAAAAACAGCCCTCAGTGCCTTATTTTGCCTCGATAATGTAGTAATTCTTCTTTCCCTTTTGGCAGAGCAGATACTTGCCATTGAGCAGCATCTCGGCGGTGATTGCCTTTTGTGGGTCGGTAAACTTCTCTTTGTTTATAGAGAAGCCGTTGGCAATAATCATCTTGCGAGCCTCGCCTTTGGAAGGGAAGATTTTGGTCTTCTCTGCCAACAAATCCAATGGAGGGATACCTGCGTTCAACTCCTCAAGGCTTACTTCGTATTTCTCTACACCGTCAAACACTTGCAAGAAAGTCTCTTCGCTGAGGCGGCTCAATGCCTCGTGTGTAGCATTGCCAAAGAGGATATTGCTTGCCTCCACAGCAGCCTCATAGTCCTCGCGGCTGTGTACCATTATGGTTACTTCTTCTGCCAAACGCTTTTGCAGGCTGCGCATGTGAGGTGCCTCATCGTGTGCTGCAATCAGGGCATCAATAGTTTCTTTGTCCAAGCAGGTGAAGATACGGATATAGCGTTTTGCATCATCATCGCTCACATTGAGCCAGAATTGGTAGAAACGATATGGGCTGGTGTACTTGCGGTCGAGCCATACATTGCCACTCTCGGTCTTACCAAACTTACCACCATCGGCTTTGGTAATCAGTGGGCAAGTCAAAGCAAATGCCTCGCCACCGCCCATTTTCTTAATGAGTTCAGTACCTGTGGTG
Source organism: Paludibacteraceae bacterium (assembly GCA_045121435.1). GTDB lineage: Bacteria > Bacteroidota > Bacteroidia > Bacteroidales > Paludibacteraceae > Colicola. The sequence continues at coordinate 16,871 of JBGVFY010000008.1, read as the reverse complement.
ATATTGCCCCATTGATCGCTACCACCCATTTGCAGTTTGCAGTTTTTGTGCTTGTTCAGATATACATAGTCATAGCCTTGCAACAACTGATAGGTAAATTCGGTAAACGACATACCTTGGCTACACTCGCCGTTAAAGCGTTTCTTCACCGAGTCTTTAGCCATCATATAGTTCACGGTAATGAGTTTACCTACCTCGCGTGCGAAATCCAAGAAGGTGTAATCCTTCATCCAATCGTAGTTGTTCACGAGTTCGGCTGCATTCTCACCTTCGCCGAAGTTGAGGAAACGCTCCAATTGCTTTTTGATACACTCTTGGTTATGACGCAAGGTCTTTTCATCCAGCAGGTTACGCTCAGCGGACTTGCCACTGGGGTCACCAATCATACCCGTAGCACCACCAATCAAAGCGATAGGCTTGTGACCTGCATTTTGCAGGTGCTTGAGCATCATGATACCGCAAAGGTGACCAATATGCAAACTATCTGCTGTAGGGTCAATACCCAAGTAAGCAGCAGTAGGCTCTTTCAACAACTGTTCTTCTGTGCCTGGCATCATATCTTGCAGCATGCCACGCCAACGCAATTCTTCTACAAAATTTTTCATCACTCTATTATTATATATATATAAGGTGTATATTTCCAAAAAATCGCGCAAAGGTACTACAATTTTCGCATATATGCAAATAAAATCGCCACAATGGGCGATTTTATTTGTTGTGTGTATGGATATGTACCTTATTTGATACCCAATTTCTTGCGGATATCTTTTGGAATGGCATTCTTGTGAACCAACACATCGTTGGTCTTGTATTGCATATATGCCTCCGATACATACCAAATACCCTTATAATCGCTCTTTTGTGTACCCCAAGAGTTCTTCACCATGTAGTAGCGTTTGCCGTCTTGGTCTTTTGCCACACCAAAGATTTGCATGCCGTGGTCATCGGTATTCTCCCAACTATCGTATGCTGCTTGGCGCATCTCTTGGGTGATAACCTTCTCTGGAAGAGGTTTCTTGGTCAATTCTTCGCGTTTGTCGGTAGCCGAAAGACCTAACCAACGAGCCGCATCGCTACCGCTGAGGTCGGCAGCTTTCTCCTCCTCTGGCACAACACCTAATCCTTTGCGGGTAAAGCACATCTCGCTGACATCTGCACCCCAAGCCAGGGTATAGCCGTTTGCCAAAGCGTTGTCAATGATAGCCATCATCTCGTCCATTGGCACATTGTACATTTGGTCCATACGCCAGTTGTCGGGTACCTCCAACGCAAAAGTAGTGTAGAATGGGTGGTGGGTATAACTGGTAATGCTGACATAATCATCGGCATTCAAGCCCAATTCCTCGGCGAAGGACTTTGGAGTATATTCTTTGCCATTGTAAGTAAAGGTCTCAGGGCACTCGCCAAGATAGGTGTCGTAAACTGCTGAAAGGGCTTTTTTCCATACTGGGGTCAGTTTTTTGAGTCCGCTATTGGTCACTGCTTTCACTACACCACCTGCCACTGCGTCCAACTCGGTGTGAACAGGCAATGTATCGGCAGGGGTGCTACCATACTTGATACCAGGCATAGCCTCTTGTGGCACCAAACCGTAGTTCTTCAAGCAGTAGATGACATCATATGCCGAACCTCCACAAGCAAACTGTGCGTTTCCGTACATACGTACCACATACTCTGCACGGTCGAGCATGGTATGGTGAACAACAAACATCTCGCTCAAGTCGTGTACACCTTTACCCATGCGCAGGAGTTCGCTCTCAAGGAAACCGATAGTGGAGTAGCTCCAGCATGTTCCGCTGCGGTTTTGGTCTTTGACTGGAGTGATAGCAATGCTATCTACTGTGGTGAAGCGAAAACCCTCAATGGTATCGCCTTTTGCCTCGTTGGCGTCTTGCGCCATCATGCTAACGCTCATTGCGCCAAGCACGAGAGAAAAGAGAATTTTTTTCATAAGTGTTATGCTTTTTGTTATTTTTTCATCTGTGTAGCCTTAGGTTTGCCACCTATCGGCATCGGAACCTGATTGGAACCTCATCGGAATCTCGTGCAATGTTTAATCTGGAAATTCCATGAGATATGCTTTGATAAACTCATCAATATCGCCATCCATCACAGCGTTTACATTGCTGGTTTGGTAGTTGGTGCGGTGGTCTTTTACGCGGCGGTCATCGAAGACATAACTGCGGATTTGGCTGCCCCATTCAATCTTCTTTTTGCCTGCTTCTACCTTGGCTGCGGCTTGGCGGCGTTTCTCCAATTCCAATTCGTAGAGTTGGCTACGCAAGTGACGGAGTGCATTCTCGCGGTTCTTTGGCTGGTCGCGTGTCTCGGTGTTCTCAATCACAATCTCATCAGGTTGGTTGGTGAGTGGGTTAATGAACTTATAGTGCAAGCGCACACCCGATTCCACCTTGTTCACATTCTGACCACCTGCTCCCGAAGAACGGAAAGTATCCCAAGAGATACCCGCAGGATCCACATGAATATCAATCGTATCGTCAATCAATGGTACCACAAATACCGAAGCAAAGGAGGTCATTCGCTTGCCTTGTGCATTGTATGGACTCACGCGAACAAGGCGGTGCACACCGTTCTCCGATTTGAGGTAACCGTATGCCATGTCGCCTTCGATATTGAAAGTCACGGTCTTGATACCTGCTTCATCACCTTCTTGGAGGTTGGCGATAGTCACTTTGTAGTCATGCTTTTCGCAATAGCGTTGGTAGAGGCGCATGAGTTGTTCTGCCCAGTCTTGAGCCTCGGTACCACCTGCACCCGAAACGATTTTCAGCACAGCAGGCATTTGGTCCTCTTCGTGCGAAAGCATGTTCTTCATTTCGAGGGTCTCTACCTCTTTCACGGCATGTGCGTATGCAGCATCTACCTCTTCTTCGGTCACCAGTTCCTCTTTGTAGTAGTCGAATGCGAGTTGCAACTCCTCGGTGGCAGCACGCACACCTTCGTAGCCTTCAATCCATGCTTTAATGCCTTTCACCTTGCGCATTTGTGCTTCGGCAGCCTTGGCATCCTCCCAAAATCCAGGGTCTTGTGTACGGAGTTCTTCTTCCTCGAGTTGCACGCGCTTCTCATCTATAGCCAAGTATTGCTTGAGCTTGTCCGCGCGTTGTTGAATTTCTTTCAGTTGTTCAATAGTTATCATATAGTCGTATTATTTTTTGCTTTGTTGTAGTTGAGTACAGGATAGTTGTACATCTCATAAAGGCGTTCGCGGAGGTAGTCCGTGTCCTTGTTGGAGAGGTGAATGAGTTGTAGGCGACTCTCGATGTATTGGTCAAACGCCTCGCCACGCTCGTATATCTCATAGCCCAAGTGGATATGGCGGTCAATGAGTTGGCATACGAACTGAATCTGCTCGTTGCGGCTGAGCGTGCGCAACTCAGGGTGCGCAGCCAAGGCCTCATCTATCTCATGGTTGATAGATGGCGTGAGGCGATAAACAATGCGCCCTTTTTGTCCATCAATACCAACCTTCATGGATACGAGGTCATCTTTGCGCGACTTCTTCCACTTTGGATTATCGCGTTTGAGTTGCATCTCACGCGCCTTGAGGTAGTCGCATGGGTCAAACTCATAGGAGATAGACACTGGGCAGATATTTAGTTCCTTGATACTCTCAAAAAAGTCTTCGGCTTCAAAAGTGAGCATCTTCAGTACGCCTGGTTGGGTGACATCATTACCATCTTTTGCGCGTCCCTCGCGTTGTGCTAACCATATGGATTTATGGCGTTTACGCAAGTGACGGATATATTCGGAGAGCGTGATGGCGTTCTCGCGTTGGTCGCGGAAACCGCCATTGCGAATGACTACAAACCCGCGCAGAAAACGCACTACATGTTCGATCCACCACTTGCCGAAAAGGTTGTTGCCAATACCAAAATAGGGGTGGATGAAATAGCGGGTGCGTAGCAGATAAGTAAGCCACGCATTGTCCATACAGATGTCGCGGTGGTTGGTCATAAAGAATGCACCACGGCGAATGTCCTGCTCAATCGCTTTCTTGTCGCCGAGGAAACGCAAATCGAGCGAAGTGGCCGTCTTGCGACGCATAATCAATAGTATTGGCCACAAAATGAGGAAATCTACCAAAGGTAGAATAAAGCCTGTGTGATAGGCGCGAATCTTCTTGAATTTTGAATTATGAATTATGAATTTTGAATTATCCATTGTTGAGTTATTGTTTATGTGTCATAATGTCAAGGATAAGGTCATCGGTGACTTGCATACCATCATGACCAATGCGAGTGAGGTTGCGGATAGTGCGATCGATGTCATCCTCCACAATACCTTCGGTGGAGTCTGCAAACGAGTGTTGCATAGCCAGATATGCGCTGAAGATAGCCGTAGCCACACCGCTGGTGACTTTCAATGCGCAGCCCGGTTTAGCACCGTCGCAGATCATGCCCGATATGTTGGCTATCATATTCTTGATGGCGTAAGTAATCTCCTCGTAGTTGCCGCCCATGAGGTAGGTGATACCTGCTGCGGAACCCGTGGCAGCTACCACGCAACCGCACAATGCCGACAAACGACCAAGCGACTGTTTGATATAGATTACGGTGAGATTGCTGAGCGCCAATGCGCGAAGGGTTCGCTCTTCGCTACAATTATTCTCTTTCGCATATAAATACACGGGAATAGAGCAAGAAATACCCTGATTGCCCGAGCCCGAATTACTCATCACTTGCACCATCGCGCCTGACATACGGGCATCGCACGCACCGCAGGTGTAGCTGATGATTTTGGTAAATAAGGTATCTCCAAAGAGTTGCTTCATCTCTGGTGTCGCAGATAGGGTAGTAGAGCGCAACAACCGACCCAATCCGTGACCATATTGGTCTGCAAACGATGTTTCTGCGGCGGTGGTATTCATCTCCGCACCCTCTTTGAGGAAGGTAATATCGTTGGTATCTACCTCCATAGCGAAGTCATAGACACGGCGGAGATTTAGGCCTGAAGATTCGGACGCTTTGCTATCGGACGCCACTTCGTGGCTATCGGACACTTCTGCGGAGCTATTGGATATAGGCGATGGAACGAAGTTGGTATGCTCATCCATAATTGTGGCTTGGGCGGTAAGGTCGCCTTTGCGCACTTCTGCGTGGATATATAGAATACTGGGGGCTTCGTAGTTGATATGGATTTGTGCGGGTACACGCAACATATATTCTTTGGCATATGCCACTGCATTAGGCGTCGTATCACGTAGCACCTCTAACATATACTCGGATTTGCCAACTGTAGCACCAAGGGCAATCGCGATAGGCAGACCCGTCATACCCGTATTGGGAATACCCACTGCAAGTGCGTTCTTATAAACATTCTTCGATAGGTAGACTGTTATCTCGTCAGGCTCTGCACCTAACAATTCTTTGGCACGAGCTGTACACAATGCCACAGCTATTGGCTCTGTACAACCGATAGCTGGAATAACCTCTGAGCGGAGTAGTTGAAGAAGTGTATTCATATATATTAAAAAATTACTTCGGTTAAATTGCTAATCAAATAGTTATTGTCGAAAATGTGCAATAAATCTGCTCGTTTTGAGATATCCTTTTCGGTAAATGCGATAGGATATAAGTCGTGGCATAGCTGTATTATGGCATTGTCGTCTTGACCTATATGGCACATTTTACAAAGTTCTGTTCCTACAACCATATTTGGATTAACAACAATATGCCTGCCTTGGTACAATACATTCAACAACTTGAGTTTTAAGCCAGTAGGTTGGTTGGTAATGAGTAGATGTATCTGTGCATTTTGGATTAAATCTTCCATTTCTTGTGCAGTTGGATTAGTCACTAAACTGACATTGTATTTTTTTTCGGCTATGTAGCGCAATTTGTCAGTTGGATTACTACCCGCTATAATGAGCGAGATAGGGCTCAATCGATCAGCCAAATGTTGAATGATATGTGTAGCTGCTAATTCGTTTTCAGGCACAGCTAAATTACCATGATATAAAATGTATTTTCCTATTCCAGTCTTGCTGGTGATGGTTTCGTTGGCGTGAAAACAAGGAATATATATGACGGGAATAGTAGGAAAAGTTTGTTTGAAATAATCCTCATCTTGATGAGCCAATGCCAATATCTTGGTGGCGTATTTCAATCGAGATTGAAAGAAATATAATTTTATTGCTTCAGAAAAATAAAATATTTTTTTCCATAATACACTGGTAGCCTTCCCTAAGGCATAAAAATAGTCATGCTCCACATTACATTCTCTAAAATATTTCTTTCGGAGATGTAGCAATGGATGGTTAATCAACGAGCATGATACAAGTCCTTCGAAGAGAATAGGAAAGTTATTCTGAAGTAGATTGTTGAGTAAGTCTTTTGATCTGCGACTTCTAACTACAAATGGTTGAAAATGTATATGGTCAAATAGATTGTTAGAACGCTGATAATAGTGTACTTTTTCACATAGTGACTCCAGTTCTGGGTATCGAGTAACCATATTATCCTTATGAAAGCAATGTAGTATAATTTGCACTCCAGATGCGTGTAATGCCTTAATGCGATAATAAACATCAATAGCTCCACCATAGTTTGCAGGATATGGAACATCAAATGTTATAATATGTAAGTGTTGTCCGCTCATATAATGGAATTAAATAATAGTGCAAATTGCTCCGCTTGTTTCTCGCGCGAGAACTGCTCTTTGTTGATGACAGCTTGACGGGTAAAACCATTTTGCTGCCACTCGTGGTATTTCTCTAAAATAAATTCTTTAATCTCATTAATATCAGATGAAGCCAATCCCGCATTGGTCTCGCGGATAGTCTGCGCCAACAGACCGTTGTCCGAAGGCGTGCATAGCACAGGCTTCTCACAACCCAGTGCCTCAAAGAACTTCGTTGTCATCATACCCTTGGCATTGGGGTTCGTTAGCACCAACGCAATACTACTGCGGCGGAGTTCATCGCCCACTGCACTGAGTGGAATGGGGATGCAATCAGGAGTGTGGATATTGAGCTCCACATGGGGAAGGTTCAATTCGCGAATGGCTTGCTCTACCAACGCGGTACTCTGAAACTCGTATAGACGTCCTATATATGAGATGCGGAACACATCGCTTGGCGTGTCTTCCGCATAGAATTGAGCGGGGTTATAGCCGTTGTATATAAGGTGTGTATGGCGATTATATGGACGAATAAACGCCACATGCCATGGCGAGATAGTGGTCACAGCATCCGCTGCGCGTAATACGCGATTGCGGCGGCGGATATTGACTGCTCTGTACCAATTGCGGAAAGGTCGTGCCCACCATTGACGATGGCTTTGGTATTGAGCACCAGGCACTTGCTCGTCCAAATCGCGAATGTCGGTAATGAGTGGAATATGCTTTTCGCGGGCTACTTCGTATGCTGCACGCAGAGGAAAGGTAGAGAATGTGGTGCAGAACACTAAGTCAAACTGTTGAGCCTTTACTTGCTCGCGAACCCATTGTGAGAACCTACGATTGCGCCAATCGGTCAGTAATGACCACAGCGATTGCCATGCCCATTGCCATTGATTATGATAGGCAATAGGTTTCTCAATGATGGGGTAGGTGTGTGCAAAATCATATGGCTGAAACTGCTCGGTATATACTGCAATGGTATGCCCTTTGGCTGCAAGATAGTTGCACAAATAGCGCAATCTGGGTGCGTAAGAGGGCTTACCAAAAGGGTCTGCTAATATCAGTATATTCAGTTTCATCTCTCTTACCTTCAACCTTTAGCCTTAAAACTACAAACAATATCCAACAACTTTGGATACAATGTGCAATGATAGTTGTTGTTCTCAGGGGTGGTGTTGTGCCATAATATCACTACTTCACCACCATTCTGATGTATCTTTTCAAACAGTCGTTGGCACTCAAAATATGCCTCATCTTCGTTGAGGTTCATATAGTTGCTATTGCTTAGTGTGCAGTCCATTACGGTCAATGGGTGCAGCACTAAGTTCGTGAGTGTCATCGTCTTAGGATTGATCCAACGCACCGCGCGAGTCGTTTGCAAGCGGAAACCCACTTGGTCGGGGAACATCATGGTAAAATCATCCGTTATACCTAATCCAATCAGCGATTGCATATCATCTATTGAGCAACGGAGATAGTGACTACGGTGGAACAAATCCTTTAACTTACCCGTTGCTTGATCTACGGCAGCCTCTTTGTTTACCATGTGTGTGAAGACGATAATCTTGGTCATATCTCCTCCATAATAGCTCGAATGTAATCCAATTTTGGCGCCACTATTCTTTATCAACTGTTCTGCTGTTTCAAAATCCTTACCATTGAGTTGATATTGCGGATAGTCATACCCCTTACCCATGGTGTCTTTTACGAAGTAAATACAAGTTGCTTCTTCCACCATCTTGTCTTGCTTAATCAACCACGAGAAGGTAAAGGCAGGGTCATTGTGAATGTCGCGTTGCGAAGCCAATACCTTGCGCCACTGACCGCGTAATATGCCGCCCATGGCTCCACGCAAGTGGCGGTAATGCGCAATAGAATCTACATCATGTGTCAAATAGACCTGACAGAAAGAAGGAGTGGGCAATGGAAGGTTAAGTAATTTCATCAGCATGCGAGCGTACTCATCCACCGTAGGAATCATCAGGCGATTTTGTTCGCCCAATATGGAGTACTTTGCCAAAAAACGCCCATGCTCATCGCGTTGATTATTAATTAATTCCTCTGCTCGAGAAATAAAAAAGAAGGTGTTATAAATAATGTCGGTACGAATAATCCATGTTGTATTTTCCGTACTTTCAGCCTCTCGCCTTTCGCCTTTCGCCTCATTTAGACTGGGCATAACAATCTCTTTGCCTAAATATCCGTTAGGCACAATCACTACGCGGTAGTTGCTCCACTGACTCTCATCAGCGGTATAGCCTACTTGCTTAGCGGCTTCTTCATTGCCATAAAGCAAGAATGTAATGATGTATTCAATTATCTCCTTCATATAGGCGCACTAATGACGCTGCAAAGGTACGAAAAATTTTGCAGATATGCAAATAAAATCAAAGATTTTACTGAAAAGACTATTTTTACTCCTCTTCGCTGAGTATTTCCCACTCATAGAGGCGTTGCTCCATTTCGCGTTTGATATGCTCGTAGCGTTGGAAATTCTCGGTGGTTTGGTGTGCCACATCGGCGAGGAGTGTCTCTATTTCTTGTTGTTCTTGCTCCAGTTTGGCGATGGCTGCTTCCACATCCGCTATCTGTTTTTCCTTTTTGCGGCGTGCTGCGGCAGCCGCTTTTTGGGCGGCATAATCCAACTTCGCAGAAGTGGCTTCGCCTTTAACCTCTAACCTTTCGCCCTTCGCCTCTTGATTCTTTCTTTCGAGTTCCTGCAGCGAATCAATCCTTTTGCTGCGCAAGAAATCGTATATTCCGCCCAAGTGTTCATGCACTTTGCCACCACCAAACTCATATACCTTATCCACCAGTCCGTCCAAGAAGTCGCGGTCGTGACTCACGCAAATCACTGTGCCGTTAAACTCCTTCAACGCGGCTTTCAGTACATCTTTCGACTGCATGTCAAGGTGGTTGGTAGGCTCATCCAGTATCAATAGGTTGCATGGCTCCAGCAGTAAACGAATCATTGCCAAACGGCTACGCTCGCCACCAGATAATACTTTGACCTTCTTTTCTGATGCTTCGCCACCGAACATGAACGCACCTAAGATATTGCGAATCTGTGTGCGGATGTCGCCTACAGCTACATTGTCAATCGTTTGAAATACAGTTAGTTCACCATCCAATAGCGCGGCTTGGTTTTGGGCAAAGTAGCCAATCTTGACATTATGTCCAATCTTCAGCGTTCCCATATAATCTAACTGTCCCATGATACAACGCACCAAGGTGGTCTTACCCTCACCGTTCTTGCCTACAAACGCCACTTTTTCGCCACGACGGATAGTGAAGGTGGCATTTTGGAATACCATGTGTTCACCAAAATCTTTGCGCAATTCTTCCACTATCACAGGGAAATCGCCGCTGCGTGGCGCAGGTGGAAAACGCAAACTCAGGCGTGAGTTGTCCTCTATATCCACCTCAAGGCGCTCCAGCTTCTCCAGTTGCTTGATGCGAGACTGCACTTGCACCGCCTTGGTGGCTTTATAACGGAAACGCTCGATAAACTCCTCGGTCTCTAGAATCATCTTTTGTTGATTCAGATAGGCGCGTACTTGTTGCTCGTGACGCTCTTGGCGCAGTACCTTAAATTGGGTGTAAGGCACATTGTAGTCGTATATTCGCCCGAGGGTAATCTCAATGGTGCGTGTGGTGACATTGTCAAGGAAAGCGCGGTCATGGCTCACCAAGACGAGTGCGCTACCATTGGTCTTTAGAAACTCCTCCAACCATTGAATAGACTCGATATCAAGGTGGTTGGTAGGCTCGTCAAGTAGCAGAAGGTCAGGGTGTTGCAATAATATCTTTGCCAATTCGATACGCATGCGCCATCCGCCTGAGAACTCCGAACATGGGCGGTCAAAGTCTTTACGCTCAAAGCCCAAACCGATAATCGTCCTATCCATCTCGGCAATAAACCGTGCTTCTTCGCCTCTCACCTCCTCGCCTTTCGCCTTATCGCCTAATATTGACATTACATCCTCCCTCAGCGTTTTTCCATCCACATGCATCATCACCTGTGGCAGGTAGCCGATGGTCAGGTCGCCCATTTTGGAAATGCGTCCAGAGGTGGGTGTTTCTACGCCTGCCAAGAGGCGGAGTAGGGTGGTTTTGCCTGCGCCATTCTTACCTACGAGGGCAATGCGATCGCGAGGATTAATCAAAAAGGTAATATCGTCCAATATTGGACGCGATGAAAATTCTATGCTAAGATGTTCAATGCTAACCATGTAAGATATTCAATTTGTCTGCAAAGGTAGTTTTTTTTTTTGAGATACACAAATATTCTTGCCATAAAATATTGTATTCCCACATTTCAGCATAGGAATGCGCCTAACTTTATTAGACGACAACATCAACATTCTACCGCGCTCAGGGAAAATAAATAACCAACAACTACAACAACATTAAATCAACCACATCGCACTCGCCAACACCGCAAGCGCTCAATGAACCTCTCTATATATTATAGGGATGCTGAATACTCAGCGTTTTGGTGTTTTTGCGCATACATTTTGAGGTTTTGAGGGTTAATATGGTACATGTAACATATAGAAGTATCTGTATTATAGGAACTTCTGCATGAATGTGTTTTTTTTGAAAAATTTTTGTATGCGCATACATTTGTGCATACATTTTGCTGAAGTCAGCAGTGGATAGTGAAAAGTTTACTGCGGATTAGGCGATCACTATAGGAGATCTGTGGGAGTTCTATGGGCTTTCTGTGGCTGTTGTGTTATGAGAGAATAAACTCCTTGTGCTACGCGCAGAAATCTTATAAATCTTATTTACCACACTTATGCTCTCGCTTTTTTCCTTGTACTCCGTAATAAATTGCTACCGCTCTGAGTATCGCCTTGCACGATACTCAACCGCTGAATCTTCTGTAAATGTAGCGAAAACTATATAGAAAAACATTATCTTATATGTATCAGCTTCTATAATCATGCTATAAAAATCTTCGGCGCGGAAGGTATTCAATGGTATTACTTTGACACCATCTTCACGAGTATATGCAAGTTGTCCACCTGTAATAACAATCAACAAATCAGGTTCTCGCAGAGGTACTTGCTTTTCTTTTTTGATATATTCTCTAATTTATTGCGCATTTTTGTGGCATTTTATTGAGTGTTTTTGCGGTATATTGTTGAGTGTTTTTGTGGTTGGTAAGTAAAGGCGTTGCAGAATTTGGAGAGAAAAGTGGTATATATAGTATGCGGAAGTGGCTGTATTATAACCACTTCCGCATGGGTGTATTTTTTTGAAAAAAGTTTTCGCGTGCCGAAAAATCGCTTGCGATTAATCGTTCGAGCCCATTGGGCGAGATAAGAAAAATCACCAGATTCGTTCGAATCGTTAGGTGAGATAAGACGATTGTGCCGAAGGTATTGTTTGGGATTACATATTTAAATTTATTATTTGCTATTTTTGCTCTTAACAGATTTGTATTGCTGTTGGAATTTATCTAACAATAGCATACAAGAGTGGAAATTTTCATTCCTGGTTTTTGCAGGGTCGGTTTCTGTATATGCAATATACATCACATCATGTGACAACATAGCATCTACCATTTCTTGCCCAAAGTACACTTTTTCGCTGATAGATTCTTCAGATTGAATCTCCAAAGCATCCTCCCATCCAAACGATGCACCATTTATATCGTCTATGCCTTTTGAAAAAGCAATGGCTACAAATACAACAGGATCGTCAGGCAGTGTAAGTGTCAAAAAATCATTTTCGGGCGATAAGACTACATCAAGAATGCTAACATGGTTTGCATCGTCATATTCTTCATACTTTATTACGGCTTGATTCAAGCATGAATAACCTAATGTTTCTAATGCTATTGTATCGTAATACCAAGTAGTTATTACATTGGTTAATGGCATTAGTAGCGTGTCGATAGTAAATGTCACTTCTTCTGGAGTATTGATAGTTTCATCCATCATTAATTGCAACAAGGTGCATGCCAAACTCTTTGCGCCAATGCGAATATTTATATCTGGATGATGTTCCACATGGCATTGCATCGTGTCAATCAACTGGAGGATATCACCTTTCACTTCCATGATTGTGCGCGTACTATCTAATGTAGCATGGAAGATGTGACTTAGCGTGGAGTCGGTTATGTTGTCTTGCTCAGAAGATGTTACTTGTTTGGCGCAAGAGGTGACTATTAAAAGAAGAGCGACGGGGAGGATTAGTAGGTGTTTCATTGTTGTAGGGAATTTTAGAGGAAATATATTTCGAATATACAGTATTGGGAATTATGAACCTTGTTGTTCTATACATTTCTCTACCTCCATATCTGTCATTTTTCGTGTGATAGAAAGATATGCAAATGAAGGCGTAATATCGTGTGTTTGTAAAATGGTTTGTATATTAGCATTCATATCCTCGTGTGTTGTAAAAAAGTCTATCAATAAGTAGTATTGAAATTTATGATGACGCCATAGGCCTTTGTTTAAACCATAACATGGTATGTCTCGTTTCTTTAATTCACGAAGTATATATTTGTAATTATAGATATAACTATCTCTAAGCACTCCATCACTATTGGATGTCACAAAAATAGCACAAAACAAATCGCTATATTTTTCATACAAATCCGTAATTAATTCAATGTATTGATTACATACATCGGCATTCCAATGTATTTTTTTTGATACAAAATCAGTATAGTATGAATACCTCTTTTGCATAGTTGCGCCTTGTTCTTCCAAACGATAAGAACTATAAGCTAATCGTGAAATTTGGCAATACTGAATATTTGTAAATTCCATTTTTCCAAATACATCATATACATTAATTTGATATGTATGATAAATAATATCGTTTCTCGTAGTCTTTGTTTGTACTAATTTAGAAACATATTCTGAAAATAAATTAAACTCATGTATTGCGTTTTTAGATTTCAACGAAAAATCATACCTATTTTGTAATTCTTGTATCTCATTAGCATGTTTTACTATATCTATAATTCCACTATCCTTGTGAATAGTTTTATATAGGATAACTCCATTTATTTGTGTCGTGGAAAGAGCATCAGCTTCCGCCTGCATTTTAATCCGTTTAAGCCAATAAGAATCAGATTCCATGCTCATTAAACGCAACTCATTCAATGTGAGGGTATCTATTTGGGATTTTTTAAAGTTTTCGTTCATATATGAAACAACCGTACTTTTATATTTACGGAGTAATGTGTTAGCATAGGACAACAAGTGCTCCCAATCTTCCCAGTCCTGTTTTGTTAATGCAAACAATTGATGTAAACATTGAAATTCTACATCCTGCAAAGTGACATCCGATATTTCTTTTACACTTAGGAATGCACAAACCTTCTTTGGATGTTGCTTATATAAAGCTTTGAGTTTGTATTTTTGTATAAAATTAAGCGACATAAATATTAGTTTGGTCGTTGTACTTTGGGTATTATTTGTATTATAAATCTTTTATTATTTTCTTCGACTAAATTATCACGATTAATACCATTAAAACCACTACCTGCAATGATAATCTCTGTATTATATTTTCTGAAATCATATTTTCTCCAAGCATTGTATAGAGCTAGTGCTCTATGATAACTTAATTCGTAAGCATATTTTGAATCTGGATTAAAACTATTATTTTGTAAGTTGTTCCATGGTATAGCAGCAGTACCTTCAATGACCAGTTGGTAACTAAAATTGTTTTTGCCTAGTTCTTTTAATATTGCAATAAGATCTTGACCTATTTTATCAACCGTATCGATGTATTCATCTTTTATGTTGTCTTCATCAGGATAGAATATTTCTATACCAACTAAGTCCTTGGCATAAAACATTCGTTTCACAGAATCATATTCCAAACATGTAGATTTAGAAAGCAAGTTAAATTGTTCATTCATCTGTAAAAGTCGCTTATATTGTTCATTTTCAATCTGAACTTTTCCTAAAGCAATGCCTAATTCGATGTTTTTTCTACTTACTTGAATCATACAAATTACGAATAAGACGAGCATAATGAAAAATAGGCTTGTCATTAAGTCTGCATAACTTGTCCAAAATGAATCTTGTCGTGTATCTTTAGCCATTGTCTACTTTGTTTTTAAATCAATCATTGCATTTTTTAACTCTTTGATTACCATCACAAGATCTTTATTTAAATCAAGGGTCATTTCTTGTGATTTAATCTGCTCATGTCTCATATCGGCTATTTCTTTTTGTAAAGAAGAATAGCATTCACCTTGCAATTTTACATATTCTGCTAATTGCTGCATAATTTGGCTTTGTTGTCCAAAAGATTCAAATACAATCTTATTACTTTCCACAAATGACTTGATATATTCGGTGTTTTCTGCCAACTGATTGTTTAGTGCTGTACTAATAGTTTGAGCATCTTCGATGAGATAATCAAATTGTTTTCTCCAAATTTCCCTAGCATCACTACCTGTAGGAAAGTTCTGCTCTATTGATTCTTTAAATTGTTGTTGTAATTCGCTCGCAGCATTTTGATTTTGTACAACGACATTTAAGGCAGATGAGAAATTCTTAAAGTTTTTGATAATATCTTCAATTTTCGTAACTGATTCATCTACACGCTCTATTGTTGAATTCAATCCCTTTTGATAATCATGGAATGTTTCTAATGCTTCGGATGACTCTTTCAGTTTTATGAATGATTCACTAATTGCATTGGCAGTTTCTGAGATGCTTAGTTTATTAATCTCTACCAACACTAGGTGTTGCTTTTCAAGATTATCATTCAGTAATTGTGCTGAATCCGCATATGCATCTAAGTTGCGTCCGAAGTTATCTACAAAGTGACCAAGTACACCACGCAGGGAGTTTAAACTTGTCGCCATGCTATTGGATAATGTAGGCATCAATTCACGGCGAACAAAGTCAAAATAATCACTTTTGCCGGTTTCCGCAGTTGTTAAAGCATTTTTATATTCTATCGCAGAGTTCCAAATCATAAGAACGAGTCCAATAAAACTAGCAAACATAGCAATACCTACCCCTAACAAAAGATTCATTAATGGATCCATATTACCCATTCTATTTGGAACTGTAGTGCATGTTGTTTGTGGGGTGATAGCATTCATCGTTGCTACTATTTCTGTTCCTGTTTGACTATTCGTAGTAGCATCTATCAAAAATAATGCGTCTATATTATTCGCTACACCCAAAACTCCCATAATGATACCAATGAAAGTGCCACCGAGTCCTAGATAAAGTGGGACATTGATAGTGTTGGTTATTTCGTGATTTAACCCATCTATTCGTTTTTCACAAATGTCTTCAATTACATTTAAATCTGCGGATGTTCCTACATTTTTACAGAGATAAGCATTAGTAAGTTTGAGTATCTCAGAAAAAATATAATTGCCTTTTACTTTTTCTGCAATCAAGTTCACTAATTGCTCATCATTTTCTAATTCTTCATTATTACATGAAGTCGGATTGGAGGCCTTCTTCTCAATGACCGCTTTTGATTCTAAATCATCTTTTGAAATCTTGCTTTTAACAATATGCAGGTTATGGACAGAAGAGAAAAGAGAGGTTAGTTGTTGAATCTTCTTTCTTGTGCCATGAAAGAAAAATATTTGTAGCGCAATCACGATTAATACAACTAAAATTGCAACGATTAGGTAAGGATCTTCTTTGATAAATTCTAGAATGGTATTCATAATATTTAAATTTAAAATAATTCTAATTGTTTTTTTGATTTTTTGTTTGATTTCTTTTTAATTGATTTTTTAGCAGCTATCTCTTCTGCTGTTAATGGTTGATAATTTACACCATCAATGGGATATGTACCATCTATATAGGCTTTTAATAATCCTGCATGTGATATTGGCTTACTTATGTCACGAAAGTCTGTATTTGTGTTATAATCAAGCAGTACAATATCATTATCTTTTGCTCGCATTTTGATTCTATTCACCACATTTTGAACTTCGGGTATGTTGTCTAATACCCATTTATATGACGGTATGTATATTAGCATACGAGCCGAGAAATAATCTAGTAACTCTGTGCCATATACTCCTTTTCGATGCCCCTTGGGAGTGCCGTACTTACGAACCGTACGCTTGAGATTTTTCATTGTTTTATTTTGGAGCGTTTCGATGCTTATATCTTCATATTCGAACACTTTCAAACCTTGCCATATGCCTTCCACACTAACTGCAGTCATTCCAGGAGTAAAAGGAATGGGAATACCTCCATGAGGGTAAAACGGAC
>JBGVFY010000007.1:0-8775 GCA_045121435.1 Paludibacteraceae bacterium | reverse complement strand
AACGCTTTTTGGTTCCGCCAAGAACGCGGATGCACAATGCCTCTTTAGCACCTGAGTTGTCCGCAACTACGAGTCTTGATTCTTGTTGTACCATATTACTTAGCCCTTTCTACAATTTGAGTTAAACGCCAACGAACAGTTTTGCTCAATGGACGAGTCTCCATAATGCGTACAGTATCGCCGATACCGCACTCATTCCTTTCGTCGTGAGCATGGAACTTGCGAGTTTTATTGACAAACTTGCCATAAATAGGGTGTTTCTCTTTCCAGTGAACTGCAACTACGATAGTCTTGTCCATCTTGTTGGAAACGACAATACCCTGACGCTCTTTTCTTAGATTTCTTGTTTCCATGTCAATTCGTTTTTTACTTTGTTAATTCTCTTTGACGAAGTTCGGTTGCAAGGCGAGCAATAGTCTTACGAGCCACCTTAATCTGCAACGGATTGTCAAGCGGAGAAATGCTGTGATTCAGTTTCATGCGAACGAGGGCCTCTTTCTCGGTAGCCAAACGCTCTTGGATCTCAGCAGTTGTTAATTCTTTAATTTCAGCTGTTTTCATAATCCTGATTATACATTTTGGGTTGGGTCGTAATCACGTCTTACGACAAATTTGGTTGTAATAGGAAGTTTTTGAGCAGCCAAACGAAGTGCCTCTTTTGCTACATCGAATGGTACACCGTCAATCTCGAAGATGATACGTCCTGGAGCCAATGGAACTACGAAGCCCTCTGGAGCACCTTTACCTTTACCCATACGAACATCCAATGGTTTCTTGGTAATTGGTTTATCAGGGAATACGCGGATCCATACATGTCCTTGACGTTGCATATAACGTGTTACTGCGATACGGGCTGCCTCGATTTGACGACCTGTCAACCAGATGGTACCAAGGCTCTTGATACCGAATGAGCCAAATGCGAGCTCAGTACCACGCTGTGCATTGCCTTTGATGCGGCCTTTTTGGCAGCGGCGGAATTTAGTTTTCTTTGGTTGTAACATAACTGTTGTAATCTACAAATCGGTTTAACATTATTGTTTTTTGTTTCTGCGGAAACCACCACGACGGTCATCGCGACGGCGATCGCCACCACGACCATTCTCTTGCTTTTGTGTGAAGTTTGGAGCAAGATCCTTCTTGCCATAAACCTCACCACGGCAGATCCAAACCTTTACACCAATCATACCTACTTTGGTGAGAGCACCTACATGGCAATAATCAATGTCGGCACGGAGAGTGTGCAATGGGGTACGACCCTCTTTGTACATCTCGCTACGAGCCATTTCGGCACCGTTCAAACGACCACTCAATTGGATCTTGATACCCTCTGCGCCCATACGCATAGTAGAAGCAATAGCCATCTTCACAGCGCGGCGGTATGCAATCTTACCCTCGAGTTGGCGAGCAATCTTGGTTGCTACGATAGTAGCATCAAGCTCAGGACGCTTAACCTCGAAAATGTTGATTTGCACATCTTTCTTGGTGATTTTCTTCAGTTCCTCTTTCAATTTGTCAACCTCTTGTCCACCCTTACCGATAATGAAACCGGGGCGAGCAGTGCAGACAGTTACAGTCACAAGTTTCAGAGTACGCTCGATAACGATACGAGAAATACTTGCCTCAGCCAAACGGGCATTCAAGTACTCGCGGATTTTGGTATCCTCGAGGATAGTATCTCCGTAGTTTTTACCGCCAAACCAGTTGGAATCCCAACCACGAACAATACCAAGGCGGTTTGCTATTGGATTAATTTTCTGTCCCATTGTTGTTAATTACTTAGCTTCGTTAGTATTCTTTGTATCTACAAAAATAGTAACATGGTTAGAGCGTTTGCGGATACGATAGCCGCGACCTTGAGGAGCGGTCAGCAAGCGTTTGAGCATCATACCGCCATCTACCATGACTTGACTTACATACAGAGTCTCTTGATCTGCTTTCTTACCGGTCTTAACCTCCCAGTTTGCAATTGCAGATTTCAAAAGTTTCTCGAGAGCGCGTGATGCCTCTTTTGTAGAGAAATGCAACGCACCCAGTGCACGGTTCACTTCCATACCACGAATCATATCGGCAACAAGGCGCATTTTGCGTGGAGAGGTAGGAACGTTGTTGAGCTTAGCAAAATATTGACCCTTGCGAGCCTCTTTCATTGCCTCAGCTGTATTATGTTTTCTAGCACCCATTTTGAATTCTAAAATTTAATTTGTTGTGAATGACTCATGGATTAACGGTTACCCGAGTGACCACGGAACGAACGGGTTGGAGCAAACTCACCGAGTTTGTGACCTACCATGTTCTCAGTTACGTACACAGGGATAAACTTGTTTCCATTATGAACTGCGATAGTGTGACCTACAAAATCAGGAGAAATCATAGATGCACGGCTCCAAGTCTTAACAACATCTTTCTTGCCAGTCTCATTCATAGCCAACACCTTATTCTCCAACTTAACGTTGATAAATGGTCCTTTTTTCAATGAACGACTCATAATTTCTCTTAATTTAATAGGTTATTTCTTTCTTCTTTCGATAATGTATTGGTTGCTCAAGTTCTTTGGAGCGCGTGTCTTGTAGCCCTTAGCTAACAAGCCCTTGCGTGAACGTGGGTGTCCACCTGATGCGCGACCTTCACCACCACCCATTGGGTGATCTACTGGGTTCATTGCCACACCACGGTTACGTGGACGACGTCCTAACCAACGGCTGCGACCAGCCTTACCACTCTTCTCCAACGCGTGATCGCTGTTGCCAACTACACCTACGGTAGCTTTGCAAGCAGACAACACTTTGCGCAACTCGCCTGAAGGCAATTTGATGATTGCATACTTGTCCTCGCGAGAAGAAAGTTGTGCAAATACACCTGCCGAACGAACCATGCAAGCACCTTGACCTGGACGCAACTCAATGTTGTGAATCAGCGTACCAAGAGGCATGTTTGCCATTGGAAGAGCATTACCAACTTCAGGAGCCACTTCTGGACCTGAGATTACTGTTTGACCTACTTGCAAACCGTTTGGTGCAAGAATGTAACGTTTCTCGCCATCAGCGTAGAACAAGAGTGCGATACGAGCCGAACGGTTTGGATCGTACTCAATGGTCTTAACTACTGCTGGTACACCATCTTTGTTACGTTTGAAGTCAATTACGCGATATTTCTGCTTGTGTCCACCACCAATATAACGCATGGTCATCTTACCTTGATGGTTGCGACCACCTGTTTTGGTTTTACCAAACACAAGAGATTTCTCTGGTGCACTTGCGGTAATTGTATCAAATGCGCCAATAACTTTGTGTCTTTGCCCCGGTGTAGAGGGTTTTAATTTACGTACAGCCATTTTTAGATATTGCTATAAAAATCAATTGTTTCACCTTCTTTCAATGTAACGATTGCTTTCTTGTAAGCAGCCTTTGCACCACGAATCAAACCGCTCTTGGTGTAGCGTTGTTTGGTCTTTGGAGCAACGATCAATGTGTTTACATCCAGCACTTGTACATTGTACAATTCTTCTACTGCCTTCTTGATCTCAACCTTGTTAGCAGTACGAACTACCTGAAAACCATAACGGTTGAACTTTTCGCCTGCGGCGGTCATCTTCTCAGTGACGATTGGTTTTAAAATAATTGCCATAGTTGTAACCTCCTTATGCTAAAGTTGCCTCCAGTGCTGCTACTGCGTTCTCAACGAACACTACAGCGCTTGAGTTCATGATTGCGTATGTATTCAGTTCATTTACAGTCACCACATTGGTGCGCTCGATATTGCTTGCTGACTTCAGAACATTGTAGTTGTTCTCTGCCAATACGAACAATACTTTCTTACCTGCAACTTGAAGATTGTTCATTACCTCGATCATTGCTTTGGTCTTTGGAGCCTCGAATTGGAGAGCATCCAATACGATTACTTGACCTGCAGCTGCGCGGGTGCTCAATGCACTGCGACGAGCCAATTGTTTTACCTTCTTGTTGAGTTTAAAGCCATAGTCGCGTGGAACTGGACCAAAGATAGTACCACCACCTACGCGTACTGGAGACTTCAAGTCACCTGGACGAGCACCGCCACCACCTTTTTGGCGACCGAGCTTACGAGTAGAGTGAGCGTTCTCGCTACGTTGTTTAGCTTTAGCTGTACCTTGACGATTATTTGCCAAATATTGCTTTACATCCAAATAAATGGCGTGGTCGTTAGGCTCGATACCGAAGATAGCGTCATTCAAAACGATCTTCTTGCCGGTCTCTTTGCCGGCCATGTTCAAAATACTAAGTTCCATACCTCTTATTTGTTAATAACAACGATTGAATTTTTAGCACCTGGAATACTACCCTTGACCATGATCAAGTTGTACTCAGGAATTACCTTTAATACTACAAGGTTTTGTACAGTTACGCGATCTGTACCCATGTGACCTGCCATGCGGGTTCCTGGGAATACGCGTGCTGGGTAAGCACATGCACCGATAGAACCTGGAGCACGCAAGCGGTCATCTTGACCGTGGGTAGATTGACCTACACCACCAAAGCCGTGACGCTTAACTACACCTTGGAAACCTTTACCTTTAGAAGTACCTACTACATCAACGTAAGAGTTCTCCTCAAACATCTCTACAGTCAAGGTATCTCCCAGTTTGACTTCTTGTTCGAATCCATCGAACTCGGCTAAGTGACGCATTGGTTGTACACCTGCAGCAGCGAAGTGACCTGCCTCTGCCTTGTTGGTGTGTTTCTCGCTCTTTGGCATGAAACCAACTTGTACAGCAGCATAGCCATCCTTCTCAACTGTCTTGAGTTGGGTAACAACGCAAGGACCAGCCTCAATCACGGTGCATGGGATATTCTTGCCATCAGCACCGAAAACGGATGTCATTCCGATTTTTTTACCTAATAATCCTGGCATTTTAGCTGTGATTAAAATTGTTAATAATTATTGTTTTCCACTCTCGCCCTCGGGATTACCGTGTCTTACGACCTTGTCTATCCGCGGGAAGTGGCCTCTGTTTTGTTTATCAAACTTTGATTTCTACTTCTACACCACTTGCAAGTTCCAACTTCATCAATGCCTCTACAGTCTTTTGGTTAGATTGGTAGATGTCGATGAGACGCTTGTAGCTTGACAACTCAAATTGCTCACGGCTCTTCTTGTTTACGAAGGTAGAGCGGTTTACGGTGAAGATGCGCTTGTGAGTTGGCAATGGAATTGGACCACTTACTACTGCACCTGTTGCTTTTACGGTCTTCACGATCTTCTCTGCTGACTTGTCAACCAAGTTGTGATCGAACGATTTCAGTTTAATACGAATTTTTTGACTCATTGTCTTTTCTTGTTTTAATGTTGTTTTACGTTATCCTTGGCGCTCGCACACCCAAAGAGTCATTTGCTCAGATGACTCGCGCCGCGGGGTTTTTACTTATGGTTGCGTACCTATCAAAATCCTGCAAATTGCTCTGCAGCATTCTATATTATATATATTGTACGCGGGTGCGTGCGCACATGCACGCGTGAGTGAAGAGGTTTGAAGTATCGAGCGGCCCTTTGCTCAACCTTTTCGAACATTCGAACTCGGGTTATTTTGTTTCATTAAGCCAAGGACCAACACATTGGAAGATTGGTCCTTGACCTTTGTTGTTCATTATACGAGATCTACACGACCACCTACCTCTGTCAAGACAGTCTTAGCGATAGTGCTTGATACTGCATCGTAGTGAGAGAACTCCATGCTGCTGGTTGCACGACCAGAAGTGATGGTACGCAACGCGGTTACATAACCGAACATCTCGCTCAATGGTACCTTAGCCTTGATTACGCGAGCGCCTGTACGAGCGGTATCCATACCCTCTACTTGACCACGACGCTTGTTCAAGTCACCGATCACATCACCCATGCTCTCTTCTGGAGTTACCACCTCAACCTTCATGATTGGCTCCATCAATACTGGCTTAGCCTTAGCGCATGCGCTCTTGAATGCCATTTGTGCACAGATATCGAATGAGAGTTGGTCAGAGTCTACTGGGTGGAAGCTACCATCCATCAAAGTTACTTTCAACTTATCTACTGGATAACCTGCCAATACACCAGTCTTCATAGCAGAAGTGAAACCTTTCTCTACGGCTGGGATATACTCTTTTGGCACATTACCGCCCTTAACTACATCCACGAATTGCAAGCCACCTTCGAAGCCCTCGTCTGCTGGCTCAACGCGAACAATAATGTCAGCGAATTTACCACGACCACCAGATTGCTTCTTGTAGGTCTCGCGCAACTCTACTGGAGCAGAGATTGCCTCGCGGTATGCTACTTGAGGACGACCTTGGTTACACTCTACCTTGAACTCGCGTTTCAGACGGTCGATAATAATCTCCAAGTGAAGCTCACCCATACCAGAGATCACAGTTTGACCTGTTTGCTCGTCAGTCTTAACGGTAAATGTTGGATCCTCCTCAGCCAACTTGCTCAAACCAACACCCAACTTATCGAGGTCAGCTTGGCTCTTTGGCTCAACTGAGATACCAATCACTGGTGCTGGGAACTCGATAGACTCCAATACGATTGGTTTCTCCTCAGAGCACAAGGTGTCACCAGTACGAATATCCTTGAAACCTACACCGGCACCGATATCACCAGCTGCGATAAAATCTACAGGGTTTTGGCGGTTTGAGTGCATTTGGAAGATACGAGAGATACGCTCGCGTTTGCCAGAGCGTGGGTTGTAAACATACGAACCTGCCTCCAACTTACCACTATACACACGGAAGAAGCACAAGCGACCTACGTATGGGTCAGTAGCAATCTTGAATGCCAATGCACACAATGGCTCGTCCTCGCTTGGAGTGCGGGTCAATGCATCACCAGTTGCAGGGTCAGTACCGTCAATCACTGGAGTATCCATTGGACTTGGCAAGTATGCGCACACAGCGTCCAACATAGTTTGCACACCTTTGTTCTTGAAAGAAGAACCGCAAACCATTGGGAAGATTTGCATGCTCAAGCAACCTTTGCGGATTGCAGCACGAATCTCATCCTCGGTAATGGTAGATGGATCATCAAAGTATTTCTCCATCAACGCGTCATCAAACTCAGAGATAGTCTCGAGCATTTTGTCGCGCCACTCCTCTGCCTCTGCTACGAGGTTTGCAGGAATCTCCTCTACTGAGTATGCAGAACCCATAGTCTCATCATTCCAAATGCAAGCCTTCATGGTTACGAGGTCAACTACACCTTTGAAGGTCTCCTCAGCACCAATAGGAATTTGGATTGGACATGGATTTGCACCAAGCACCTCTTTAATTTGAGTTACTACGTCAAAGAAGTTAGCACCACTACGGTCCATCTTGTTTACGTAGCACAAACGAGGTACATTGTATTTATCAGCTTGACGCCATACAGTCTCAGACTGTGGTTGTACACCACCTACTGCGCAGAATGCTGCCACAGCACCGTCCAAGATACGCAACGAACGCTCTACCTCAACGGTAAAGTCCACGTGGCCCGGAGTGTCAATCAAGTTGATTTTGTACTTATCGCCTTTGTATTGCCAATAAGTAGTTGTAGCTGCAGAAGTGATAGTGATACCACGCTCTTGCTCTTGCTCCATCCAGTCCATGGTAGCTGCACCATCGTGCACCTCACCAATCTTGTGTGTCAGACCGGTGTAGAACAAAATACGCTCAGAAGTAGTAGTCTTACCGGCATCGATGTGAGCCATGATACCGATATTTCTGTTTAATTTCAAATCGTGTTTAGCCATTTTCGTTTCTCTTATCTAATACCGTATAATATATTACGCGCGCAAGCACATATTAGAAACGGAAGTGTGCAAATGCACGGTTAGCCTCTGCCATGCGGTGCATATCCTCTTTGCGCTTGAACGCACCACCTTGGTTATTAAACGCATCCATGATCTCTGCTGCAAGTTTCTCAGCCATTGAGTGGCCACCACGCTTGCGAGCGAAGAGAATCATATTCTTCATTGAAATTGACTCCTTGCGGTCAGCACGAATCTCAGTTGGCACTTGGAATGTTGCACCACCGATACGTTTTGACTTAACCTCTACCAAAGGAGTAATGTTGCTAAGAGCTTGTTTCCAAACCTCAAGAGCTGTTTGCTCGCTCTTCATTTTGTTGGTAACAATCTCCAAAGCGGTGTAGAATACACTGTAAGCAGTGTTTTTCTTACCATCGAGCATGAGGTGGTTCACAAATTTTGCCACCATTACCTCACCATAAACTGGATCTGGGAGGATAACTCGTTTTTTTGGTTTTGCTTTTCTCATTTTGTTTGTTTTGTTTTTTGTTGATTGTCTTAACTTCAGCAGATTTCTTCAGTTTCAGCTTCCCGCCTTCGGTTTCCGGTTTCCCGTTTCCGGGCTCCCGCTCTTTTCGGCGCCGAACGCTCTCCCTTACTCCCTCTACTTACTCAACCGATCAACCCATTAATAATCTGTCCCATCGTATGGAACTTTTAGTTAGTTTTTTTTCGTCAGAACTTGCCTATAGCCTATAACCTATAGCCTATAACCTTATTTCTTAGCTTTAGGACGCTTAGCGCCATATTTGCTACGACGTTGCAAGCGGTTAGCTACACCAGCGGTATCCAATGTACCACGAACGATGTGATAACGTACACCTGGGAGGTCTTTCACACGGCCACCACGCACCATTACGATGCTGTGCTCTTGCAAGTTGTGACCCTCACCTGGGATGTAAGCGTTCACCTCCTTTTGGTTTGTCAAGCGAACACGTGCTACTTTACGCATAGCAGAGTTTGGCTTCTTAGGAGTTGTTGTG
>JBGVFY010000006.1:0-56903 GCA_045121435.1 Paludibacteraceae bacterium | reverse complement strand
GGCGTTTAGCTCAGCTGGTTTAGAGCATCTGCCTTACAAGCAGAGGGTCGGCGGTTCGAATCCGTCAACGCCCACAAAAACGAGAGGATTGGTGCAAACCAATCCTCTTTTGTTTTAATAAATTGTAAATCGTAACTTGTGTAATTGTACATACCATGATTACATTTATCATCTCACTCATTGCCCTTGTGGTTGGATTCGTTCTCTACGGCACATTCGTAGAGAGAGTATTTGGTATTGATGAAAAGGCGCAGACGCCCGCGGTTAGCATGACCGATGGCGTGGATTTTGTGCCGATGAAACCGTGGAGAATCTTCCTTGTACAGTTCCTCAATATTGCGGGACTGGGACCTATATTCGGCGCGATTATGGGTATATTCTATGGTCCTGCGGCATTCCTTTGGATTGTATTAGGTACGATATTCGCGGGCGGTGTGCACGACTACCTCAGCGGTATGCTTTCCATCCGTAAAGGCGGGGCTTCCCTACCCGAAATCGTGGGAACAGAATTGGGAAAAGGCGTTCAGATATTTATGCGTTTGCTCTCGATTGTGTTGCTGGTATTGCTGACCACTACCTTCCTTTCGGGTCCTGCGACCTTGCTGCAAGGACTGGCGGCGTTAGGAACAGTGCCATTCAAGGGACACCTTATTCCTATTGTATGGGTATTGATTATCTTTGGCTATTATACCTTGGCAACGGTGTTGCCTGTAGATAAACTGATTGGGCGATTCTACCCTATTTTCGGCGGTGTGTTGCTCTTTATGGGTATCGGTATCATGGTAGTGATGCTCAGCCAGTTTGGTGCAGAAATGCCCGAACTGACCGATGGTTTACACAATCGCCAGACCAATGGTTTGCCACTCTTTCCGATGATGTTTGTCAGCATTGCTTGTGGTGCTATCTCGGGTTTCCACGGTACGCAGTCGCCACTGATGGCGCGTTGCGTGACCAACGAACGGCAAGGGCGTTGGATCTTCTACGGAGCCATGGTGGCAGAGGGTATATTGGCGTTGATTTGGGCAGCCGCAGCAGGTACGATGTTTGCCGACCCAGAGGCAGGTTTGTACGGAATAGACGGGCTTCAGGCCTTTGCCGCAGCGCACCCAGGCGAGAATATTGCCGCATTGGTAGTGGACAAGGTTTCTCGTTCGTGGTTGGGCACGGTGGGTGGTGTTTTGGCGATTATCGGTGTGATTGCTGCTCCTATCACTTCGGGTGATACGGCGTTGCGTTCTGCACGACTGATTGTGGCGGACTTTATGCACCTCAACCAACGCCCTATTCGCAACCGACTGATGATTGCCGTGCCGCTATTCTTGTGCGTGTTTGGTATGGTTTTTGTTGATTTCAATGTGGTTTGGCGTTATTTCGCGTGGACGAATCAGACCTTGGCGGTCTTTACCTTGTGGGCAGGAACGGTGTTCCTCTACAGGAACTCGCGCACGATTAACAAGTACCCATACGCATACCTAATCTCGCTGATTCCTGCGCTGTTTATGACCATGGTGAGCGTGAGTTATATCTTCATTGCGCCAGAGGGATTCCATTTCGCGCAAATTGGGCTGAGTTGGGTGGCGTACCTGATTGCTGGTGTCACCACGGTGGCCTTGCTGATTGGCTTTGCCTATTGGACAAAATCTAAAAATAATCTAACTTCTAACAGCCGTCAGGCGGTCTAATGTCTAACATCTCTAATTATGATACAATCTGCTTCTTTTGTGATTTCCAGTCCGGACGTGATGCAATGTCCGAAGACGAGTATTCCTGAATATGCTTTCATTGGTCGAAGCAATGTAGGCAAGTCGAGCCTTATCAATATGCTCACGCATAATCCTAAGTTGGCTAAGACCAGTCAAAAGCCTGGTAAAACATTGCTCATTAACCACTTCCTTATCAATGCAGGTAGTGATGCACATTGGCATTTGGTGGATCTCCCAGGCTATGGTTTTGCGCAGGCAGGTAAGACACAGCGCGCCAAACTCAAAATGATGATTGAGCGTTATTGTTTGTTGCGCGAGGCGTTGGTAAGTTTGTTTGTATTGGTGGATTGCCGCCACGAGCCACAACAGATCGACTTGGAGTTTATGGAGTGGTTGGGCGAAAACGAGATACCCTTCTCTATCGTCTTCACCAAAGCCGATAAGTTGGGCAAGCAGAAGTTGGCTGCCAATGTGGAGAGCTACAAGCAGAAACTCTTGGAGACATGGGTAGAACTGCCACCAATCTTTGTGACTTCTGCCGAGAAAAGTATCGGTGAATCCGAACTAATCTCGTATATAGAGGGTATTAACCGCGACCTCACTAATCGTTCTAATTAAGAATTTTGAATTAAGAATTTTGAATTTTGATTTGTTAAATACGGATGATATTCGCGTGGAGCAGTGTGATGGCACACGCTGCAGTGTGCAACGCGTGCTGGATGCCTGCCGTGAGGAGCGCCGTCCATATGTAATCACCACCCCTCTCACCTCTTGCCTCTCGCCCCTAACCTCCATCTTAGTACCTATCACTATGCTTGAGGAAGAGGTGTATAAGGCAGAGATTTGCACCTATTTGGCGCGTAAGACGGGGGCACACCTTATATTATTGCGCGCGAATGACTATGGCAGCAAAGCCAAACGCAATACCCAACGCATTATCACCCATATCCAAACCATAGCGGAACGCACAGGCGAAACTATCACCTATGAGGAGCGTGTAGCCAAAGGCGATAGTTTCCATATCCACAAAGAGATTGTAGGCGAGGAGGCGATGAGGCTATTAGGCGAGGAGGCGATGAGGCGAGGGGGACTTATACTCCTAACAGCCAGCCGCGAATACGGATTGGATGATTGGCTCTTTGGTCCACCCGAGCAATATGTGATTCGCCATAGCCAAGTGCCAGTAATGTTGGTAAATCCGCGTGCAGACCTCTTTTCGCTGTGTGATTAAGGTTACATATACCCTCCCACATAAAAATTTTCGCTTTTTTCTTGCTTAATCACCAAAAAAGCAGTACCTTTGCAGGTTGTTTGGAAACAAAGCAACTTTTTTAGTATTTCGATATAATAAGTAACTATAGATGAACGAATTTTTGGAACAAGAAGAGCAGGTTCTCCGCATGATAAAGACGGTCTATGACCCTGAGATACCTGTGAATATATACGATTTAGGACTGATTTACCGTATTGACCTGCCTGGCGATGGGGTTTGCAATATCGACATGACCCTAACCGCCCCTAACTGTCCTGCGGCAGACTTCCTTGTGGAAGATGTGAAACAGAAAGTGGGTTCGATTGATGGCATTGAGACGGTGAATGTGAATATCGTTTTTGACCCTGAGTGGAACAAAGATATGATGTCGGAAGAAGCCAAATTGGAGTTGGGCTTTTTGTAAGGCAAGAGGCGAGAGGTTAAAGGCGAAAGGCAAGAGGTGAGAGGCATGGTATATTTCTTGAGTGATGCACATTTGGGTTCGAGGGCGATTGATAATCCACAAGCCCATCAGCAGACCCTTATCGACATGCTGCAAAGCATGGCGAAGGATGCTTCTGCGATTTACTTGCTCGGAGATATGTTTGACTTTTGGTGCGAGTATTTTTGGAGCGATCAGAGCAAAGAGCAATACCGTCCTTTCCTGCAAACGCTTCGCGAGATAACGAGCAAAGGCATTGATATTCACTTCTTTATAGGGAACCACGACATTTGGACTTTTGGTTGGCTCGCAAAAGAAACGGGCATCAAGATACACAGACATCCTGAAGCCATAGAGGTAGGAAACAAAAAAATCTTCCTTGCTCATGGCGATGGTTTGGTGCCCAGCAACTATATTGAGCAACTGCCCAAGAAAGTGCAAAAGAAAATTCGTAGTTTCATTTTCTTGCGCAAGGTGTTTCATAACCCTGTGCTGCAATTCCTTTTCCGCCTTGTTCCACCAGTATGGGGCAATGAGTTTGGCTATGAATGGGCGAAAAACAGCCGTTTGAAGGAGTTGGCACACCCATGTCCATACAAAGGAGAGGACAAAGAGGAATTGGTGCTATTCGCCAAAGAACAAGAGCAGAAGGGGAATCACCACGATTACTATATTTTTGGTCATCGCCATATCGAACTGGATTTGATGCTCAGCCGCGATAGCCGAATCATGATTCTGGGTGACTGTTGGCAACAATTCACCTACGCCAAGTTGGAGAATTTTGAATTAAGAATTATGAATTTTGAATTATGAATAATCGAGAAGAACAATTGAAAGCCTTTGACCGTCTGCTGACGGTGATGGACGAACTGCGTGAGAAATGTCCTTGGGACAGAAAACAGACTTTTGAGAGTTTGCGTCAGAACACCATAGAGGAGACCTACGAACTGGCAACCGCCCTGCTGCAAAACGATATGACTGAAATCAGCAAAGAGTTGGGCGATGTATTGCTGCATGTGGTATTCTATGCCAAGATTGGTAGCGAACTGGGCGCATTTGATATGGCAGATGTCTGCAATAAGATTTGCGACAAACTGATATTCCGCCACCCTCATGTATATGGCGAATATGCCGCCAACAACGCCAAAGAGGTGTGCGAGATGTGGGAACAAGTGAAGTTGAAAGAGAAAGGTGGCAACAAAACAGTGCTTGGGGGTATTCCAGAGGCATTGCCTGCGTTGGTGAAAGCCTACCGTATTCAAGATAAAGTGGCTAATGTAGGCTTCGACTGGGAGAAACGCGAGGATGTATGGGCGAAAGTGAAAGAGGAAATCGCTGAGTTTGAGGCAGAAGTGGAGAATATGGACGAGGAGAAAGCCACCGAGGAGTTTGGTGATTTGCTTTTTGCTATGGTGAACGCTGCTCGACTGTATAAGATTCGCCCTGACAACGCTTTGGAAAAGACCAATGCTAAGTTTATCCGCCGCTTCAACTATATTGAGCAACAGGCAAAAGAAAAGGGTCTGTCGTTGAAAGACATGACCCTAAACGAGATGGAAGATCTTTGGCAAGAAGCCAAAAAATCACTTCACTAACATGGTGAATACCGCCGAGTTAGGAGAGAATTTCGAATCGCTGGTTACTGTAATCTTAATAGGGTGCGCACCTGCTGCTTGAGGCACCATATAGATTGGGAAAGCAAAAAGATTATACATTGGATTGAACAGCAACAGCCCTTTTTCAGGTTTAGAACCAGTAGCCAAGGCTTTGACTACCGCTTGATTTTCGGAATCAATGTCAAACCACAAGTTTACGCGTGTTGTATCATAGGTAGCAATTATACTCACCAAGTTATTCATTTCCGATGTAAACAAAGCAGGGAACATGATTGTATCGCCCAACTGAATGGTATCCAAGTACTCCATACCGATTTCCGTATCATAGCGCGTACCCAGTGTATCTTTCACTCCTATCAGCGAATCGCCTACAAACTGCGGATTAACATACAAGTTTCCGAACATCATCTGCGGTGTGGTATGCGTGCCTGTTCCATCGAAGCAACTGGTCAATGCAATAGCCAAAACCAAGAGAAAGAAGAATGATTTAATTTTCATAAATAATTGATTATTAATGATTAATTTTTGTTATTTATTGGATATTTGATACAAAAATCGGGTCTTGCGACCCGAAGTGCGGCATAAAGGACTCGAACCTTCACTCCTCTCGAAACTAGATCCTAAGTCTAGCGCGTCTACCAATTCCGCCAATGCCGCAGAAATCGGGTGCAAAAGTAGTAAAAATATTGCATATATGCAAGAAAAATAGCAAAAAGTTTGCTTTTATTAAGATATGAACGAAACTTTTTATCATAATTTGCCCAATGGTGTGCAAATTGTGCACCGCAAGACCAGTTCTCCTGTGGTGTATGTAGGTCTGATGGTGGGAGCAGGTACGCGCCACGAGTTACCTAACGAGAATGGCATGGCACATTATATTGAACATTGCGTCTTTAAGGGAACTGAGCACTATACCGCTCGCCAAATCATCAATCATATTGAGGGTATTGGAGGCGAACTCAATGCCTATACCACCAAAGAAGAGACTACTTTCTACGCGGCTACGCTGCGTCAGCACTTCCGTACTACGCTGCATTTGCTCGCGGATATGGTACTCCACCCTACATTCAACAAGAAGGAAACGGATAAGGAAGTCACCGTCATCCTCGATGAGATAGAGAGTTACAACGATTCGCCCAGCGAGTTGATTTATGACGACTTTGAGAATATGGTATTCGAGGGCAGTTCGTTGGCAATGCCTATCTTGGGTACGAAGAAAACACTCAAACGCATCTCTAAATCGCCCGATATTGCTCTCAACTGGATGAAAACGCACTATCGCCCCGAACGCATGGTGCTCTTTATCCTCGGCAATGTCACCACCCAACAAGTCCTCTCCGCCGCAGAAAAAGAACTCTTCACCCTTACCCCTTACCCCATATCCAATAGCCCACAAAGTGGGCGTCCAATAGGCGGAACGCCGTCCAATAGCGAAGCGTCCCATACCCGCGTTTACAAACGCCATACCCACCAAACGCATATTATGCTGGGTTCACAAAGTTATCCGATTGGTCATCCCAAGCAACTGACCATGTATTTGCTGAACAATATCTTGGGTGGTGGCAGCATGTCCAGTCGCTTGTATTTGAGTCTGCGCGAGAAGTATGGATTGGTGTATAATATTGATTCTCAAGCAGTACCATTAAGCGATACAGGGTATTGGAATATCTATTTGGCTTGCGAGCCACAGCACAAAGACCAATGTTTGGAACTCTGCCATAAGGAACTCAAGCAGCTACGCGATATCACCCTCACCAGTGCACAACTGCAACGCGCCCTGCGCCAGTTGGAGGGTCAGATGGCTATTTCGGCTGAGAACCAAGAGAATAATGCGCTGGCTATGGCAAAGCAGATGCTGTATTACCACCATGCCCCTGCATGGCGTGAGACTTTCGCCAAGGTGAAGGAGATCACCTCAACCCAACTCCAAGAGGTAGCCAACGAAGTCTTCGCCCCCGACAAGATCTACACCCTGCTCTACGACTAAACAGACCATAACTGCATATAGAAAAGCCACTCAATGACTTGTCAACAGGATTACGATTCTACTATGAAGTGCTTTGAATAACATAGTAATCTCATAATAATCTCATAGTAATCTTATAGTAGAGATAGGGATTGTAGCCCCTCCCGACCTCATAGAAGCCCCCACCCAGCCTCCCCCTAAAAGGGGAGGAGAAGGCAAAGAGGATACTCGGCAAATATGCCGAGAGAGGGACAAAGTCTGAGTTAGTTTTTTTAGGTTTTTCAGGTTTTATAGGTTTTGCAAATCCTGAAAAACCTAAAAAACCTATAAATCCTATTTACGCTGTTTTACATATTGCTTTGCGATAGCTATCGCGTATAACTCGTTCTATATGTGATGATTGTATGTATTTCTGTAACCAAACTTCTATCGATTTACACTCACTCCACGGACTTCAAATTGTTAGACAGTGAACTATTTTTATGAGCAATTGTTCGAGTCCGTAGCTCTGGGGCGCTCAAGAAAAAAACATAAAGTGTCAGCAGGTATATAAATTCCAATAAAAAACGCGACTCGGATGGAGTCGCGTTTTGTTTGTTTTATCCTTTTATCTTACGATTTGGGATATTCGTAAGGGAAGATTATTGGATGAACTTTTGACCGTTCATGATAACTACGCCATTGTAGTTCTCATCAACCTCAACACCGAGGAGGTCACATATTCTATTCTGCACTAAAAAAATGCACTTTTTGCGATAATTTGCATTTTTTTTATGCAAATTGTTGCATGTATCGTTAAAAAGCATTATCTTTGCAGAAAATTTATTTAACATTATTATTAATATATGAATGCATTATACGAATATCAGCAACTTATTTTATCTCAAATCAACATATCGTTCTTGAGGTATAAATACTACGAATTAGATTGGACTCGTCGTGTTTTTGGTATTGTAGGTCCACGTGGTGTAGGTAAAACTACAATGGTTTTACAATACATAAAACAAAAACTATCTCTACAAGATTCATTGTATATAACTCTTGATCATATCTACTTTTCAACGCATACCTTAATTGATGTAGCGGATAAATTCTATAAAGAGGGTGGTAAACATCTCATCATAGACGAGGTACATAAGGCTTTTAATTGGTCTGTCCAATTAAAACAAATTATTGATAGTTATCCTAATATGCAGATTATTTTCACGGGATCTTCTATTTTGGATATCTATCGTGGCGTAGCAGATTTAAGTAGAAGGGCACCAATCTATGAAATGCAAGGACTTAGTTTTCGTGAGTACTTAGTACTATATCATGACATTCAAACTCCTACGTGGAACTTAGATGATTTGATAAACCATCGCGTTACACTAACTAATGTAGAACATCCCTTACCTTTGTTTAATGATTACTTAAAACGCGGATACTATCCATTTGAACGCATCGCATCAGATTTTTCTACCAACCTTATGCAAGTTATCAATCGAACAATGGAAACAGATATACCATTATATGCCAACATCAACATATCTGTTGCTCGAAAACTGCAAAACCTGCTTGTCGTAATTGCAGAAAGTGTACCTTTTAAACCCAACTACAAAAAGCTTGCAGAAGTCACAGGCATTTCACGCAACGATATAGCAGATTATATCTATTATATGGAGCGTGCGGGCATGCTAATGTCGCTACATGATACGACTCAGGGGATACGAAGTATAGGTAAATCTCACAAATTATATGTGGATAATACTAACCTAATGTATGTACTATCACCTGAAAATATAGATAAAGGTAATTTGCGTGAAACATTCTTCTTAAACCAAATGCGTGTAAAATATCCTGTCATCGCATCTCAAAAAGCAGATTTTGAGATTGGAAATTATGTTTTTGAAGTGGGTGGTAAGAATAAAAATCAAAAACAATTAGACAATAACCCCAATGGCTATATTGTGAAGGATGATATCGAGTTTGGTTATCGCAATGTCATCCCTCTATGGGCATTTGGATTGACATACTGACCCCTGCCCCCACACTATGCAAACACAAAAAACGCGACCCAGATGGAGTCGCGTTTTGTTTGATAGATCCTTTTATCTTACGATTTAGGATGTTCGTAAGGGGAGATTATTGGATGAACTTTTGACCGTTCTTGATAACGATACCCTTGTAGCTCTCATCTACCTCAACACCGAGGAGGTTGTAAGCCTTACCGTTGAAAGAAGGAGTAACGATGTCCTCAACGCCAGAAGGAACATCACCTTGGTTGATAACAACCTCTGCTACGCAACCATCTACATCGATAGTTACTACACCTTGACGATACTCTGCGCCCTCAAGAGCAGCAGCAGTGAATTGGAGAATCAAATATCCCTCAGACTCAAGTACTGATTCATCGTAAACGAACTCAATCCATTCTGGAACCTCAATATTCCACAAGTCAATGTCATACACATTAGAATAGAGAGCAATAGCCTCGTACTCACCATCCATAGCTACACCACCCTCAACTGGAGCAACCAATGCCTCAGAACCCATCATAGGCATTACGCCTGGCCAATATGCATCGTAGCTGATAGCCAAGTTGTGAGGAGATGTCCAGAACTCGGTATATCTACCGTTTACTAAGTAGAGAGTAGAACCTGTAGGAGCGTAGTAGTCAGAAATGAAACCGAAGTCACAGTTTCCTTCGTTGAAACCAGTAATTTGAACAACGAAATCACCAGGACAAAGAACAGCTACTTCCATCACGCCACCGAAAGGATCCTCCTCCCAAAATTTAGCTACGAGAGAAGCTTGACCATTACCAAGATCTACGCAATCAGCAGCATCAATGATAGTAGAACCATAAACAGAGTCAGAGTAGATAATACCTTCTGTCAAATCGGCAGCAATAATCTCTACTT
Organism: Paludibacteraceae bacterium; assembly: GCA_045121435.1. Classification (GTDB taxonomy): domain Bacteria; phylum Bacteroidota; class Bacteroidia; order Bacteroidales; family Paludibacteraceae; genus Colicola. The sequence goes on along the minus strand of JBGVFY010000006.1, from coordinate 47,021 downwards.
TCACTTGTGCACCTGCTGGCAAGATTTTATCCATAGTAATACCATCACTGTAGATAGGCATACTCATTTGGTTGATACGCATAGGGCTGATATTGCGAACAACACTGAGGATGGTATCAATGCTCTTACCTTGATATACCAAATCGGTACCATAAGCATAAGGACCCAAGTCACCTGCACCTACAATATAAAAATCGCTACCGCTTTCAGCATACAATGGATCGCAAGACATCGCACATTGTGTCAAAGGAATATTACCGTCAGCAGCAACCAAATGGTTTGCGCCAGTAATCAAGTATTGCGCTTGCTCTGTAGAACCATACAAATAACCCTTTACACTCAACAATGTGGTGTCATCGTATTGCCACATGTGATCGGTAGTTGTTGGCACAGCCGTCCACATACCTGCGTCCATCAAACCAAGTTCAAACGAAACAGAGTTCTCTTGTTGAATTTGTCCACCGATAGTCCATGTAGTTGGACCATACAAGTTCTCAAATACGATATCCTTGTATGCTGGAGTCATAATAAAGCCATAAGGATAGCCTTTCCACTCTGCTGTAAGACCACCATACATCATGCCCTCTACTACATAGTAATCTACCAAATCATAGTTTGCAGCAGCTACTTTTTTGTTGTAGCCATTCCATTCTTCGAGAGAAACTTCTGCTTTCATTTCAATGGATTGAGCCTCCATTTTCTGAAGTTTCATTTGCTCAGGAGCAACTTGAACTACTTGTGCGGTAGCCATACCAGCAACTACCAAAGCACCTAAAAGAGTAATCTTCTTCATACCTTTTAAAATTTAATTGTTTAACATTTGAGTTTTACCCCGTTTATTATTTATTTATTACATTTTCACATTGCTTGCACCGCTGATGAGCAAGGTCTTCTCTTCCTCAAGATACTCTCCCTCAAGATACATACCAGCAGCAGCATTAAAGAGCGATGTCTCAGATGGAGCAGCTTTGAAAGTACCTAACATCAAATCAGCCACTGCTTGAGCGGAAGGAATCTGAGTGAGGAACTTCTCTGTATTTGCATCATAAGGAACTAGCTTGCCACCTTCTCCAGTACCCTCTATAGTGATACCATTTTCATCCTGCTTCAAGTTGATTGTCCAAAAGAGTTTCTTCTCTTGGTTCTTAGAACCTTGTTTGTAACTGAAGTTTACCAAGAGGAAGTAACCACCCTCGTACATATTCAATGATTGCTTGTAGCCATAGCCCATCACTTTCATCTTGGCAGATGTATTCTTCATCGCAGCATTTACAGCAGCCAACAGCGCATCTACAGCCTCATGACCAGCAGGATCAATTGACCAACCCTTAGCATTATCGGTAAAGTATGCACCGAAAAGCACATTCAAATTACCTGCGTTCATCACAGCACCCTTCTCACTCTTAAGTTCACCTTTGATACTATCGTAGTAGAAGATATGGTCGTGTACATCCTCGCCAAATCCCATAGAAACGATGATACCATCTTCGGTTGCACATACAGGGTGATAGGTAGCAGCCTCAGCCACCAACGCCGAACCATACGCTGCACTTTGGAACTGACCTTCTGCACCATTATAGAGGTACATCTTTTTACCATCTTGGTTGAGGGTCACGATATTGTTGTTGCCGAACAAATTCTTTTGCATCTTCTCGCAAGCCGCAAAATAAGCCGCTACATCAGGGTTCTGCACAGGGCGCATTACACTATATGCACTGTGCTTCTTACCCTTCAAGAGCACCAATTCAGGAGTAGCCTTGAGAATGAGGAACTCATAGTCGCCCAAAAGGCCTGCTCCATCATTACCTGGATCAGAGAATGCGTGGAACACATCATTATAGGTGTCGAAGGTGAGGATTGGTCCATAGTCACTCTTAACAGCCCATGTACTTGCAGTATCGGTGAGAATCTTATTACCAGTAGTAGTTTGATTCTTAGCTGTTACGCTGACATTGCCGTTCTTATTGAACTTAACAACCATATTGTATCCCTTCGCTGAAGTTTCAAGGTTAGGAAAATACGCCATTTCCCAACCATTCTCTTGCGAAGTCAGCACCTTAAATGCATTATCAATAGCCTCTTGTGCACGTATGGCAGCAGGCTTATCAAACAAACTCTCCTCATCACGGCTACATGCTGCAAAAGTAGCAGCCAACAAGCCAATTATTATCAAATACTTTGCTTTCATAATCCTTCTCCTTACTCTTTAGCGTTTTTACGATTTTCCTCCAACTGTTTATCAAATTCCATAATCATGTCCCAGTCCAAGTTGGCTTGGCGTTTTTGTACTTCGGCACGAAGTTCATCCAGATTAATCTCCCACTTCTCAGCAAGCCAATTGTTGCAAATCTCCCACTTTTGGTTGATGAGTGCAGCACCCTCTGTGCCAGCTTCTTTAAGCATGTTATCCCACCATGATTGTGGTTTCACGATGTAGTTAGCAATCACCTCCACGAAGTCCTCGCGTGCCTCACTACTTCCATAGTTAGATACGCAACCCAATTGCCATGCCTCTTTGTAAGAACGCTCTTGCCATTTGATAGGATCATAGTTAGCAGGGGTGATTTGCGCGAACTCTGTTGGGTAGTTCTTTTGTTGGTGCAAGATGTGTGCAAACTCGTGGTGCATGGTCTTAAAGATATACTCATTGAGATTGTCAATATTGTTAAGTTGCATCTCGTTAATCTTCAAGAGGGTAATCTTGATACCACCTTCAGCATAACCCAATTTCTCGGTACCTTGTACAGGATCCAACATAGAAGAGCCAATCAATTGAATCATCTTAGGACCGTATGTAGGCAAGAACTCAGGACCTACGATAGAATCATATACATCGTACCACAAGTAGAGAGCCAAGTGCGCCAATGTATCTGCCATACCGATACTCACAGGTACCACATTGTAGTTAGGGTCAGTAGCATTATCATCCAACTTATAGAGGAACTCTACGTTGTATGGCTCGGTATAGTATTTATCCAACCATTTATCAAACTGATAAGTATAGGTGGTAGTATCTATCACAGGATCCACAAAGATAGACTCCGTAAATTGATATTGTTGCTCACAAGCAGCTAATCCTGCTACGAGGAACAATGCTGCTAATATCTTATTCATACTTTTCATAACTATTATATATGTTTAGTAGTTAATCTTCACTTTACTCCTCGTCTTCCACCAATTTCACGCTACTACTATTTGGCAAAGAAGCTGCGCTGGTGTAAATAGGGGCAGAAGGAGTATATACATCATTTGGGTTGAGAGATGGAGATGTAGTCATGCTGCCATTCAAGTTATCACCCAACACCTCACGTGGGTTAGCGGTCATACCTGCCACGATAACCTCTTGTGGCAATTGAATAGCACGGCGGTCATCGTTCCAAATGAGTTTGCGAGGAGCGTCTTTTCCTTGTACATGCTCAATCTCAATACCATAGCGCTTCAAGTCATGCCAACGCAAGCCATCATGCAAGCCCTCAATACGACGGAAGTGCAATGCACAATGTACGAATGGCATTTGCTCTGCGGAGATTACCCAATCCACAGCCATATCTTGGTTGTGCAACTCAGGTGCGAACTTAGTTCCTGCTTTTTCGCCATAGAACTTCGTGATTTTCTCTTGACTCAAGTCCACGGTACTATCTGGCAACATTTGCATACGACCATTTACATTGTAGCCTTGACACCAGAGGCGGAAGTCATTGGTTGCGCCTGCCAAGTCACCGAGGTAGGTTTTAGCCTCTGCGCGGCAGAGGAGAGTCTCGTTGGTAGTGAACGCACGACTTACCATACGCACATAACCATAACCAGCCACCTTATCGGTGTACTCAAAGTCAAAATAATCTTTTGCCACGAAGCCACCTAACTTTTGGTCAGCGGACCAAGTACTGATGCCTGGGAATTGTCCTGTCCAGCAAGGACCCGCACCATAGGTGGTGAAATCTTGTGCTTCACCATTGTATTGATAGCGACCATAGTCAGGGAAGTGTGCGTAAGCTGAAGAGGAATAAGTAGCAATAAGCAATAGGTTAGATGGAGCTTTCACATCAATATAGTGGTTGAATGCCAACTCAATATTGCTTTGATCACGGTTGGTCGCAGCATCAAAGAGCATTGCCAAAGTGGTCTCATCTGTAGTTGTGAGTACATAATCTGCGTGCTCCACCACCTTTGCCCACTCGCGCTTGTAGAGATAGAAACGCGCTGCGAATGCGTGTGCTGCCTTCACATTGAAGTGATAACGTGGTACAGAATAGTACTCATCAGATACCAATTTCAAACCGGCTTCCAAATCGCGTTGGATAGCCATATAGGTATCATACAATGAGCCACCAATCCAAACGGTATCTCCATCTTCGTTGGTGTTTACCACCAATTCTGGTCCACGGCTATACTTAGGAGCCACCTTGGTTTCAGGTTGCATCATATAGGTGATACCAAGATCCTTCTTGCTATCTTCCTCATTTTTCCATGCTTGGCAGAAGACTCCAGCCAGCAAGAAATGGTGATAAGCACGAGAAAGCAAAGCCTCTCCTTTCTCTGCATCCATGTTAATACCTTGTGCCTCGAGTTTCTTGATGGCTTCAAGGGCTTGGTTAGCAACAGCAATAGCCATATAGTTTCCGTCCCAAATCATTTTTGGGGAGTCATTGCTTGATTGCTTGACTGGTTTCCATGCAAAAATCTCATTGTACATCTCATCCAATGGATTAACCGCATTGGCTTGACCCGTCTTAGAGTCTGGCACATTGTTGTCAATCACATTATCCGAAGAATACTCGCAAAGAGGTGCACTATTTGCCTCAGTATATGCATTAACCAACAAAAGTCGCACTTTTTCTTTTGAGTCAATAGTGGCACGCATATCTGGCTCGTGATCCAAGAAATCACAACCTGTCAGTGCTACAGCTACCAAAGCTACTATTATAAATATATTCTTTTTCATTTTCATGTTCCTTTCTAATAATTAAGTGTTAGGTTTGATTAGAATCCAAGTTTAACAGTCAAAGTAAACTGACGAGGAACTGGTGAAGATACACCACCTGAGTTATAGTACTCTGGGTCACGACCATTCAACTTCTTATCAGCATATGCCAACCAAATATTGGTTGCACTGAATTTCACTCCGAAGCTGGAAACTGCATTTTGTCCCTCAAATACCTTCTTAGGCAGGTCGTAAGCGAGTGACAACTCTTTGAGACGAATGAAATCACCCTTGGCTACGCGCTCGGTAGAATAGTTGTATGCAGAGTATGCATTGCTGAGTGCATTGATCTCACGCATTTGACGAACGGTAGGAATGGATGGGATAGTGGTAATTTTCTCATCCCCAGGTACCATCCAACGGTTCTTCATCTCCTTCATGCTTGCTGTCAAGTCGCTATAGTCACTGCTATATACTGGGCAAAGGTTATCCAAACGGAGCACATTACCGAAACTATATGTGAAGAACACATTGAGTTTCAAGCCTTTCCAAGAGAAAGTGTTACCAAACGAACCTGTAATCTTAGGATCGATTGTACCTTCGTATTTCAAGTAATCCACATTCTCATATTCTTGGAAGTAAATTGCATCGTAATTACCAGGACCAGCAATTTGTGTATGCTCTGCATCAACATAGAACGTAGGAAGACCTTCTTCTGTTAAACCAGCAAATGGAATACTATAGAGCGCACCAATTGGACGACCTTCTGTGCGACCATAACCATTTACAAGTTCATATACGCGTGAGCGTGAATCTAACTCGGTGATGGTGTTCTCTGCCCAACCGAAGATCCAGTCAGTAGTCCACTTAAAGTCTTTGGCTTTGATATTGGTAGTTGAGATAGTAAACTCGCAACCTGTAGATTCCATCGTAGCATCATTAGCCAACTTGGTAGTCACACCACCCACACCCATGGTTTGGGTATAACCAATCAAGTCAAAGTTATTACGGCGATACCAGTCGAACTCAACATTAACACGGTTATCTACGAAACCGAAGGCTACACCGATATTCAACTCATGTTTCTTCTCGTAGGTCAATTCAGAGTTCTCCAAAGCTTGAAGTTGGATACCAGACTCAAAGGCTGATGTACTTGGACGCCATGGAGTGTATGAAGAGAACACCGCTAATGAGTTAGTAGCAGGACCACGGTCAGCTGTCAACGAGTAAGAAGCCTTCAGACTTGCATACGACCAAGCCTTGCCGAAAGTAGGCGCCCACCAACGCTCTTCGTGTGCGTTCCAAGCTCCAGATACATTCCATGTAGGCAACCAACGCGCATTGCGACTCTTACCCAATGTATTAGAACCTTCATAACGGATTGTACCATTGATGGTATAACGACCTTTGTATGAGTAGGTTGCCATTCCGAAGAACGCTAAGTTACGATAGAAAGTAAATGAATTAGCAAAGTACATAGAGTTTTCCTCTTGACTTTGTTTGAAGAGACGATAATCCAAATATGGCTCACCACCATTATTGTATTGATACCCCCAACCACGGAACCAAGTGTATTGACGGTCGGTAGAGTTCAACTCACCACCACCAAAGAGGCTGATGATATGGTCGCCCGTTTTACCAAGGTCAGCATTGTAACTAATGGTACCACGAAAATCCATCGAAGTCAAGGTGTACTCAGTAAAGTCATAGATACCACCCTTAGGCAATACGGTTTCAGGCAAAGCCAATGGGTCATCGGGATCCGAATAAAGATAAGGGTTCGAATCACGGATAGTAGCATCCTCAGGATCAATACCCGCACGATATGCACGTGCTTGGTTACTTTCATCCTTAATATGGTGCTCTTGGCGACTCGTCTGATGACGGATAGCAGCCAATGCAGCTACCTCCAAGCCACGAATTGGTTTCCAGTTGATATCACCTTGGAACTTGAGGTCAGTTACCTTAATATCAATATAGTTATTCTCCAACTCATCAAAGATGTTAAAGTCACAATAGTTACGACGATAGGTCTCTGATGGATCCATTGCACGAGAGGTATTCATCGCATAAGAGAATGGGTTGATATCAAACTCACGACTCACCGTACCATTGATAGGGTCAGTATTCGCAGCAATCGTACCAGGCGCTTGTTGCTTACGATAGCTACCCATAGTAGCGATACTCGCAGTCAACTTTTGCTTGCTGGTAGAAGGCAAGAGGTCATAACTTGCGTTCATGTTACCTGTGAAACGACTAACCTCGCTGGCCTTGTACCATCCTGGATCTTGCATAGCAGATAAAGAAGCATAGATGCGTGCACGATCAGAACCAGTGGAGAAAGAAAGCGAGTGATTGTGCATCACTGTTTGGTTAAACAATTCTGCAAACCAGTCGGTATTACGAAACTCGGCAGCACGGAGATACGCGTTCTTAGCCTCAGGCGTATTAGCCAAACCTGTGCCACCACCCTTGGCAGCATCAATCAGGGCATACATACGGCCATAGACACCTGAGTTCTTGGCAGCATACAAAGAGGAGTATTCCAACCAACCCTTACGCTCAAACTCTTGGTAAATACCCATTTGCTCTTGCGAGTTACAGATATTATAGTCATTATAAGAAGGGATCATACGATAAGTCAACTCACCTGTATAGTTCAGACGCGATTGACCCGATTTACCTTTCTTGGTAGTCACAACAATCACACCCGCCATCGCGCGCGCACCATAGATAGAGGTAGCAGAACCGTCCTTCAAGATTTGGAAACTCTCGATATCCTCTGAGTTGATACCAGAGATTGCACTTGCAATCAGCGTAGTAGCATCACCAGAAGAGAGATCATCTGCACTCAACTCCACAGCATCCTCCAATACGACACCATCCACAACCCACAATGGCTTGCTGGCACCATAAATGGATGTGGCACCACGCACACGGATTTTAGGAGCTGTACCAAAGGTACCACTGACATTTTGTACGCTCACACCCGCTGCACGACCTTCCAAACTACGGCTAATATCAGCCACACCCGAAAGCATAGTCTCATCGGCCTCTAACTTGGTAGTCGCACCCGTGAACAAGCGTTTATCTTGCTTCACCATACCCGTAACGACCACCTCCTCGAGTTGCTCAGCATCGCTTTGGAGTGTTACATTAACCTCTGGTTGCACAGGAACGGTCACGGTTTTGTAACCCACATACGAGATTACGAGATTTTTTACCCCTGCAGGCACTGTCAGTTCAAAGAAACCGTCAAAGTCGGTTACAGTACCTACTGTTGTTCCTTCAGCTACGACACTGGCACCGATAGCACCTACGCCCGTGTCCTCTAATACGGTACCAACAACCTTCGTTTGCGCTGCAGCACAAAGCACGAAAGTCATTGCCACTAATAAACAGTAAATCTTTTTCATTATAAATTATGTTTTACAATATATTCACCATTTTCAATCTTCTTCGCATGCACAATAGGCACGATAACGAAAAAAATCGCGCAAAGTTACTACTTTTTTTTGAATTATGCAAATCTTATGTCACTTTTATGAAAAAAAAGCACATTACCGTCCTATTTTGTGCACTATTATTTGCATTGTTGCATAGTTACGCATTATCGCGCGCGCGTATATAAATAAGGTGTATATGAAAAATTTGTATTTTTTCACCCAAATACTTGCATATTCCAAAAAAAAGCAGTACCTTTGTCGCGTATTAGTGCTGAAAGACATGTGATTGTAGCATAAAACTGGACCGTTTTATGTTGCATTTGTCGTTTATAGGACGGGAATATAACACATTACACAGGCAATAACACAACAAAAATCGACGCCTTAGATGGCGTCAAGGTATAACAAATTTATTATTAACAAAAATTTATCAAAAGTATGAAGAGATTGTTGCTTCTACTGGCTGTATGCACAGCGTGCATCAGCGGTGTTTGGGCTCAGGCTCAAACTGTAACTGGTAAAGTAGTCGATGCCTCAACAGGTGATCCTATCGTAGGTGCTTCTGTTGTAGTTCAGGGTACCTCGACAGGTTCCATTACAAGCTTAGACGGAGACTTTACCGTAGATTGCGCTCCCGGAGCGAAGTTAGTGATTTCATTTATCGGTCTTGAGACCCAAGTGGTAGATGCTAAGGACGGCATGGTCGTTGAGTTGGCAGAGAACACATCACACTTGGATGAGGTCATGGTTGTGGCTTATGGTACAACCACTCGTGCTCAATTCGTAGGTTCTGCAAAAGCAGTAGAATCCGAAGAACTCACCCAACAAGCAGTAGCTAACGTAACCAACGCATTGCAAGGTAAAGTAGCTGGTGTACAAGTCGTTAATGGTTCAGGTCAACCTGGTACCGCAGCTACCATCCGCGTGCGCGGTGTGGGTAGTTTGAGCGGTGGAACCACTCCACTCTATGTAGTAGATGGTGCTCCTGTTGATGTAGATAACATCAATTTGATCTCATCCTATGACATCGAATCCATGACTGTTCTGAAAGACGCAAGTGCTACTGCTATTTACGGTGCACGTGGTGCAAACGGCGTCGTATTGATTACCACCAAAAGCGGCAAAGCACAAAATAAGATGACTGTCAATGTGGATGCAAAATGGGGTAATAGCCAACGCGGTGTACCTAACTATGCGACTATTACTGATCCTGGCACACACTATGAGTTGGCATACAAAGCCCTTTACAATTCGCAATTCTACAATGGACAATCAATAGCAAGTTCTTATGCCTACGCAGACAAGACACTGTTCACTCAAACAGGTGTAGGTTATCAAGTATTTACCGTTCCAGAAGGAGAGAAACTGATTGGTACTAATTTCCGCATCAATCCTAATGCCACATTGGGTTATAGCGATGGCGAGTATTACTATACTCCAGACAATTGGGAAGATGAGATTATGAATACTGGCAACTTACGTCAAGAGTACAACATTAATATCTCTGGCGGAAATAGTGCTACACAGTATTATATCTCAGCAGGTTATTTGAATGATCCAGGTTTGATTAATGGTTCTGGTTTTGAGCGTTTTACAGCTCGTACCAAAGTAGATAGCCAAGTGAAAAAGTGGTTAAAGGTTGGTGCATCTGCTACTTATGCTCATGCAGACATGGAAGATCCTGGCTATAGCACTGAAGATGATTGGGGCTCAACAGGTAACGTATTCTATGCAGCTAATGCCATGGCTCCTATCTATCCTTTCTATGTACGTAATACCGATAAGAGTATCAAAGTAGATGGTAATGGTTATCAAGTATATGACTCTGGTACCAACACCAATGCGGTTCGTCCAGGTAGTGCACCACAAGGCAATAATGCGATTAACTTGCTTATCGATACCAACAAAGAGGTTTCTGATTACTTCACTGGTTCGTTGTACGCAACCATCACCCCAATTGAGGGTTTGAACATCAGTGCAAATATCACTCCTGAATATTTGGGTCGCTACAGCAATAGTTTGAGTAACCCATTCTATGGTTCTACCTCAGTAGGTGGTGCTGTAGGTGTAGCGTCGGAGCGTTTCTTCGCTATCAACCAACAATACACCGTTAGTTACAAGACTGCATTTGCAGACTTCCACAATATCGAAGTTATCGCTGGTTGGGAGGCTTATAATTTGAAAGAGCAAGTTCTTTCTGCAAGCAACGACCACCTCTTCAACCCATTCGTAGCAGAATTGGGTAACGCGTATGGTGTAGCACCAACTAGTGCAAACACCTCATCATATACCCACAACTATAGCACTGCAGGTGCGTTCGCACGTGTACAATACGATTTGATGAATCGTTACTTCTTGACAGGAACATTCCGTTATGATGCATCATCTCGTTTCTCAAAAGAAAATCGTTGGGGTGCATTTGGTTCTGTGGGTGCAGCATGGTTGATTAACCGCGAGAGTTGGTTGGCAGATGCAAAATGGATTAATGAGTTGAAACTCAAAGCTAGCTGGGGTACACAAGGTAACGACCAATTGGGTAACTACTATGTACATCGCAACTTGTACAGCATCTCATATAACTCAGAGACAGGCGAGTTCTCCAAAGTATTGTCACAACTTGGTAATCCAGACTTGAAATGGGAGAGCCAGATGATGGCTAATGTGGGTGTTGACTTCGGTTTCTTTGGCGACCGCTTGAATGGTACGTTGGAATACTTCAACCGTCAAAACGACGATATGCTCTTCTACGTAAGTATGCCACCATCATCAGGTTATGGTTCATTGCGCATGCCTATGAATGTAGGTAAAGTACAAAACCAAGGTGTTGAGTTTGATGTCGAGGCTGTGCTTGTAAGCACTAAGAATATCGAATGGAGCATTTACGGTAACATCACCTATGTAGATGGCAAGGTACTTCGTTTGCCAGACTCATATCTCAAAGATGATGGAACACGCTGGTATGCAGGTTCTTCTTATATTTTGAAGGAAGGTGGTTCACTTCACCAAGCATATATGCCTGAATATGCAGGCGTAGATGCAGAGACAGGTAAAGCACTTTACTATCTTGACCCAGCAGACCATTCAAAAGGTACAACTGCTACTTACTCACAAGATTTAGCAGGTGACTTGGGCGATATTTCCGTGAAATGCTATGGTGGTTTTGGTACAAGTTTGAACTTATATGGTGTTGACCTTGGTGTACAATTTGCATATCAATTTGGTGGTAAAGCATACGACGGTACCTATCAAGAGATGATGCACGCAGGTGATAAACCAGGACACATCTGGTCTGTTGATATTCTCAACGCATGGACTCCAGAGAATACAGAAACCGATGTACCCCGTCTTTGCGCAAGCGATAGCTATGATCAACAAACTAGCTCACGCTGGTTGGTATCAAGCAACTACTTGAGTCTTAACAATGTGACAGTAGGCTATACTTTGCCAAGTAAGTGGACCAACAAGATTGGTGTTGCAAAAGCACGTGTATTCTTCCAAGGCGATAACTTGGCACTTTGCAGCGCACGCCAAGGATATGACCCACGTCAAATCCAAAACGCAACATCTTACGGTGTAGGTATTTCTACCAATACAGGTAACTTTGTATATAGCATGACACGCACATTCTCAGGCGGTATCAGTATCTCATTCTAATATGTTAAACCTACTTATAAAAAATACTCGTATGAAAAAGTATCAATATATAGCTATCGCTCTGGGTGCTGTGCTTTTCGCTTCTTGCGATGACATGCTGACAACCCACTATGAAGGCGGTACACAAGATGATGATTATATTCAAGCGACGGTCGAGGCTAATCCTGAACGAGTAAACTCTGCCGTTTCAGGTATGTACCAAGTCATCAAACAACCTCTTGGTTATTTTGGTTCTTCAAACCGTGCCGATGACTGCGGATATGTGGCATGCGCTTTGGGTCAAGATCTCAACTCTGCAGATATGACCAATATCGTCAGTGGTTATGACTGGTTCTCTGTTGCACAAGAATGGTCCGACCGTAACCCTTCTTATGCTAACCCTACCTTGCGTCTTGGTCTATTCTACAAGCTTATCTATGCTACCAACGAGGTGATCGCCATGGTGCCAGATGATACAGACAACGCTAAACTGATGGCAAGTCGCGGTCAAGCTAAAGCATTGCGCGCATTCGCATATCTTAGTTTGGCTCCTTATTTCCAATTTAACTACGCGGACAACAAAGACAAAGAGTCTGTACCTATGATTATTCCTGGTCAAGATGCCAGCAATAACCCACGTGTGACCCTCGAAGTACTTTATGAAAGTATCCTCCAAGATTTGTCGGATGCTATTGAAGACTTGAACGGTTATACACGTGAGAACAAAGGTATCATCGACCAACAAGTAGCATACGGCTTGCGTGCTCGTGCATATCTCAATATGGAGATGTGGGAGGAGGCTGCTGCAGATGCAGATGCTGCATTGGTAGGTTATGAGCCATACTCATTGAGCGAAGTAGAAGCTAACCCTATGTTCTGCAATGCTGACGACCACAACTGGATGTGGGCATTACTTCTCCCTATGGAATTAACCGAATCAAGCGGTTATGCATCCTTGGCGACATGGCCAAGTCAGTTGAGCTCCTTCTCTGCAAATGGTTACGTAGCATTTGCAGGTATCTATCGTTCTATCAACAACTTATTGTGGAATAAGATTTCAGAGACCGATGTTCGCCGTGCATGGTGGTTGGACGAGAACCTCTACAGCCCATACTTGGAAGGCTTGAGCTGGACAGACGAAGCCAATGCTATTACCTATACTGGCAAAGATATTCCAGCCGCCACTATCGCTGATGTAAAACAACCTATGCCTGTATATACCAATGTGAAATTCATGGGTAAATCTGGTTGCGGTGGTACATACAACGATGGTGACTGGTGTATGATGCGTGCAGAGGAGATGTTGCTCATCAAGGCAGAGGCTGCTTACAAAGCAGGTAATACAGCAGTAGGTGAGGCAACCCTTAAGAAACTCATGGATCAACGCGACCCATCATGGAAACAAACCTGCATGACCTTTGAGGACGAGGTATGGTTGCAACGCCGTATTGAGTTGTGGGGCGAGGGCTTCGCGATGTCAGACATTATGCGTCTGAAGAAGAACGTTGTTCGCTACCATGAGGGTGACGAGAACTCTAATGTGGCAGAGCCATATCGCTTCAATATACAATATGGTGATCCATGGATGTTGCTCCGCTTCGTTCAAGGCGAGTTGACCAACAACCGCGGTTGTTCACAAAATGAGGGTGGCGAGTTGCCTGAGCAAGGCGATGGTGCTGGTCTCACAGATGGTGTAACTGATTAATAGAAAGGACAATGATTATGAAACTCAATAAATTATTTTTGGCGGTTATGACCGTAGGTGTGCTCTTCTCTTCATGCGAGCAAACCTTCACGCCAGAGCCATCCCCTGAGGCTCCAGCAAACCCTAAAGCAGTCTATTTCCAAACTCCTAATATGACTGGTCTTGAGGTAGACCCAGAGGCAAACGTAACCGAATGGCCTATCGTTATCCAACGTGCGGACTCTGCTGAGGCGTTAACCATCGGATTGGTAGTTACGCAAAACGATGCCAAGGTATTCAACGTACCTGCTACCTTTACTTTTGATGCAGGCGTGGGTACTGATACATTGAAAGTAGGTTTGGGTGCAATGGATGCAGGTGTAACCTACCAACTCGTGCTCCAATTGGATCCTACCATGGTAAATCCATACGCCGTAGGCGCAGAGAATGCAATCTGCCAAGTGTCTTTCACTCCTATCAAGTGGGAACCAGGCGTAGGCGTATTCCATGATTTGCTTGTACCAGCTGGCTATTCATCCATACCTGTTACAGCATGGTATGTAGATTATAAATTGGCTAACATGCCTGACGGTAGCGCTAAGATTTGCGTAAGCGCGCCATATGCAAAAGTGCCAGCAGGCGAAGATGCTGTGGCTGATGCAGACGGAATCTATGATGCTTTCATCTATTACTTCTACAACACTGGTGCAGAAGACTTGATGTTCTTCATTGATCCTCAGGGCGTTGTAACATACAATTTCTATGAAATAGGTTGTGACTTTGGCTATGGCTCTGTATTTGGTGCACTCTACAATGGTGGTAAGGGTGTATATACTTCAGGTGTATCCGTAACCTTCCCAGAGAATGCAATGGTCGTAGGTGAAGCAGGCGTACCATACGCATATGCAAACTTCTCACTCTATTTGACCAAAGAGGCATATCTCGAGGCTACAGCAGTAGAGACCAATTGATGCTGAAATATCTGACTAAGAAGGTACATTTGCCCTCACAGCTACCGATGCTATGGGTGCATCTATAGAGGAAATAGTAAACTTTACTCCACGCAAGAAAATAGCATTTGCAAGCAAATAATACTATTTTTAGAATACCACATTTCATCCCTCTATGCTCGGCATAGGGGGATGTTTTTGTAAATGCTTCTTATTCCTGTGGAGTTTCCGAGCGAAGACTACGGAAAATGACCGCTCGGACAAAACAATCAAAACGGATATACACCTTCGGACGATTGGTGCGAGGATCTAATGGCGCATCATCCTCTGGATGCTTGAGCTGCGCCTCCCAACGCTCTTGCCATTCATGACGCTTAACATCATCAGCTAATTCTGCTTTCGCACGCTGGCATGCCAACTTCCAATTATCCATATTCAGTTTCTCCGCACCCGTGGCAGGCGTTTTCTTCCAGTCACGAGGATTATTGATGACATACGCCTCTTGCGCCATCTCACCAATCACATGCCCCTTGGAATCACGAGCGCGTTTACGACGAAGTACCGTGCGATCACGGTCATGGAGTTTGCCCCGAATCGTTTCTACAGGGACGATAAATGTGGTTTGTGCCATAGTTAATTATGAATTAAGAATTTTGAGTTGTCTATGCTATCGATTGGTAATTACAGGGATATAGAAATATAGGGAATAACCTACTAATAACCTATTAATAACCTACTAATCACCTACTAATAACCTATTATTTCTTGCGCTCCGCAAAGGTACAAATAATAAACGAATTATGCAAATTTTACAGACCGAAAAATGCAAAAAATAGTAAAATCATACAAGTTACACTAAAACGAGAGGAAATTATCGGATTTTTGCCCCACTTTTCACCACTTTTCGGATAACATACATAACATGCTGACAAACAACACTTTTAGTTGTTGAAAACATTACTGAAAACATGTTTAAAAACATTTTGAAACATTTTTTGTGGGGAAAAGTGGGGAAATATGAAATATTTTTTGTAACTTTGCAGCAGAATTTGAAAAACAAGAAGGATTAAGAAGAGAAGACAACATAAACAACAACTGCGCGGCGCCAACATTGCGCCTTGCACAGGAAAAAATAACAAATAAATAATATGAATACATTTATTGGAAATATCGAAGCACGATTGGATAGTAAGGGCCGCGTGTTTATTCCTGCAAGCTACCGCAAGATACTTGCAGAAATGGGTTCGACGCATATCGTTATGCGCAGAGATACCGACAATGAGTGTGTTATCTTCTATCCCGAACATGTGTGGCACGCCAAAGTGAGCCAACTGCGTAACGCACTCGACGAATGGGACCCAGAAGACCAAATGATATTGATGCAATTCATGTCCGAAGCCGAAATGCTGGACATGGATAGCCAAGGACGCATACTGCTGCAAAAGAAAAACCTTGAAATGATTGATGCTCAACAAGATATATTGTTTGTCGGTATGCTTGACCGCTTTGCAATGTGGAACCCAAGCGTGTTCGCAGAGAAACAAATGCCACAAAAAGACTTGGCAGAACGCATCAGAAATCGCATGAAATCCCAGCCTAAACTATAATTATAATTATGAATTTTGAATTAAGAATTATGAATTTGGAATTCAGTAAGAACCATTAAACCAAAACTACTATGAATGAGATTTATCACATTCCTGCAATGCTGAGAGAAACAATCCATGGGTTGAATATTCAACCCAATGGATTGTATGTAGATGTGACCTTTGGAGGCGGTGGACACTCAAGAGCGATACTTGACCCCTCTAACTCCCCTTCAAGGGGAGAAATCAAGAAGTTGTATTCCTTCGACCAAGATCTGGATGCGCTACGCAACGCAGAACAATCAGGTATGCAGAACAATGAGCAATGGCAGTTCGTACACAGCAACTTCCGCTACCTGCGTAACTTTATGGACTACTACGGCGTAGAGCAGATAGACGGACTATTAGGCGACTTGGGCGTATCGTTCCACCACTTTGACTGCCCAGAACGCGGATTCAGTTTCCGCTTCTCCGCTCCATTGGACATGCGCATGAACCAACAAGGCGGCAAAACCGCAGCCGACATACTCAATACCTACAGCGAAGAGGACCTCGCGCGCGTACTATAGATATATGGTGAGATGAATAACTCGCGCCAAATAGCCAAAAAGATTGTGAAAGCAAGAGGACAAAAAGCCATAGAAAGAACAGAGGATTTGGTGAGTTTGGTTATAGGAAAGACCCCCTCGCTCCCCCTTCAAGGGGGAAGAGATGGGCAGGAGTTGGATATACCTACGGGAGCAAAGAAAGAGTTGGCGAAGTTGTTTCAAGCCCTACGAATAGAAGTGAACGATGAGATGGGTGCCCTGCGCGAGATGCTGCTGGCTGCCAAAGACCTGCTGAAGCCAGGCGGCAGAATAGCCATACTGACCTATCACTCATTGGAAGACAGAATCGTGAAGAACTTCCTGCGCTCGGGCAACTTGGAGGGAAAAATAGAAAAAGACTTCTACGGAAATATACTTAGTCCATTCAAGGTAATCGAAAAAGGACGAACCGCCAGCGCAGAAGAAGTGGAACGCAACCCAAGAGCCAGAAGCGCGAAACTGCGCGTGGCGGAGAAGGTGTAAACCTCCTACGCGCTAAACGCGAGAAATAATCGTTCGAGCTTATAGCGAGATAAGAAATCTAAACAATCCAAACCAACGAGATAAATTAAAGACAACATAAACAACAACTGCGCGGCGCCAACATTGCGCCTTGCCGATGAAAATTACGACTTCACAACCTATTATGCATTTCTCTATAAAAGATATATTTAGTGGTGAGATACTGACCAAAGAGTGGGTGAAGAAACAATACCGACTCATTGGATTGATTTGCGCTTTGCTGTTCGGCTATATCTATTTCGGCTACCAATCCGAACGACAACAAAACCGCCTGAACCAACTCAACAAAGAGTTGCAAGATGCCTACTTCACCAAACAAACTATCAACGCACAAGTGATGACCCAAACACGCCAATCATCTGTCGCTAAACGCCTCGAAGAGAAAGGCAGCAAACTGAAAGAAAGCCATGTGGCAGCCATAAAAATAGAATAAACCAAACCGCCCCACGAACTATGAGTGAAAATGTAAAAAAAACAATCGTCATCTTTGCCGTAATATTCGGATTGATAGTGCTGATGTTTGGCGTAGTAGTCGCCAAAATCATCTATATCCAGACGGTGGAGTATGACAAATGGGAGAAAATTAGTGCCAAACGCACCAGTAGCACCAGTCCGATTCCCGCAGCCCGAGGCGACATCTATGATGCTGAAGGCAGAATACTTGCCAGCAGTATCCCACTCTACAACCTGCATATCGATACGCGCGTGGAAGCCCTTCACCAAAATGGTGGCGAGCTATTTTGGCAATATGTGGACTCCATGGCATACGGATTTAGCCAGATATTAGGCGACAAGACACCCGAGGAGTATCGCCAAAAGATGGTGACCGCTTATCGTGGTAAGACCTCTAAAGAGCGCGATGTGCGGCTCACCAATACCCGCGTGAGTTACACCCAAAAGAAAGCCATCGAGCAACTGCCACTGGTTCGCCGAGGACACTACAAGAGTGGCGTTTATTTCCCCAATGCCAACCGCCGCTCTAAACCCTTCGGTAGTTTGGGTAGTCGCACTATCGGCACTATCCATACCCAACAGGGACATGGCACTTCGGGCATTGAAAAAGGCTTTGAGGAATACCTGCGTGGCACAGATGGACTAAGCCGCAAAGAGCATATCGCAGGTCGCCGACAAGATATTGCCATCCGCGAAGCCGAAAAAGGAGCGGATATACACACCACATTAGATGCTAACCTGCTGGACATCTGCGAAAGCAGTCTGCGCAAGCAAATCACTAAGAATCAAGCAGATTGGGGATGCGTAGTACTCATGGAAGTGAAAACAGGCGAAATCAAAGCCATCTGTAACTTGGATCGCGGCAGCGATGAGCAATACTACGAACTCGCCAACCATGCTGTAGAGCGCGTGGAGCCAGGTTCCACCTTCAAGACCATAGCCCTGATGGCAGCCCTGGATGATGGAAAAATAAACATAGACGACAGCGTGCAAGTATGGCGCAACGGTTGGAAATACCATAGCGTTTCGCACCATGATGCCCACCCCGCAGATACGATATATTCGGTGCGCCAAGCCCTGGCCGTGAGTAGCAATATCGCATTAGCACAAATAGTGACCAATAGTTATGACGGCAGTGCGAAGAAATTTGTTCAAAAACTCAACCGCATGGGGTTGAGCGACAGCGTGGATTATATCATTCCGGGTGCACAACAAATCAAGATGGACATACCCGATGACACGGTAACCATCTCCAAGATGGCGTATGGCTATTCGGTGGAACTGAGTCCAATGCAAATGCTGATGTTCTACAACGGCATCGCCAACAACGGCAAAATGATTACACCCGTATTGGTAAAAGAAATTCGCAAAAACGATAAGGTGGTGAAGGATTACAACACTTCAGTCGTGAAAAACCATCTATGCAATAGTAGCACCTTGCAGGACATAAAGAGTTGTTTGCACGATGTGGTATGGGATAACGATTTGGGTACCGCCTCGGTGAATCCTTGGGGTATGCGCAAGGCACAAAGCAAATATGTGTCAATAGCTGGTAAAACAGGTACCGCACAAGTGTTTGAGAACGGACGATACAACAACCGAAAGCATCGCATGTCATTTGTAGGCTATTTCCCTGAAGAAGAGCCACAGTATAGTTGTATCTGCGTGATTCATGCTCCAAGAAATTTAGGGTATTACGATGCCGGTATGGACTGCGGAAGTGTGGTGAGAAATATCGCTGAGAAAACTATGGCATATACCAATGAGTATGTCATTGAAGATGGACAATTAGTGTTTGTAGAAAAATAAAAGAATATATGCAACTCGCTGAATTACTATCACATATCGAGACTATCAAGATACAGGGTAATAGCCAAATCGCTATTACAGGTATTCAATTCGACTCGCGCAAAGTGGAAAGCGGCAACATGTTTGTTGCACAAAGTGGCACCACAGTGGACGGACATACCTTTATAGCGCAGTGCGTGGAAAAAGGAGCCCGTGCGATTGTGCTGGATAATCCAGACTATATGCCCACGGAGGTGCATGAAGATGTGTGCTATGTACTGGTGAAGAATAGCGATGAAGCGTTGGGCAAGATGGCGCACTATTGGTATGGCGAACCCAGCAAACAACTGAAATTGGTGGGCGTGACTGGCACCAACGGAAAAACTACGACCGCGACCTTGCTATATAAATTATTCAAGGCATTGGGTTACCAAGCGGGATTGCTCTCCACAGTGGTGAATTATGTGGACGATGAGGCAGTGGCAGCCACTCATACCACACCTAACGCATTGGAACTGAACGCCTTGCTCGCCAAGATGGTAGCAGCAGGTTGTACACATGCGTTTATGGAAGTCAGCAGCCATGCTATTGCCCAAGAGCGTATTGCAGGGCTGGAATATGCAGGCGCATTGTTTACCAACTTGACACGCGACCACTTGGATTACCACAAAACATTTGATAATTACCGCGATACGAAGAAGATATTGTTTGACCGCTTGGGAAAAAAGGCATTTGCGATTACGAATATCGATGACCGCAACGGCTTGGTAATGACACAAAATACGAAAGCGCAAGTCTATACCTACTCCACCCATAGTATGGCCGATTTTCGCGGAAAGATATTGGAGGAAGGCTTTGAGGGTATGCTGCTGCGTATGCAAAGCACTTTGGGGGCAGTGAATACCGAAGTGTTTGTGCCATTGGTAGGTCGCTTTAATGTCAGCAACCTGCTATTGATTTATGGCGCAGCGGTGGCATTAGGCGAAGATGCGCTGGAGGTGCTGCGTGTGCTGAGCGGCTTGCAACCTGTGAACGGGCGGTTTGAAACGATTCATTCGCCCAAAGGTTGGACTGCGGTGATTGACTATGCCCACACGCCCGATGCCGTGGAGAATGTGCTGAAGACCATCAACGAGATTGTGGCAGCCAACAAAGGCAAACGCACTGAATCGGCACAAGTAATTACGGTGGTAGGGTGCGGTGGCAATCGCGATAAAGGTAAACGCCCAATCATGGCAAAAATCGCGTATCAACTTAGTACTCAGTTGATTATAACCTCCGATAACCCACGCGATGAAGAGCCACACGCTATTCTGCAAGATATGGCAGCAGGACTCAGCGAGGAGGAGTTGCGCCATACGCTGATAATCGAAGACCGCGAGTCGGCTATCAAGACAGCCTGCATACTGGCTCGGTCAGGAGATGTCGTACTGGTGGCAGGCAAAGGACATGAGAATTACCAGATTATCAAGGGCGTGAAGCACCACTTTGATGACCATGAGGTGGTACGCCGCGCAGCGGCTATTATTTAGAGGACGCCAGCAAAGCTGGCTACAGTTTAGAGTTTAAAGTTTAAAGTTTAAAGGCAAGGGTATATGTTATACGAATTGTTTCATTTCTTAGGTGATGTGCCAGGTGCACGATTGATGACCTATATCTCGTTTCGCGCCATCGTTGCAGGCGTGATGGGCTTGTGTATCAGTATTTGGGTGGGTAATTGGTTTATCCAATTGCTGCGCCGCAAAAACATCTCCGAGACCCAACGCGATGAGAAAATCGACCCATTCAATGTATCGAAAAAGGGCGTGCCCACCATGGGTGGCGTGGTGATTATCGCTGCCATGCTGATTCCTACGCTGTTGATGGGCAAACTGAGCAATGTATATCTGATTTTGATGCTGATAACCACCGTTATTTTGGGTGGTTTGGGCTTTGCAGATGACTATATCAAGACCTTCCGTGGCAACAAGGAGGGTTTGAACGGTTGGATTAAGATTGCAGGACAAATCACATTAGGTTTGATTGTAGGATTAACCCTCCGTTATAGCCCAGAAGCCGTTATGAATGAGCGCGTTACATCGCATATTGAAAATAACATCACGGTGTTTGAGAAGTCGCCCGAAGTGAAATCCACCCGCACCACTATCCCATTTGTGAAAGAGCATAACTTCAACTATGCGGACATGTTCTCCTTCTTGGGCGAGACCAACAAATACAAAGCAGGTTGGATCTTCTTCGTGATTCTGACCATTCTGGTGGTGGCCGCAGTGAGCAATGGCGCGAACCTCAACGATGGTATGGACGGCATGTGTGCAGGCAACTCGGCGATTATCGGTGTGGCCCTGATTGTACTGGCGTATATCAGCGGCAATGTGGTGTTCTCCGACTACTTTGATGTAATGTATATCCCTGGCAGCGAGGAACTTGTGGTGTTTATGGCATCGTTTGTTGGTGCGCTGATTGGTTTCCTCTGGTGGAACGGATTCCCTGCTCAAGTCTTTATGGGGGATACGGGTAGTCTGACTATTGGTGGCATTATTGGTGTGTGCGCGGTGATTATCCACAAGGAGTTGCTGTTGCCTATCCTCTGCGGTATCTTCCTCATGGAAAGCGTGAGCGTGATTCTGCAAACGCAAGTGTATCGTTTTGCGAAGAAGAAAGGTCTTCGCCTGCGTATTTGGAAGCGTACTCCTATACACGATCATTATCGCACCTCTATGGAGCAAGTGCTCCGTAATGACCCTACCTGCAAAGTGGTATTCAAAGGAAGAGGACCATTGCAACATGAAAGCAAGATTGTGTTGCGTTTCTGCATTGTGACCCTTATTTTAGCGGCATTAACTATCCTAACATTGAAAATACGATAACTATGAAACGAATTGTTGTTTTAGGCGCAGGCGAGTCGGGTACAGGGGCTGCCATACTGGCGAAAAGCAAAGGTATGGAGGTCTTTGTGAGCGATATGGGCGAGATTGCTCCCATGTACCAAGCCCTGCTCGACCAGCACCAAATTGCATGGGAGTCGGGCAAACACACGCCCGAACTGATTCTCAATGCCGATGAAGTCATCAAGTCGCCCGGTATTCCGCTGACCGCCCCCCTCGTGAAGCAACTCATGGAGCAAGGTACGCCTATCCTCTCGGAGATTGAGTTTGCAGCGCGATTTACCAACGCCAAGATGATTTGCATCACAGGCTCCAACGGCAAAACCACCACCACTTCGCTTATCTTCGACATGCTCCGCCGTGCGGGATTGGATGTGGGTTTGGCGGGTAATATCGGCAACTCATTGGCCTTGCAAGTGGCTCAAGAGGACCACGCGTATTATGTGATTGAGTTGTCGTCGTTCCAACTTGACAACTGCTACGATTTTCGTGCCGACATTGCTATCTTGCTGAATATCACACCCGATCACTTGGATCGCTACGACCATCAGTTTCAAAACTATGTGGACGCTAAGTTCCGCATCACGCGCAACCAAACGAGTAAAGATGCGTTCATCTATTGGAGCGAGGACCCAGTAATCAACCGCGAGATTGCGCGCATTCAACCACAAGCCACACTCTACCCCTTCGGCAGCAACGAACAGAATGTGGCATACACCGATGGTAGCCATCTTATAGTGAATACCCGACCAGAGGTAGCACCTTTGCGCGTGCCTATGAGCGAACTCAGCCTCAAAGGTAAACACAACTGCCTCAACTCGATGGCAGCAGGTTTGGCCGCACAGATACTGAATATCCATAATGATGTTATCCGCGAGAGTTTGCAACAATTTGCGGGTGTGGATCATCGGTTGCAATATGTGGCTACCGTCCGCGGTGTGCGCTATATCAACGACTCCAAAGCCACCAATGTTAATTCCTGCTGGTACGCGCTGGAGAGCATGACCACCCCTACGGTATTGATTCTTGGCGGCACCGACAAAGGCAATGACTACGGCGAGATTGATGCATTGGTGCAGGAGAAGTGCCATACACTCATTTTCATGGGTAAGGACAATAGCAAACTGATTCAGCACTTCGAGCCAATGGGCGTGAAATACCTCTCCACCGACAATCTGCAAGATGCAGTGGAAGCAGCCTATCAATCTGCTAATGAAGGAGATACGGTATTACTATCGCCTTGCTGCGCGAGTTTCGACTTATTCAAAAACTACGAAGACCGTGGTACACAATTTATGAACGCAGTACGCAATTTATAATTTACCAACTATGATTATCCACGAAATAAAACAATATATTCGCCAACAGATGCAATATATTGACCGCACCTACTGGATGCTGTTTATCGCGCTGATTTTAGCCGCGATTATTGCGTTGTTTTCCGCCAGTAGTTTCTTTGTTTTTCAAGAGGGCAACAGCACTTTAGGCCCTATTCTGTCGCAAATGTGCTACATCGCAGTGGGTGTAGGCTTGGCATTTTTGTTGCAATTTGTTCCCAGCAAATGGATTCGTATCTTCGGGTATCTCGGACTGATAGCTTCCTTCGGTTTGCTGCTTTTGACATTCACCAGTTTAGGCGTAGAGGTCAATGGCGCGACACGTTGGATTGAGATATTTGGAATCACATTTCAACCATCCGAGTTGGCCAAGCTGACCCTTATCATTGTGGTTAGCGACCTTCTCAGCCGTATCAAAACACAAGATGACCAACGCAAGTATTTCGGTATTGCCATTGGTATCACATTGATTATCTGCGGAATCATCTTTATTGGCAACCTCTCCACCGCGGTACTGTTGGGTGGCATTGTCATCTTATTGGCTATCTTGGCAGGTGTACATATCAAGTATTGGGGTTCTTTGGTAGGCGCAATGTTGGTGTTTCTGATATGTGGCTATTTCTTTGTGAATGAGGTATATGTGAAGCAAAACCGAACCATGGAGGGTATTTTAGGGCGGGCTATCACATGGGTCAGTCGTGTCAATGATATGTTGGAAGAAAGCAACACCTCCGATGCCGATTTTCGCATCACGGATGACAACTACCAACGCTCACATGCTCAAATTGCTATAGCTCGTGGTGGCAAGTCGCCACTTGGCGTATTGCCAGGCAATAGTATCCAACGCGATGTATTGCCTCAGGCGTTTGCCGATTATATCTTCGCCATTATTGTAGAGGAATGGGGCATTATCGGTGCTATTGGACTGATATTCTTATACTTGTCGATTCTTTTCCGAGCCTGTCTCAAGAGCAGTAGGTATGCTGATTTCTCTGCCATGCTGATGGTGATGGGTTTGGCGTTGATGATTACCTGTCAGGCACTTATCAGTATGATGGTGTCGGTGGGAATCGGTCCTGTCACGGGTCAGCCGCTACCAATGATTAGTCGAGGTGGTACCAGCGCACTGATTACCAGCATCTATTTCGGTATTATCATGAGCGTGTCGCGCGAACAGACCGCTTTGGGTGTTCGCCAACAAGCAGTAATCAACGAGAGCCGCGATGATGTGCCCGATATTACGCTGGATTAAGTTTAGGGGTTCAACTATCAACTATTAATTATATGAAGTACCTTATCTCTGGTGGCGGTACAGGAGGACATATCTTCCCCGCTGTAAGTATAGCAAATGCGTTGCGCGAGGCGGATCCAAGTTGCGAGATATTGTTTGTTGGCGCACTCGGACGCATGGAAATGGAGCGTGTACCTCAGGCAGGCTATCCCATTATAGGTCTGCCAGTTAAGGGTTTTGACCGCAGTCGTCCATGGAAGAATATCCGCGTGGTGATTGACCTTGTTCGCTCGATGATTCAAGCCCGCAAGATTGTGCGTGACTTCCGCCCTGATGTGGGTATTGGCGTAGGCGGTTATGCCAGTGGCGCAGCCATGAAGGTGGCTGCCAAGATGGGTGTGCCTATCCTGCTACAAGAGCAAAATGGTTTTGCAGGCGTCACCAACAAACTGCTCAAAGATGATGCTAAGAAGATTTGCGTGGCATACGAAGGCATGGAACGCTTTTTCCCAAAAGAGAAGATTATCCTCACGGGTAACCCTGTGCGCCAAAACTTGACTTCAGGCACCAAAGAGGAGGCACTTCGCTACTTCAACGAGGCATTTGGCATGCACTTCACTGTAGACCGTAAAACGCTGTTAATCATAGGAGGTAGCCTCGGCGCAGGTACCATCAACCAGAGTATTATTGCCCACCTGAAAGAACTATCCGAAAGCGGTATTCAAGTGATTTGGCAAACAGGCAAAAACTACTTTGCTAACTGTAAGAAAGCCATAGAGGCGGTGCCCCATGACAATATCATTTGCACAGACTTTGTGAGCCAAATGCCATTAGCGTATGCTTTGGCTGATTTGGTGATTTCGCGTGCAGGTGCTTCGTCTATTTCGGAACTCTGTTTGTTGGGCAAACCATCTATCTTGGTGCCTTCGCCTAATGTGGCAGAAGACCACCAAACGCACAATGCCATGGCACTGGTGAATAAGGATGCCGCGGTGTTAGTAAGAGATAAAGATGCACAGAACGAACTGATTTCCACCGCCTTACAACTCATCACGGATGACCAACGATTGAAGGATTTACATACCCATATTCTCACCCTTGCCCTACCCGACTCTGCTCGAATCATTGCTGCAGAGGTGATGAAATTGGCGCAAAACAAAGCAACGAAATGAAACAATACAAGGCAGTCTTCATAGACTGGGATGATACGATAGGGGACTTTCTTGGGGCTGCAAAACTGGCGCTTCAAGATATGTATGAGAAA
Source organism: Paludibacteraceae bacterium (assembly GCA_045121435.1). Classification (GTDB taxonomy): domain Bacteria; phylum Bacteroidota; class Bacteroidia; order Bacteroidales; family Paludibacteraceae; genus Colicola. Next base: position 20,734 of record JBGVFY010000006.1, on the reverse strand, counting down.
TATAATCTCAGCGAGTATTTTGCTTCGTTCGAGGAGTTTTTCTTGCTCTATAAACCTCATAATCTGGAACTTTGGGATAAGTACGGCAAAGATCAAGTCACCAAAGAATACCTGAGTTTTGACCGCTTCTTCTTCCCGCTGATGCATGGAAGTAAGATAGGTGAGAGGCTAAAGGTGAAAGGTGAAAGGCAAGAGGTTGCTGCTCTTGCAGAGCAGTTGAGCGAAGACTTCTTAAATATGACTACTGCGCGTTTTTCGTTGTTGGAAGGGGCAGAGGAGTTGGTGCGTTATTTGGCAGCGAAATATCCGCTGACGGTAGTGACCAATGGTTTTGTGGAAGTGCAGTACGAGAAGTTTGACAAGAGCGGTCTGCGTGACTGCTTTGCGCATATCGTTTTGAGCGAAGAGGTCGGTTGCCAGAAGCCCAATCCGCGTATTTTTGAAGAGGCATTGCGTATGAATGGCCTTTCTGCTGAGGATGTGGTGATGATAGGCGACTCATGGAACTCCGATATCCAAGGTGCTATCAATGCGGGCATTGACCAGATATGGATTCGCAAGTCCAAAGACCCACTCCCCGAAGGTCAATCCGCCACATACCTCGTCCAATCCCTCTCCGAAGTGATGGAGATATTGTAAGCCAACAATTCCCTTTCATCTACCTACCTTTTACGGGTTCATAACGGGTTCTTGACGGGTTCATAAGCCTCCTTTCCCGATACCACTAGCCGAGGATAGGCTGATAATAGCATATGTATTATAGTCGTTGATTAACTTATCAATTTAGGTTTCCGTGTTTCCAATCATGAAAATAAACTTAATCTGCCATAATGGCAGTCTATTGGGTGTGGCACGGAGATTGTAAGAATAGTATTACGAAGTAATAAATTTAGACTATGATGAAGAATAAAAATAAAAACTTAAAAGACCGCTGCGCTGACGGAAGTCAGACCGCTACGCTGTCAGACCGCCCAAAGGGCTGTGAGAACATAGAAAATGAGAAAGTAGAACAAGATGCTGCGCTCCAAGCAGAAGGGCTGAATGAACAAGAACAAAGTGAAACCAATGTGACAGAGGTAGATGCTTTGCATGCCAAAGTGGCAGAACTCGAGGCACGCGTGGCAGAGTTGGAAGACCTCAAACTGCGCCAAATGGCAGAATTTGATAACTTCCGTCGTCGTACCAACAAAGAGAAACTCGAACTCATGACTACCGCAGGTGAGCGTATCTTCAAAGATATGTTGCCTCTCGTGGATGACTTTGAGCGCGCGAAAAATGCAATGGCGAAAACCGATGACATCGAGGCAGTGCGTCAAGGTATCGACTTGATTTATAACAAGTTTATTGGTTTCTTGGCTGCGAATGATGTGAAGGTAATCGACACCACCGATGCTGAGTTTAACACCGATCTGCACGAGGCAATCACCACTTTTGCTGCGGGTGAAGATAAGAAAGGCAAAGTAATCGACTGTACACAAAAAGGTTACACCCTTGGCGAAAAAGTGATTCGCTTTGCGAAAGTAGTCGTAGGAGAATAAGATTATGGCAGAGAAAAGAGATTATTATGAGGTGCTGGGCGTCAGCAAGACAGCTACACCTGAAGAAATAAAGAAGGCTTACCGCAAGATGGCGGTAAAGTATCACCCCGACAAAAACCCAGGTGACAAAGCTGCTGAGGAGAAGTTCAAGGAGGCTGCGGAGGCATACGAGGTGCTGTCCGACCCACAGAAACGCCAACGCTATGACCAGTTTGGTCATGCAGGCATGGGTGGTGCAGGCGGCTTCAGTGGCGGCGGAATGAACATGGAAGATATCTTCTCGCAGTTCGGTGACCTGTTCTCAGAATGGGGTATGGGCGGCGGAGGCTTCTCCAGTTTCTTCGGCGGCGGCAGTCGCGGAGGCGGTCAGCGCGTGCGCCGCGGTAGCGACTTGCGCGTGCGTGTGCGCGTTACCTTAGAAGAAATAGCCACGGGCGTGGACAAGAAGATCAAGGTGAAGAAGCTGGTGAACTGCTCGCACTGTAATGGTTCGGGTAGCGCGGACGGCCATGTGGAGACATGTCCAACCTGTAAGGGTACGGGTCGCGTGGTGCAAGCGCAACGCAGTATCTTTGGCATGATGCAGGTGCAAAATGAGTGTCCGAACTGCCATGGCGAGGGCAAAATCATCAAGAATAAGTGTACGCACTGCCAAGGCGAAGGTGTGGTTCGCGAGGAGGAGATCATCGAGATTCATATCCCTGCGGGCGTGGCAGGCGGCATGCAGATACCTGTGCATGGAAAAGGCAATGCGGCTCCTCACGGCGGCGTGAATGGCGATTTGCTCGTGCTGATTGAGGAAGAGGAGCACAAGGATTTCTTGCGCGACGGCAGCGACTTGGTGTATAACTTGCTGCTGGATATGCCAACAGCGATCTTGGGCGGACAGGTGCAGATACCCACCCTGCAAGGCGAGGCGAAGATCACTATCAGTCCGGGTACGCAGCCAGGTAAGGTGCTGAGAATGAGAGGGAAGGGTCTGCCGATGATTGACCAATATGCGCGTCAATACGGTACGGGCGATATGCTGATCAATGTGGGCGTGTATATCCCAGAGCACCTCAACAAAGACGAGAAAAAGATGATCGAGCAGCTCAAGCAGAGCGAGAATGTGCGCCCTGGTAGCAGCGATAAGAAGAATTTCTTTAAGAATCTGTTTGGATAGACCGCTGCGCTGAGGGATGTTAGACCGCCTTGACACCCCACAAAGCAAGCTTTGTCGGGGACCCCGTTTTAGGCTGTTAGAAGTTAGACTTATGAAGAAGACTATTTTATTGATAATAGGTATTTGCCTCAGTACGTTGGTGCGTGCTGAGGTTTTTCCGTATTTTGGCGTAGATAGCGTAGGTAGCGATTTCTTTCGTGAGTGGTATGTAACCAATGATTTAGTACACTTCCTTGACAATGGGTCGGATAATGTGTTTTACGAGGCAGAGACCACAGGCGAATGGAATATGCCCGACCAAAAAGTATTCTCTATCGCTGGTAACCCCTACAAATGGAATAAGTATTACCTCAATGGCTTTCGCATAGACAACCGTTTTCAGGTAGGCAGTATGCTCTATCATGCCGACATGAATGACCATACTTTGTTGGTGGATTATCACAACGGCACACTGGAATTGCAGACAGATTCTGCGCGCAGGAACTTAATGCAACTGACTTATAATCTGGGGCGTGTGGGCAATGAAGTATCTGCTGGAACGAAGTGGTTAATCAATCTGTTTCACAAGTCCGCTTCGGAGCGCAATATGCCTGGCAATGACCTGACGCGCCGCGCTTTTATGCGTGGAGCAGGCGAATTGGAAGCAGGATATGGCATATCGGCTTTTGGCAAACAATACTACCAACATGTTTATGCTAATCTGGGTGCGCGTAGCGTGGTGTATTTCGACCAAAAAGGTACCGCAGGCATGTATGATGCAGGGTTTTATCAGGTACAAGTGGATGGCGAGTTGCCATTGCCTAAGAACAAGGCAGTAGATCATTTGTATTATTTGTTTAATGCCAATTCACGTGAAGATTGGGGGTCCGAGTTTGTGTACAATGACAATGAAGTAGCTCATTTAGAGGCATATAGCCTATCGCTCTATGGGAAGAAGGATTTCCATGATCGTGGCAGGCTGACCAGTGGTTTGACATGGGGGTTGTCGGATATTGCCAAGCAAGATCCCTCGTTTGCACGCAACCTGGTGGATCAAGATGGCGAGGGCTTTGAGCCATATTACGCCGATGGTGCATTGAACGAGGTGAGTTGGGCTGTGAATTACCAATACGACATCTTGCCTTGGTTGCAACTGAAGGTGGATGCGTATAATTCGCTTTTGCATTGGTCGCCTTCTGCAACAAATTGGACAACAAGCACTTACTACCAACACTATAACGATTCGTTGCCAACGCAGTTGTACACCTATCAATGGGAATCGCAAGCCTTTACCAGTGGACTGCTGGAGAATGCAGTGACGATGGAAGCCAAGAAATGGGTAAAGCCATGGTTGCAGGTGCAAGGTCTGTTAGGCGTGTCTATGGATGGAATACTGTTGGGCGGTGGAAAAAGTATTGTTTCGCCCAACTGGCTCATGCAGGCTGCGGTGTATATGAAGCCTAAAAAGTGGTTTGAGATGACTATCTCGCTCAGCAAACACCGCTCTACCTATACATGGGACGATATCCGATTTATGTCGGATGACTATATGAACGCTCAAGTGCGCTATACTAAAACAGGTGAGTTATTTTCAACCACAGGCGGACGCTACCACCATTGGGAGAAGTACTTGCGCCAACCTTCGTATGTGGTGTTGGACTTGCCATTTAAGTTCACCTTGGGACGCCACGAGATTAGTATGCTGCAAAGTCTGCGCTTCTACTACGACCTTTGGATGACACAATACGACCAATCGCCAGAGAACTATGGTTTCTACCAAGAGCATACTACACAGTACTATAAAAGGGGAGGAACCTGGGAGTATGTGACCAATCCGATATTCTTTGAGAATTCAGGCGAGAAACATTATGTGGTAGGGTATGAGAATAAGGAGTTGCTTGGTGGTAACTTCTTCACGAATAAGCCATTGTATTTGTCTTCGGTATTTAAGTATGCCTACAATGGAAAAAAAGTATTCTTCAGCGTGAGTTGGCAATCTTACTTGATGAGTGGACTTTCGGCTTTGGGCAATGGTGTGCAAAGCAATACGATTGGCATATTGTCGGAGTCGACGGCTAATCCGAACACTTATCTCAATGAGAGTAATACAGATGGTGCATATCGCGCATCAGGAAGAGTGGATCAGGACCGTTCGTTCATAGCGCGCATTCAGTTGGGCTACAATATCACACCTAACTGGGGAATTCATTTGAATGGAAAATTCAAAGACGGCACACCTATTACCAACTTCCGCACTCTGGCTCATACAGATTCCCAAGGCAATACCCAGTTGGCTGTATGGAATGCAGATACCAAAGGTATCAACCTTTCGGCATACCACTTTGGCAAGCGCAAAGATGCCTTCTTCAATATTGATGTGCGTTTGCGCTACCGCGGACATATCCGACAAGTGCCATTGGAAGCAGAGGTAATGTGCTACAATATCTATGACTTTGGCACAGAGTTGTTTGAATTTAACTTTGATGAGGATATGGGCGCAGGACGTCGTGCAATGGTGCTGAATATCCCTCGTGGAATGATGTTTACTCTGCGTGTTGGGCTGAGTCGCGAATAGGAGCATTGATTGGAAGGAGATAGCCTAACACTGCCATTATTGCAACAAACACTATTCCTTCCAACCCTCCGAGAAGCATATCAGTCATCATAGAACACATGCTGATTCCCGTAGCACATAATGCCCAATAACGTTGTGTGCCAGTAAAAAAGAATGGTATCCCAATCCAAAAGATTATAAACAATATAGCCGCGACTATACCCAAATCCATACAAACACCGAGATATTGGCAATGAGGTGAAAGTTGGCGATTAGCATATTGCTTCCATTCGTTTTTTTGGTAGCAATTAACCAAATACTTCGTGGCGTTACCAGCACCCAATCCATAGAGGATATAGTCATCACGCTGTTCGAAAGCAGTTTGCCAGATAGCAAATCGTGGTTCGAAAGCCGGTTTTTCGGTTTGCTCTTCGTTCACGGTAATTAATTCAGATACACTATGTCCAGCATTACGAGGATGCAGAAGCATTCCCCCAACAGATCCTATAAGTACCACCACTATTGCAATTCCTATACCTGCCCATTTGACCCAAGTTTTCTGCTTGCGAAGTAGGAACCAACACAAAGTAATAGTAGAAACCACTACTATATTTATCATTGCCATGCGCGAACCTGTCATATAAATAGCACAAAGCAATATAGCAATAGCAACAATAGACGGCAGTTTACCTATTTTCGAATGCAAAATCACAATACAAGGCAATAGCATACATAATAAGTTGGTAAAATGCATCCGATGCTTGATATTGAGCAGTAAGTCGTTCATATTCAGCCAATCAATATGCACAATCTTGTCAGTAGCATGCTTGTTGAGCGCGTAATGAAAATTAATTACCCAATAATGCGTAAACATATAGACACCTATAGAAATCAAGCCACTTATTATCATAACCTGAAAACACTTACGCCAATCATAATACTCATTACATCCAAATAGACAAACACAAGGGATTGTAAGCAGACTGGCGTAACGAACAATCGTATTAAGTGCTATCTGGGTATGGTCTGCCCATAAAAGAGAAAGGACATTCCATAACATCCAAATTACAATGCCAACACTTAAGTACAACATTCCACGATGCCTCTTGATTGATATTTTACCTATATAACGAAACTCTAACAACCATGTGACTATCCACACATACCAACAAAATTGGATGAAAGGTAATGGATAGGGAAGCGAGGCTAATAATGCCAAAAATGCACCAAAATTTATTTTTGAGATGATTGTCCTATACTTTTCCATAACAATTTATATATTGATAGAAATATGATATTTTAAAATCAAGCGATAACAATGTGCTATATCAAAGTTTCTTGCTTTTGCATACTCTTCAGCCAACCAATAACAATCTGAAGTTGTTAGGTGTAAACGATTGGTTTGCTTGCAACCCTGCTGGATATTGATATGGGTATAATGACGCATACGGTTTAAGTCCACAAGTTGCACGCGACTACCATCTTCATTGACTAACAGATTGCCCCCTGAAAAATCTAACGAATAGCAACCTTTCTCATGCATATATGCCATGAATCGCCCTATACCACGCACCACTTTTTCTCTATTAACAAAATTTGTATCTTTGGCTATGATACGCCATGTAAATGGAAGATCTGACATTTGGCAGGCATAATAACTATCGCGCAACATGCCACATTGGCGATATTCTTGATAAGCCAAGGGAGTGGGTGTTAAATCTCCGAGCAGTTGGGCATTTAGAAAGCTTCGCTTCGCTTTGCTGGCACGCAATAATCCATAAATAAAGCTATTTGGAAAGCGAGGCGTATGGAATGATTTGACCACGATATCTTTACCGATCATCTTCAGTTGGTTACGCCCATTATAGAGTACCTGCTTTGACTCACGGAAAGCATCTCTCAGATTGGCTAAAAGGTGTTGTTGCTGCAATTGATGATTGGTAGGAACATACTCTCGCCAATCTTTTCCCTGCTCATGGCTAAACGATCCACATCCGTCCGCTTTAGCTTTCTGACGGGTAAGATAGCGTTTCTCCATCTGCTGTGGACTGCGGTATTGATAATGATCTACTGATATAGTTTTGGGGTAAACTCGTCCCCATGGGTGGGGATAGCGCCAACGATTTAACCAGCACAACATGGCTGAATGTCGCATGAACCGGCGCTCTTTGCGACGCGCAGGCAAGACATGGGTAAATAATGGTCGATCTTGCTCAAAGTTGCCTGAGAACTCATGTTGTGCCAGATCTTCATGTGTCAATACATAGTCGGTACTTTCTTTCTTGATAGTACGGTAGCATTTCGGTACATTTGCTAAAAAGCCTCGTACATCTCCAGAATAGAATTCATCAGCATCCAAACGCACATTCCACCAATCGTTGCGCGTCATCTCATGGCGAAAAGCCTTGAAAGCTTTAGAGCGTAGTCCAATATGAAAAGGACCTTCGTAGCGCAACCATGGGATAACTTGCGGATATTCGTTAGATAATTGTTGAATAGTCTCCCAAGTGCCATCTGTAGATCCATTGTCTATGACAATAATCTTATCACTCCATCTGCAAGCATCTTTCAACGAAGCAGCAATCACATCCACTTCGTCCTTGACGACAAGAAGGCTGTATATTTTAAATTTTGTCTTGCGCATAAAATAATTTTCGCCAATAATAGCGAAGTGGGTTTGTATATTTTAGTTGTTTCCAAGGTCGACTGGAATGTGGATAATGGCGAACGGGACTATCTGTGAGCAAAATGTTTGTCAATCCACTTTCGCGTGAAAGTCGTGTGATAGTCACATCAAACCAATCTTTCTCGGGATTTAGTTGCTCAAAATCAACATGTTGTAGCATATTTATAGTCATAAGTGTGCAACAAAATGATAGTCTTTTGCGTGTTTCTATTGCACCAATACTATATTTTTTTGCATATTCGTATGGGAAATTTACATTTCCGTTATCATCCTGTGTCACGGCAGCCACCATACCCACATTCTTCTGTTGTGCAATGTCCACCATGCGAGCAATACTACTATCCATTGCTATTACATCACTCTCCACGATAATCAAATGATGGTTGTTAGTGAGAGCGCGCTGACGCATCATACGCAACAAGAGCAAGTAGTTGGGAGATGGATGATCGGTAAGTTTAGCAACATCGATACATTCAAAGCATAATTCTTGTGCTATGGAATGTAGCAACTGGGTATTTTCCGCAGTAGAGTTGTCGTTCCAAATCGTCACTGGTTGACCTTTGAGTGCACGCAACGCACGCTCCGCTATTTGTAGCGAATCTTTGACAGGAACAATGATATGATAGTTATTATTCTGCATCTACTTTAATCCAATTATCGGGTATAATATCAGGTCTTTCTCTGTATCGAAACCATGTGTTAGGTGCGAGTGTAATCGTATCTTCGTGTTGTCCTAACCACGCGCCCCACCACGAGAAACTACTATTAGCGATAATATGATGACGACAAAGACTCATCAATTGCATATCGATATAGGCAGTTTCTGCATCGTGTCCGCTCACAAAGATGGTGCCTTCGGGGAATATATTTTGCTCTTGTCCCCATGTAGGGTCGTCAGAAAACACATAAAATACGGGAGAGTATATGTGCTGCTGTATATATTCTACTGCACGACAATAGTAGTTCGCCGTACATACTTCATAATCTGCTCTTCGACGCTCTTTGATATAATCTCCTCTTCGGATATGAACACTAATGCTATTATCTTTCGTAATCTGTTGCGCTAAAACCTTGTCTGCAGCTTTGAGTGGGTGACGGAATGTAAAATCATTTCGCACCTGATTAGCCACCTCTGCAAAATATTTCTCTGTTTGCCAATAGCCCTGTAGGTAACAATTGTCGCTATGAAGCAAGTCAGGACGCCAACCATGTGAAGGATTAGGTTCTATAACTAATTGCCCATGGGTTTTGCGTTTCCATCCAATTGTGTGACGCAATACGGAAAACCAATCTTTCCCTACATCTGCCATTCTATTTCGTTCTTCAATTGTTGCATGCTCGGGTTGGATAGCAAATATTCGCTCTAACTCATATCCGTTGTGCGACGGACGATGGCGATAGATAGATGCATCTATTTTCGTATCTGGTTGATGATGTTTTAGCGCCAAATAAAACGCATATTGAAACATCTGGTTACCTAACCCCGAATGTATCTGTACAATATTCATACTAATAGCTGTGTATAATTCCCTGTTTGCGAATGGTGAGGTTTACGCCAAAACGATTGCCAAATTGTGTACCTATATCTGCAGCCAAGCGCAATCCAAAATCTAACCCCCAAGCTTTTTCAATAGTCTTTTGCACTTCAATCATACATGCTGTATTGGTTGAATAGTTTGGACTGTTGTATGTCCCCCAATTACGAGCATGAGAAGTTATTATTCGATACCTAAACCCATAAATATCACCCGAAATACCAGCAAAATACACTCGTACACGATTGTTATTTGGCGTCATCATAGCATTGCCTATTGTATGACCAAAGTGAGTCCACCCTTGTTTATAACTACTATTGTAATAGTAATTGCTCCTTCCGCCATAGACTTGTCCATCTCGATCATGCCAAGGTCCATCTTGTCGCGTGGTATTGAGGAATTCAACTGTTATGGCATTCAGAAACGGCCATTCGTTTTGTTGCAGAGCGATACCCCATAATCCATCTTCTTGATTGGTACGCCCAATAAAATTGGCACTTTTATCTTCAAATATCGTTTGCCAATATGCTGTGATATTCCAATGTGCCCACTTTGCAGCGAGGGATAATTCTTGCACTCCTATGTGATTACCCTCGGCATTCAGTTGATCACTCAGATTATTACCTCCGCCTTGCGCCAAAACGATATGTTTGTATGTATCCCATGAGGTGGAAAACTTGCCATAATAAGGAGATGTTCCTCCCCATTGCCCCACATGATGCAACTCGTAACCTATGTTTATAGGTAGCGAACCGCCTACGCGAAAACCGATAAATTTATAATGCAATAGTGCGTTGGTTGTATGAATAGTCGTATCCAAATAACTATTATCTACAAACCATCCGTGTGTCAAACCGCCTTTTATCTCCAAATAACCATATAATCCAGGAAATGGTACATACTGATCTATTCCTATGCTGATTCGTGGTATGGGGTAAGCATTTCCCGAAAACAACAAACCGCCCGTTGTTAATTGCGGATTTTGTGAACCAGCAATGAGCGATTTGATTCCGAATGTAATATCCACAATATATAGGCGTGTATGTGCATAAAGCAAACTGAAATAGCCCGTAGGGCCTTGTGTATCAAAACGCCCTGTCAGCGCAACCCCAAAATCATAATCGTACCACCTGCAAGGGCGTGTGGCTTTTTTATAAATAGCAGCTGTTATATTGCCACTATAGGGTGCCGCGCTAATATATCCCTCTTCCATAGCCTGAATCCAAAACGGGCAGGTTCCCCCAGAAGAAACCACTGCAGATACTTGTGCAGCATATGCAATCGTGTCGCCTCCTTCATCTGGACTATGCATCGCTATAGGCCACCAGTCTTTAGCCGATAAACGCATGCCTACCAATAGACAGACTGCTAATATGACGATATATTTATTCCTCAAGGCAATACCAGTTTTGATGCAATACGCTTTTATCATTTTCGCCCAAACCAAAATAGAGTTTGTTTCCGATACCTGCCGCAACACCATTTTCTGTTACACCGCAGGGCATTACGCCACATTTAGTCCATCGGTCATTAGAAGGTGTATAGCGCAAGATATCCGCGAAGTGATATCCATCTGTCAATGAGTCACCATAATGCCACCCGCCTAAAATCCAAACAGCATCATCCGTAGTAGCACAAGCCGCATTATGACGTCCTGCTGTAGGCAAAGAACTTCGTCGTTCCCAATGTTGATCTTCAGGAAAGAACTCCCACCAATCGTTTCTGCTTCGAGTAAGAAAACCAGTACCTTGGAAAAATCGTCCATCAGCATTTACTGCGACCTGAGCCATTAGGCGACCTGGCCATATTTTCTGATGAGGGACGAGTTCCCATTCATCTTCTATTATAGAATATCGCCATAGTTCATCGCTAAAACCATTGAATCCAAAGCCTACCCATACATATTGTTCATCGGCAAAAGCAACAGCGGAAACTGTTTTATTAGATGGAAAATCTGCTAAGCGTGTCCATCTGCGTTTCGCAGGTTCAAAACGCCACCAATCACGCAGATAAGTGCTGTCGCCATATATTCCCCCCCCAGCATATCCAAGTCCGAGGTATGCTACATTTGTATTGCAACACGCCACGCCATGTGCACGCGCTCGCAGAGGAGTGGCGATGTTGTTTATCCAATAATCATCGGACGGCGTGTATAGCATCATCGTATGACTATACTTTCCATCTGCTATGCGTCCGCCTACAACATAAACGGTGTCTGTTAATGCAAAGCATATAGCACAAGCCCTACCTTCTGGCGGAGTAGCGCATTCATGAATAGGCAATCTTTCATCTGGGATGTTCCTGCATCCCACCATGAATAATAGGGCTAACAACCATATGATTCGTACAGCCTTCACTTACTCTTCAACGCGATTTTTCTTTTTCAACTCAAAGTCGCGACCGAGGTAGTTCTTCCGAACTACTGGGTTGGCAGCCAACTCCTCTGGAGTGCCGTGGAATAATATTTTTCCTTCGAACAATAAATATGCTCGGTCGGTAATCATCAGTGTCTCGTCCACATTGTGGTCGGTGATAAGAATACCTATATTCTTATCTTTCAATCGCCAAACCACATCTTGAATCTCTTGCACCGCAATAGGGTCCACGCCAGCAAAGGGCTCATCCAACATCACAAACTTAGGTTCAATCGCCAAGCAACGCGCAATCTCCGTACGGCGACGCTCGCCACCCGACAAACGGTCACCAATATTCTGACGGACATGTCCAAGGTTGAACTCTTTGATCAGTTGCTCCAGTTTCTCCTGTTGGTATTCTTTGGTAAAGTTTGTCATTTCCAATACCGCACGGATATTATCTTCTACGGTCATTTTGCGGAATACACTCGCCTCTTGAGGCAAATAGCCAATACCCAACTTGGCACGCTGATAGACAGGCATAGTAGTGATTTCCAAATCGTTAAGGAAAATCTTGCCATCATTTGGACTAACCAAACCTGTGGTCATGTAGAAAGTGGTAGTCTTGCCTGCTCCATTAGGGCCCAGCAAACCCACAATCTCACCTTGTTCCAAGTGGATACTTACATCATTGACCACGGTACGCTTACCGTATTTTTTGTATAAATGTTCTGTTCTTAATCGATCCATACTACTACAGGGCAATGGTCAGAATGTACTGCTTCAGTTAATATCTTTGCATCGGTTACTCGTTCAGCCAGAGGTTCGCTAACCCAATGATAATCAATACGCCAACCCACATTTCTTGCTCGGGAGTTTGCACGAAAACTCCACCAACTATATCGTTCGGGATTGGTGTCGAACATACGGAAAGTGTCCACCATACCACTTGCTTGCCAACGGTCGAGCCAAGCACGCTCCTCAGGCAAGAAACCACTCACACCCACTTGGCGTTCTGGGTGATTGATATCAATAGGCTTGTGTGCGATATTGTAGTCGCCACATACCACGATATTGGGTCGTTCTTTGCGTAAATCGTTAATCCACACCAAGAAATCCTCTAAGAACTCCATTTTGTATTCGTATTTGGGTCCCTCTGCTTCGCCTGATGGGATATACACACAAACTACAGTCACATCGCCATAGTCTGCACGAATCACACGCCCTTGGCAATCGTATTTGGGATTACCCATTCCAACTACCACACGGTCGGGCTCAATGCGCGTAAAGATCGCTACGCCCGAATAACCTTTTTTCTCTGCCGAATGGATAAAACTTTGATAACCAAGTTCTTGCATGGTCATTACATCTATCTGTTCGGGCTGTGCTTTGCTCTCTTGAATACAAAACACATCGGGCTGTTCCGCTTCCAACCACTCGAATAAGCCTTTGCTTATCGCACTACGGATACCATTGAGATTATAGGAAACAATCTTCATCTTATCGAACAATCTTTTTACTGCCAGCAGTGGTCATTACGATATATGTACCGCGAGGCAATTCCTCAATATGGGTAGTAGTTTGTTTTTGACCTAAGACATTGTAAATCGCCAAGATAGCATGCTCGCTGCCTACATTCTCAATGTCTGTTTCTACTTTTCCACCTTTGTACTTAAAGGTAATCAAGCCCTCTGTTTCAGTAATATCCTCCATTGCATGCTCCGCGATTTTAGTATATTCGGTAGCACCTGCAGGAAAAAGGTCTTTGGCTTTGCCATCGTAGCCACTACTACCGTATTGAGGTGCCTTACCATCGGCTTCAATCAAATCTACACCCATACTGGAAGCTGTATTATTGACCGTATTGCCATACCATTTGTTGTATGAATATTTGATTTTGGTAAGCATCAGTCCGTGCCCAGGCAAGTACTCATCCCACATGGTTTGTTGGCGGTTTTCGAGCAGATAGAAAGTGGTTGGATTTGGATCGTTGCCAATCAAGTTATGCTCTTGATCCTTCTCTGTAATCAATAGTGCCTCATTGGTGAGGTTCAGTTCTTCCAAAGTAATATCATCAGGCTCAATAATCTGTCGTGGAGTGAGCCAACCCAAGAAAAATCGCTCGTATGCGGAATACGCAGGGGGCGTGTTACCATCGTTGTTATATGGTCCATAATCAAGAATAGACCATGCACCCATGGTTTTATGCGTACCTTCACCTGTGGTTTCATACAAGTCCGGTAAACCTAACACATGGCTAAACTCGTGGCAGAAAGTACCAATACCCGAGTGCTGTTTGGAGTAGTTATCCAACTCATTGCCACAAGCATATAGGTCCACGCGTTTTCCGTCCACATTACATGAAAGCCCCGCAGCAGAGAGTTCCCATGAGTGTGGCCAAATAGTGGTGACACCACCACCATCTGCCTCGCCATAACCAGCATAGATAACATAGACAAAATCTACTTTGCCGTCATTATTGTTGTCGTACAGCGAGAAGTCCACACTATCATTCACTAATTCGCAAGCCTCCTTAATCATCTTTTCGGGAGCCTTATCATTACCCCAACTATCGTTTCCACCATAGTATGACATCTTTTGGCTTAGGATTACAGGACCTACCACATCAAACTGAGGGTTATACTGTCCGTGGGAGGAATCATAAAAATACTGACGAGCAGAGCCTTGCGAAGTAATATGGTAATTTCTCATACCTGATTTGTATGAATAGTCACGAGTATAGTTGTATCCCGTGAGCATACTATCCATCTCCGCCCTATCGGTTTGGAATTGTGCATCCGTGAAGTTCACCAAAATAATCAATCCGCGAGGTGCTACATTCAACGGTGTAGCCTTATACTCTGCGCGTCTTGGTGCAGCCATACGCTTGGCGTTGATTTCCTCGGTGGTCAAGGCTTTGGTAACGCGATAGAAACCATCGTTATCCAAACTAAGCCACTCACCTTGAGCATTGGTAAACCAATGGAAGTGCTCATCACCATGCTGATACACAGTGAGTTCTGTTCCGTCGGGTTGTGTTACAGGCAAGCCTCCTCTGCGAGCAGGCACAGCGAAAGCAGCAACTGTTGCTGCTAAAATAAATACTAATGTGCTTAATCTTTTCATATATCTTTTTTTTAAACTCTAAACTGTAGGCGCTCTGCGCCGTCCTCTAAACTACAATCGCTTGGGCGATTGTTTCACTTTTTTGCAGGTGGCTACAATGCGACCATCTTTCTTCTTTTTGGCATAGCAAATATAGCCTTTTTTGTTTTCTTGCACAAGGGTTGTGCCGTCCTCCAATGTCATCCAATGTTGGCGTTCATCGCCATGCAAACGGACATGAATGGTATCGCCATTAGGTTGCACACGCTCAATAACCCCCTGATAAGCAGGCACTCGTGCGGATTTGCGCTGCGCAATGGCGGTTATGCTCATTGTGAGTAATAATATGTAAATCAGTCGTTTCATTGTGTGATAAGTGAGTTTATTGGTTGGTTGCTTTGACTTTTTTGAATAGGTCGCTGGCAAACACGAAGTCGTTAAGTGCCTCGTTATCCGCATGGAAAATATCATGTCGGCTACCCTGCCACTCCTTGACGCCATTGCGCAGGAACACGATATTGTCGCCAATCTCCATGATCGAGTTCATGTCGTGGCTATTGACAATGGTGCAAATGCCATACTCCTGCGTAATATCTTGTATGAGTTGGTCAATGACCAAACTGGTTTTAGGGTCAAGACCCGAGTTGGGCTCGTCACAGAAGAGATAGCGAGGGTTGAGGGCAATGGCCCGAGCAATCGCCACACGCTTTTGCATACCGCCACTTATCTCGCTGGGCATCAGCGCAAAAGCCCTTTCTGGCATATTCACACGCTGCAAGCAGAAGCGCGCACGCTCCACCATTTCCTCGTGGGTCATCTGCGAGAACATCTCCAATGGATACATGACATTCTCCTGCACGGTCATGCTGTCAAACAATGCCGATCCTTGGAACAACATACCCACCTCGCGGTGAAGAAGGCGTACCTCTTGCTCCTTCATCTCTGCTAAGTTCTCCTGTCCGTTGCGAGTGTCGAAAATGATTTGCCCTGCATCAATCTGGTGCAAGCCAATCATTGACTTCATCAGTACGGTTTTTCCTGAGCCCGACTGACCGATGATCATGTTCACTTTGCCGTCCTCAAAGTCTGCTGAAATGTGGTCGAGCACCACATTCCCCTCAAAACTCTTGACTATATCTTTTACTTGAATCATAGTAATCTTGAATTATGAATTAAGAATTTTGAGTTAGTTAAGCATGAGGTTGGTTAATACTACATCCAATAATAAAATCACTATGCTGCTATTAACCACAGCCTTAGTGCTGGCTTTGCCCACCTCTAAGGCTCCACCTCGAGCGTAATAGCCATAGTAGGACGCCATACTGGCAATCACAAAAGCAAACACCACAGTCTTGATAAACGAGTACCACACATAGAATGGGATAAACGCATACTGAATACCCAGCAGATACTCTGATATGGGCAATACATTCGTTATCGCGCTAATGCCGTAGCCTCCCAACAAACCCATGAACATAGACAGAGTAACAAGCAATGGCATCATTACCATAAATGCCACTATCTTTGGCAATATCAGGTAGTTAGCCGAGTTGACACCCATGATCTCCATGGCATCTATTTGCTCGGTGATACGCATCGTACCAATCTCAGAGGCGATATTGCTGCCCACTTTGCCTGCCAGGAGCAGACAGAGAATCGTACTGGAAAACTCCAATAAGATACAGTCACGCGTCACCAACCCAGTGGAATAGGCAGGCAGCAATGGGTTTTCGGTGTTTAGTTTCGTCTGCAAGGTCATAATCGCACCCATAAACACGCTTACGATGAGTGTAATGAGTATAGACTCCAGTCCTTGTTTTTCCATTTCGCGGCTCATTTGTCGCCAGAACATGCGCCAGCGGTCGGGCACGCGAAACACGCGTCCCATGAGCAAAAAGTACTCTCCTATTTTCTCTATTGCGTTCATTTCGGTCAACTTCTACATATTAATTCTTAATTCATAATTCTTTATTCTTTATTCAAAATCCATGCCCACTTCTCCAAATTCGCGACAAAGTTAGTGTTTTTTTCTGAAATATGCAAGATAATACAAATAATTGTATTATATTTTTTCGTTTCCCTCTCTTTCCTCCTTACTTTCCCCTTACTTTCCTCTTACTTTCTCCCTCTCTTTTCCTCTTTCACCTTTCCTCTATAGGCGCTTGCGCCGTCCTATAGTTCGCACAGCGAGTGTCCTGTAGCGCAGCGTTTCCATCCGCATGGTGTATTTACACACAAAAAAAGGTTGCCTTTCGACAACCTTTTTCTTCATATATCTATCACATTTTCCCACCAAACGCAAATCCTTAATTTTGTCTTTCTTTATCTTTGGATCTTGTATATGAATAATCGGGGTTATTTTCTAATCAGCGTGACATCTGATTCGTATCCTTGTGGAGGTTCCTGCGAACTACCGTAGTATAATATCACATTCAAAGAATTGATAATCACAGAATTGTCTCCATCAAAGCGATAACTACATTCTAGCACATGTAGTTCAAGATTTGGGGTATACATTGCAAAAAACAACACCTTTCTCTTGGCGATATATTCAAAATATGTCTTGCCATAGACCTCACCTGAAGGGTCATAAGTAATAATAGTGGCTTTCTCTGCATCAAATTCGATTGTGCGAGAACTATCACCTTCAACCATCCATTGTCCAATTAGTGGAGAACGGTCATTACCTATGGGTTCACAACTTGCTAAACCTAACATCATGGCTGCCAACGCCATGCAAAGAAAAAGTACTCTTGTCTTCATAATTGTAGATGTATTTCTATTTCGGCTGCAAAATTACAACATTTTTTTGATACTACCAAATAAAAAACGGATGTAGTGTCTATTTTAGGGAGAAAATAAGGGGGGATAGACACAAAAAAAGCGGGACTGCACTCTTGTCAGTTCCACTTATAGAGGCTCTCGCATTGCCCGAAACATTAGAGCCGACAACGCGAAGCCTACGCTGAATATAAATATATACTCTCGTGCTATATCATAGTTAAGGTACGCGCATGCGTAGTGTGTATATACGCAAAAGATGTACCAAATAGGCAAAGAGGGATAATCTATATCCCGTAGGACATCTACCATTGCTAAGTGCCGAAACTGATGAATTATTTTGGATTGAGCAAGAGAATAACGACTTTTTAGTCCACTTTCTCAGGAAATTATCCATTTTTTCAAAAAAATGCAAACTCGTCCCTTAGGGAGTCTTGCACATCTTACCCAAAAGCAGTACCTTTGCACCGTTTTCGAAAACAAAGCATTTATGAAGCAACTCAAATTACAAATTGGAGAGTTCTCTCGCCTTTGTGGAGTGACCATAAAGACACTGCGACACTATGAAAAATTGGGTCTTTTGATTCCAGAATACATAGATCGCTATTCGGGTTACCGATATTATTCGGTTGGACAAATGCAAAAGATGGGAGCTATACGCGAACTGAAATCATTGGGGTTTAGTCTTGTGGAGATTGTTGACCTATACAAACAAGATACACATTATCCAGATCCAGCGATGTTAGTAACAAAGATCGCAAGCACCGAACAACAGTTAGCTCAACTGCAAACCCGACATACGCAACTTTTGGCGATATTGAACGCTCGTAAAAAACATGAAGAAATGGAAAAATTTACAATTCAAGCTTTACCGTCTTGCACGGTGGCCAGTTACAAAGGTAGTATTCGTAACTATAGCGAATTAGGAAGTCTATGCTGTGAAGTTATCGGTCCAGAAATGGCTCGCCTCGGCTGCGAATGTCCCGAACCTGGATTTTACTTTACTCGGGAATTAGGAAATGAGTATAAACCCGAAAGCATTGATATAGAATACTGCGAGCGGGTAAAAGAAGCCAAAGTTGACTCCGAACTCATTCATTTCTACGAACTTCCATCGGTAGAAACCGCCATCTGCTACAAACACTACGGACCTTACGAGCGACTCATTGACGCTTACGCAGAGGTGTTTGCTTATGCAGAAAAAGAAGGTTATACCATTCTCGAAAGTCCCCGCGCTGTATACGTTGATGGTATTTGGAATCAAGAAAATCCAGATTTGTGGTTAACTATTGTCCAACTTCCTGTAACGAAGTAATAGAAACGGTGATATTTAATCCAAGATAGTCATTATTATCCTTCACGGAAGTGATAGGAATTGTGCGCTTATTGTGCGTGTATTGTGCGTGTATTGTGCGTGAATAGTGCGTAATTGATAAGAAAAAAGAAGGTGCGTCTAATAGACACACCTTCTTGGAATATTTATTCTCTAAATGATTAGAGTTGTGGGCCAGCTGCAACGAGAGCCTTACCAGCCTCGTTGGTGGTGTACTTAGCGAAGTTCTTGATGAAACGACCAGCCAAGTCTTTAGCTTTCTCTTCCCATTGAGCAGCGTCAGCGTAAGTGTCGCGTGGGTCGAGAATTGCAGGATCAACACCTGGCAATGCAGTTGGAACCTCGAAATCGAAGAATGGGATCTTCTTGGTAGGAGCGTTCAAGATGTCGCCACCGAGGATAGCGTCGATGATACCACGTGTGTCGCGGATAGAGATACGCTTGCCAGTACCGTTCCAGCCAGTGTTAACGAGGTAAGCCTTAGCACCAGATTTCTCCATGCGTTTTACGAGCTCCTCAGCATATTTAGTTGGGTGCAACTCCAAGAATGCTTGGCCGAAGCAAGCAGAGAAAGTAGGAGTTGGCTCAGTGATACCACGCTCAGTACCAGCCAATTTAGCAGTAAAGCCGCTGAGGAAGTAGTATTTGGTTTGCTCTGGAGTCAAGATAGATACTGGAGGCAATACGCCGAATGCGTCAGCAGAGAGGAAGATAACGTTCTTAGCTGCAGGACCAGCAGAGATTGGGCGAACGATCTTCTCGATGTGGTTGATAGGATAGCTTACGCGTGTGTTCTCAGTAACGCTCTTGTCGGTGAAGTCGATCTTGCCGTTCTCGTCCACAGTAACGTTCTCGAGGAGAGCGTTGCGCTTGATAGCAGCGTAGATGTCTGGCTGAGACTCTTTGTCGAGGTTGATAACCTTTGCATAGCAACCGCCCTCGAAGTTGAACACACCGTTGTCGTCCCATCCGTGCTCGTCGTCACCAATGAGGAGACGCTTAGGATCGGTAGAAAGGGTGGTCTTACCTGTACCAGAAAGGCCGAAGAATACTGCGGTGTTCTCGCCGTTCATGTCGGTGTTAGCAGAGCAGTGCATAGAAGCGATACCTTGCAATGGCAAGAAGTAGTTCATCATAGAGAACATACCCTTCTTCATCTCACCACCGTACCAAGTGTTGAGGATTACTTGCTCGCGGCTGGTAGTGTTGAATGCCACGCAAGTCTCAGAGTTCAAACCGAGCTCAGCGTAGTTCTCAACTTTAGCCTTAGAAGCGTTGTAGATCACGAAGTTAGGCTCGAAGTTCTCCAACTCCTCAGCGGTAGGTTGGATAAACATGTTGGTAACGAAGTGTGCTTGCCATGCTACCTCAACGATAAAGCGAACAGCAATGCGAGTATCAGGGTTGGTACCGCAGAAAGCGTCTACAACAAACAAGCGTTTGTTAGACAACTCTTTCAAAGCGATGTCCTTAACCACAGCCCAAGTAGCCTCAGACATAGGTTTGTTGTCATTCTTGTAATCCTCGCTTGTCCACCAAACATTATCGTGACTTTGTGCGTCGTCCACGATGAATTTGTCCTTAGGAGAACGACCGGTGTAAACACCTGTCATCACGTTTACTGCGCCAAGCTCAGTCTCTTGGCCCTTGTCAAAGCCAGTTAATTCTGCTTTTGTCTCCTCTGCGAAGAGTACTTCGTAAGAA
>JBGVFY010000005.1:0-19434 GCA_045121435.1 Paludibacteraceae bacterium | reverse complement strand
TTGGTGTGATGGTTAGTATCAACCAGCGTCTCGACGCAGAGACCATCAACCTTGTTGCCGAGGAGTTTGGCTTCTCCACTGAGTTCGTTTCTGCCGAGGTGGTAGAGGAAATCAATGCCGACGAGGTAATCAATGAGGAGGATATCACCGAGCGCTGCCCAATCGTGACTGTCATGGGTCACGTGGACCACGGTAAAACATCGCTCCTTGACCATATCCGTAATGCCAACGTGATTGCCGGTGAGGCAGGTGGTATTACCCAGCACATCGGTGCATATAATGTGCAACTCAAGAACGGTCAGCATATCACTTTCCTTGATACTCCTGGTCACGAGGCGTTTACCGCCATGCGTGCCCGTGGTGCGAAGGTAACGGATATCGCAATTATCATTGTGGCAGCCGACGATGCAGTCATGCCGCAAACAGTTGAGGCTATCAACCACGCACAAGCGGCGGGTGTACCAATGATTTTCGCTATCAACAAGTGCGATAAGCCAACCGCTAACCCAGATAAGATCAAGGAGCAACTCTCCAATATGAATATCCTCGTAGAGGATTGGGGTGGCTCTTACCAATGCCAACATATCTCTGCGAAGAAGGGTGAAGGTGTCTTCGAACTCCTTGAGAAAGTGCTCCTCGAGGCCGAGATGCTTGAGTTGAAAGCCAACCCTAACCGCCGTGCCAAGGGTTCTATCATCGAGTCTTCGCTCGACAAAGGTCGTGGTTATGTGGCAACTATCCTCGTGCAAGATGGTACACTCCACCACGGTGATATCGTCCTCGCGGGTGTATATCATGGTAAGATCAAGGCGATGTTCAACGAGCGTGGACAACGCATCCAACAAGCCCTTCCTGGCGAGCCATGTCTTATCCTTGGTCTCAACGGCGCACCACAGGCGGGTGATGAGTTCAATGTGATGGCTACCGAGCAAGAGGCACGCGAGATTGCTAACAAACGCGAGCAATTGCAACGCGAGATGTCGCTCCGTACCAAGAAACATGTTGGTTTGGACGAGATTGGTCGCCGTTTGGCTATTGGTGATTTCAAAGAACTCAATATCATTGTCAAGGGTGACGTGGACGGTTCTGTGGAGGCACTCAAAGACTCGCTCATCAAACTCTCTACCGAGAATATCCAAGTCAATGTTATCCACGGTGCTGTGGGTGCAATCTCCGACTCCGATGTCCTCTTGGCTGCTGCTTCTGATGCTATTATCGTTGGTTTCAATGTGCGTCCTACCAGCACAGCGCGTAAGATGGCGGAGAACGAGGAGGTGGATATCCGTATCTATTCTATCATCTACGATACGATTAACGAGATCAAGTCTGCTATGGCAGGTATGCTCTCCCCAGAGATCAAGGAGGAGGTTACTGCTACCCTCGAGGTATTGCAAACCTTCCCTATCTCCAAGGTGGGTACTATCGCAGGTTGTATCGTGCGTGACGGTAAAGCCAAACGCGCTAACAAGTGCCGCGTAATCCGCGACGGTATCGTAATCCATACAGGCGAACTCTCTTCGCTCAAACATGGTAAAGACGATATCAAAGAGGCGGGCTTGAACATGGAGTGCGGTTTGAGTATCAAGAGCTACAATGATATCGTAGAGGGCGACCTCATTGAGACCTTCGAGCAAATCGAGGTAGCAAAGACCTTGTAAATAGCAATCAATTACGGGTTCTTGACGGGTTCATAACGGGTTGATATAGTATCCTATCGTTATCCTATATATATCCTATATATATACTTTAAAACTATTAAAACTTTTAAAACTTATACAACAATGAAAGATCTTAAAGGCACAAAGACCGAAGCCAACCTTTGGGAGGCATTCGCAGGTGAGTCAAAAGCTCGCAACAAGTACACTTACTATGCAAGTAAGGCAAAGAAAGACGGTTATGAGCAAATAGCTGCTCTCTTCGAGGAGACTGCTGCGCAAGAGAAAGAGCACGCTAAATTGTGGTTCAAACTCATCCACGGCATTGGTTCTACTATGGAGAACCTCAAAGACGGTGCGATGGGTGAGAACGAAGAGTGGACAGACATGTATCCACGTATGGCAAAAGAGGCTCGCGAAGAAGGTTTCGAGGAGATTGCTATCATGATGGAAGGTGTGGCTGCTGTAGAGAAAGCACACGAAGAGCGCTACCTCAAGCTCCTCAAGAATATCGAGGATAAGCTTGTGTTCAGCCGCGATGGTGATGCTATCTGGCAATGCCGCAACTGTGGTCACTTGTATATCGGACAGGACGCTCCTGTAATCTGCCCTGTATGCAAACACCCACAAGCATACTTCCAATTGCAACTCAACAACTTCTAATCAACTACTTAAGGACTTGTGCACCTGTGTGCGCAGGTCCTTTTTACAATTGAAACTTTGGAATTCTTAAAACAAACCTCTTCCCGACAGAGTGTCTAACAGCGCTTTAGCGCGGTCTAACAACGCAGTGGTCTGACCTCTGACAGCGAAGCGGTCTAAAAAAGTATGGACATAACTATACTCCTTCAAGCCATCTTGCAACTTGTTGCAGGTATTGGTATTTTCTTGGTGGCATGCCAGATGATGTCTTCTAACTTGGAGACAGCCAGCAGTGCTCGCCTCAAAAGTCTGTTTTCTCGCATGTCCAACTCTCGCATGTTGGGCGTGGGTATTGGTACAGTAGCCACGGCTGCCATTCAGTCTTCAGGTGCCACAACGGTGATGGTCATTGGTTTCGTGAATGTGGGCATTATGTCGCTGGCGCAAGCGGCTACTATCATTTACGGTGCGAACATTGGTACTACCGTGACCGCACAAATTGTAGCTCTTGGTCTTAGTAGCGGCGGTGGTATCTCTACTACCGTTATTTTTGCTGCTTTCGCGGGTCTGGGAGCGTTTATTGAACTCTTCTCTAAGAAAGATAATTGGAAGACTTGGGGCGGCATTATCACGGGCTTTGGTATGCTCTTCGTGGGTTTGAGCTTAATGAGCAAGTCTATGGACGCTTTAGCAAAACTCCAAGAGATCAAGGACTTCCTCGCCTCTATTGAGCACCCATTGATGCTCGTGCTCTTTGGTGCGATATTGACTGCCATTGTGCAATC
Organism: Paludibacteraceae bacterium; assembly: GCA_045121435.1. Taxonomy (GTDB): domain Bacteria; phylum Bacteroidota; class Bacteroidia; order Bacteroidales; family Paludibacteraceae; genus Colicola. The sequence continues at coordinate 16,352 of JBGVFY010000005.1, read as the reverse complement.
TTCTTCCGTGGTGACCTCTATTGCACTCACCATGGCGGTGACGGGCCTCATCTCGCTCAACCAAGGTATTTACCTCACCATGGGTTCGAACATTGGTTCGTGCGTGGTGGCTATCATAGCAGGTTTGACCTCTGGTCTCAACGCGAAGCGTACAGCGCTTATCCACTTGCTCTTCAACTGCTTTGGTGTCTTCATTTTCCTGATTGCCGCATGGGTGATGCACCTCGTTACCTCGGGTGGACTGAACTATGGTATTATCTTTGAGACCATGTTCCCAGGCGCACCACAATTGCAATTGGCGATGTTCCACACCATTTTCAACTGTGTGACAGTATGTATCATCTTGCCATTGACGGATTATCTGGTTAATCTGGTTGTGAAGATCTTGCCTGAGAAGAATCGTGTCGATGAGGCATTGCAAGAGGGACAACCTCACTTCCACTTTGTGGATGAGCAAATGCTCCGTACGCCAGTTATTGCGGTGAACCAAGTGAAATTGGAGATCGAGAACATGGCGGCTATTGCTATTCATAACTTTAACCTCGCTATTGATATTATAAAGGAGGTGAATTTCGATAAGATGGATGAGTTCAACGAGAATGAGAAGCAACTCAACTACCTCAATCGCAATCTTATCCCATATATCGTACAACTCAACAACCTGCCTATCAGTGAGGAAGATCATCGCTATTTGGCGACTGCCATTCGTACCATTGGTGATTTGGAGCGAGTAGGGGATTATGCTACTAACCTTACAGAGTATGCGGAATTGCTGAAGAACTTCAACGAGAAATTCTCCAACGATCTCATCTATGAGGTAGATCAATTGCGTGATACAATGGGGCTACTCTATCAAGCTACGATGAAAACATATATGGATCAAGATTTCGCTGCGTTGGACGAGGTAAATAAGTACGAGGATGAAGTGGATGATATGGTAGCTACTATTGAGAAACTGCACTTGCAACGCTTGATGGATAGTATCTATCCTGCCAGCGTAGGTCAGGTATATCAAGAGTTTGCATCGGATACCGAGCGTATTGCTGACCACTTCTTGAACGTAGCTAAGTCGATTCGCCAACTTCATGTGGGCGAAGACTAATTACGCTGTGCGTTAATGAACGCCTACGAATTAGCATACGAATATGTGCAGCATACCAATCGCTGCATCTTCTTGACGGGCAAGGCAGGCACAGGCAAGACGACTTTTCTTCGCCGCCTCAAACAAGAATGCCCCAAGCAATTGACGGTCGTTGCACCTACGGGTGTGGCGGCCATCAATGCTGAAGGAGTGACCATTCACTCGCTTTTTCAACTACCACCGCAGGTGTTTTTGCCTACACCAGAGGCGCGAAAACAACTATTTGCTGAGATGCAAATGCGTGCGCAAAAGCAGCGCGTGCTGCGCAACCTCGAATTATTGGTAATAGATGAGGTGAGCATGGTGCGCAGCGATTTGCTTGATACTATAGATGCGGTGTTGCGCCATATCAAGCACCGTCCTAACCATCCCTTTGGTGGGGTACAGGTGTTGTTTATTGGCGACCTATTCCAATTATCTCCTGTTGCGCGTGAGCAGGAATGGCGACTGATGCAGCCATACTACGAAGGCGCATATTTCTTCCAAGCACAGGTGTTTCGCGAATTAAATCCTATATATATTGAATTGGATCATGTGTTTCGGCAAACAAATAGCGATTTTGTGGAGATACTGAATCAAGTGCGCAATAATGCCCTTACGCCACAATCATTGCAAGTGTTGAATACGCGTTATCTACCTGATTTCGAGCCAAATAAACAATCAGAGCATTATATTACGCTCTCTACGCATAATAGCAAAGTGGATGCGATTAACTACCGCGAGATGGAGGCTCTGAGTGGCAAGGCATATACTTATCAAGCCAAGATACAAGACACTTTCCCAGAGTCGATGTTTCCAATGGATATGGCACTCACGCTGAAAGTAGGTGCACGGGTGATGTTTATTAAAAACGACTCCTCGCAAGAGAAACTCTACTACAATGGCAAATTGGGTGTAGTGACTTCGTTGTCGAAAGAGGCTATCAATGTCACTTGCGAAGATGGCACAGTGGTGAATGTACATACCGAGACATGGGAGAATATCCGCTATACTTCTGATACAGGCTCCGACACTATTATCACCGAGGTGATTGGCACTTTTAGCCACTATCCTTTGCGCCTCGCATGGGCAATTACTATTCATAAGGCACAGGGCTTGACTTTCGACCGTGTGGTGATTGATGCCGCAGATGCTTTCGCCGCAGGGCAAGTATATGTAGCATTGTCGCGTTGCCGCAGTTTGGATGGGGTAGTGCTACATACACCAATCACCAGTAGGGCATTGACCAATGCGCGTGAAGTGCTGTATTTTACAAATAATCAATCGGATATACAGACTACGGAAACAATGCTTCCTACGGCACAGACGGAATACCTATCGGTATTGCTATGTGCGTTGTTTGATTTCCGCTCGGTAATCAATCGTTTTGCGACATTATCGCGTATGGTGAAGAATATGGACTCGGTGCAAGGCGATGTGTCGCAGTTCTTTATCTCGTGTATTGGTGGATTAGAAGGGCTACGAGTGATTGCAGAACGCTTTCAGCAGCAACTCCGCCAAATCATTTATGCAGGTATTGGAAATCGGGAAATGGATAGCGGATATAAGGAAGCGACGAGCAGACTGCACAATCGCTTGGAGGCGGCTCATGGCTATTTTGCACCGAAGTTGCAATTGCTATTGACCACTATGGGTAATTGTCCGTTGCGTACGAACGATAGAGCGGATGCTGCGTATATCAAACAACATATCATGGACTTATATGCTGACCTTTCGCGAGACTTGTATATCATGCAGCACCTTGCCTCCTTACACAATAGCACAATCACTACCTCATCGCCTAATAGTCTGATAGCCTATATGTTCAATGTGCGTCAGAAATTCAAACTTGTTGAACCGAAATTGGTTATCCAATCATCTCACCGCAAAGTGCGTAGTGATTCTACAGCATTAAAGACTTTGCAATTGTTTTATGCTGGCTATACAATTCCGCGGATTGCCAAAGAGCGTAAACTGACCGTCCGCACAGTGGTAAAGCACTTGCGTACTTTCATTGACCAAGATGTAATCCATATCTCTAATTTTACACCTACGGATCAGCAGATATTAGAAGGGTAAACCAACAATATCATGTGGCTCAAATTGATATAATAGGTGGAATATAGCAATATGCCAACAAAAAAAGAGTTGCCGATGGGCAACTCTTTTTCTTAGGATGAGTAATTATTATTGATTACTTAGCATCTTCTACAGCGGCTTGAGCAGCAGCCAAGCGTGCGATTGGAACGCGGAATGGAGAGCAAGATGCATAGTTCATACCTACGCGAGCGCAGAACTTAACAGAACTTGGCTCACCACCGTGCTCACCGCAGATACCAGTGCGCAATCCTGGACGAACAGCGCGACCTTTCTCTACTGCCATTTGAATCAATTGACCAACACCGTTTTGATCCAATACTTGGAAAGGATCTACCTTCAAAATCTTTTGCTCGAGATATACAGGCAAGAAACTTGCAATATCGTCACGGCTGTAACCGAAGGTCATTTGGGTCAAGTCGTTGGTACCGAATGAGAAGTATTGAGCCTCAGTAGCAATGCGGTCAGCGGTCAAAGCAGCACGTGGAATCTCAATCATTGTACCAATCTCGAACTCAACCTCTGTGCCGTACTCAGCAAATACCTCCTTAGCTACCTTCTCAATAATCTCCTTTTGTTGGTGGAACTCGTACAAGATACCAATCAATGGAACCATGATTTCTGGCATTGGGTTCTTGCCCTCTTGCTTCAATTCGCATGCAGCACTCAAGATAGCGCGAGTTTGCATAGCGGTAATCTCAGGGAAGGTGATACCAAGACGGCAACCACGGTGACCCAACATTGGGTTCTGCTCTGCAAGAGAATCAACGCGTTGCTTAATCTCCTGTACGCTTACGCCCATCTCCTTAGCCATAATCTCTTGACCTGCAGCATCGTGTGGTACGAACTCGTGCAAAGGTGGGTCAAGCAGACGGATATTCACTGGATAACCATCCATAGCCTCGAGAATACCCTTGAAGTCAGCCTTTTGGTATGGGAGAAGTTTAGCCAATGCTTTCTCACGACCTTCAGCAGTCTTAGAAAGAATCATCTCACGCATAGCCACAATCTTCTTATCCTCGAAGAACATGTGCTCGGTACGAGTAAGACCGATACCCTTAGCACCGAAGTCACGAGCCACTTGTGCATCGTGTGGAGTATCTGCATTGGTACGAACTTGGAGGTGAGTATATTTGTCGCAGAGGTCCATCAACTCTTTGAAGTCACCGCTGAGTTCAGCAGCCTTGGTTGGGATTTGACCTGCATATACTTGACCAGTAGAACCGTTGATAGAGATATAGTCGCCCTCTTTGTAGGTAACGCCCTCGATAGTCAAGGTCTTAGCCTTGTAATCCACTACGATAGCACCTGCACCAGAAACGCAGCACTTACCCATACCACGAGCCACTACGGCAGCGTGAGAGGTCATACCACCACGAGCAGTTAAGATACCCTCAGCAGCAGACATACCAGCCAAGTCCTCTGGACTGGTTTCGATACGAACCATTACTACCTTGTGACCGTCATTAGCCCACTCTTGCGCATCGTCAGCGTGGAATACGATTTGACCACAAGCAGCACCTGGGCTGGCTGGCAAACCTTGGGTAATGACCTTAGCAGCCTTCAATGCCTTAGAGTCGAATACAGGGTGGAGAAGCTCGTCGAGCTTTTGTGGCTCACAGCGCATGATAGCAGTCTTCTCATCGATAAGACCCTCTTTCACGAGGTCCATAGCGATTTTCACCATTGCAGTACCGGTACGCTTACCGTTACGTGTTTGGAGGAACCAGAGTTTGCCCTCTTGTACGGTGAACTCCATATCTTGCATATCGCGGTAGTGGTTCTCGAGTTTGGTTTGGATAGCGTCGAGCTCTTTGTAAATCTCAGGCATAGCCTCCTCCATAGAAGGATACTTAGCAGCACGCTCTTCCTCGCCGATACCTTGCAATGCAGCCCAACGGCGGCTACCCTCAAGGGTGATTTGTTGTGGGGTACGGATACCAGCCACCACATCCTCACCTTGTGCGTTTACAAGGTACTCACCATTGAAGAGGTTCTCACCAGTAGCAGCATCACGGCTGAAGCATACACCAGTAGCAGATGTCTCGCCCATGTTACCGAATACCATTGATTGAACGGTTACGGCTGTTCCCCACTCATCAGGAATTCCTTCCATCTTACGGTAGAGAATAGCGCGCTCGTTCATCCAAGAGCGGAATACTGCGCAGATAGCGCCCCAGAGTTGCTCTACTGGATCGGTTGGGAACTCATGACCGGTTTGATCCTTGATAGCAGTCTTGAAGCGTGCTACGAGGAGCTTGAGCTCATCTACGGTCAAGTCTTTATCCAACTTGATACCACGAATCTCCTTCACCTCTTCGATGATAGCCTCGAATGGGTCGATATCCTCTTTGTTAGCAGGCTTCATACCGAGAACTACATCACCGTACATTTGTACGAAACGGCGGTAGCTATCGTACACGAACTTAGGGTTGTTGGTTTTCTCAACGAGACCAGCAGCCACTTCGTCGTTCAAACCGAGGTTGAGGATAGTATCCATCATACCTGGCATAGAAGCGCGCGCACCCGAGCGCACACTCACGAGGAGTGGGTTCTTAGGATCGCCAAAAGTATTATTCATCAAGCTCTCGATATGAGCTACAGCTGCTTTTACCTCTTTGTCAAGCACCTCTACGATTTTCTCTTGACCTACTTCGTAGTACTCGTTGCAAACATCGGTGATGATAGTAAAACCTGGAGGTACTGGTACACCCACCAAGTTCATCTCAGACAAGTTTGCGCCCTTACCGCCCAATGTCTCTCGCATTGATGCGTTACCTTCTGCCTTACCGTTACCGAAGGTGTAAACTCGTTTTTTGTTGTCCATTTCTTAAAAAATCTTTTTATGTTAATATTCTTTTTTGTTTCTGATTTCTAATTCAGCCTGCAAAGGTACAACTTTTTTTTGATATATGCAAATAATTACTCGTTATTTATTAATTATTGTGCTTGCATTTGGTGGAGTGATATTTTTTTTGTACCTTTGCGGGCGAAATGTGAGAATGATAAACCATTCTACACAATACTAAACAATACTACATAACACTAAACAATATTAAATAGTACTAAACAATACTACACAACACTAAACAATACTACACAACATTAAACAATCTACACAATATTATTATGACAGCATTTGTATTTCCTGGTCAGGGTGCCCAATATGTGGGCATGGGCAAAGATTTGTATGATAACTATTCTTTGGCGCGCGAGTTGATGCAACAAGCCAACGAGGCATTAGGTTTTTCCCTTACCGATATAATGTTTGAAGGTACAGATGAGGACCTTCGTCAGACACGCGTGACACAACCTGCGATATTTCTACATTCGGTAGTGGCATGTAGGTTGATGAATAAGCTGCGTCCTGATATGGTGGCTGGTCATAGTTTGGGCGAGTTCTCGGCATTGGTGATAGCAGGCGCATTGGATATGGGAGATGGTTTGCGATTGGTGAGCCAACGCGCTCAAGCCATGCAAGAGGCATGTGAGATAGAGGCAGGAACGATGGCAGCCGTGTTGGGGTTGGCAGATGATAAGGTGGCATCTGTGTGCGGAGATGTGGATGATGTGGTGGTAGCCGCCAATTATAATTGCCCAGGGCAGGTGGTGATTTCAGGTTCAGTGAGTGGCGTTGATGCGGCATGCAAAGCATTGAAAGAGGCAGGGGCGAGGCGTGCGCTGAAGTTGCCTGTAGGCGGAGCCTTCCACTCGCCATTGATGCAACCTGCTGTGGAGCGTTTGCAGGCTGCGATAATGCATACGACATTCCATACTCCAATGTGTCCTATATATCAAAATGTGAGTGCGCGCGCGGAGAAGAATAAAGAGGTTATTCAACGCCAATTGTTGGAGCAGCTGACTGCACCTGTTCGTTGGACACAAAGCGTACAGCAGATGATTGCTGATGGTGCGACATCGTTTTATGAGTTTGGTCCTGGCGATGTGCTGAAAGGCTTGATTCGCAAAATCAATGCGGAAATGGAGGTAGGGTAGAGAGTGGAATAGCAAATGATATAAACTATGTTATTGGGATTGCTATTTTCCATACTAAGTGCGACATACACCGTGGTTTCCTCAACGAAGGTAAGCGTGGATGGTGAGACTCCTGATAACAGTCAAGCCATTTATTCGCGTAGCGGAACTACTGGTCAGAAAGGACAAATGACGGCAGGCCATTCCACGACCCTACAATTGACGGGATGGGATGGTTGTGTTATTGATTCTGTGGTGCTAAATATGCACTCAAACACCGCCTCTGGAGCAGGTAGCCTGTATGTGCAAATGGGTGAGCGAAGCGTATGGCATATAGCCGATGCAGAGTTTAAAGATGAAGCGTGGAATGGTAGCTTTTCAACGCAATGGGTTGATATTGCAGGGTATATAGGTAAGAGAGTAGGTGCAAACGAAACCATAAAAATCCATATCGAAGCAAGCAAAAATAGTTTGTATATCAATCGTTATACTATTTACTACTCACAGCCCGACCCTCAAGCATATGAGGTTCGTTTTATTTCGGGATTAGGTGATCGTCCGAGTATGATGGTGGAAGAAAATGTGGGGAGTGGAATCGTATTACCTGCATGGGTCGATACATTGGATTGGCACTTTTTAGGTTGGAGCGAAACGGAAGTGCTGGAGGGGTTGGTGTGCCCTGCTTTGTGGAAAGCAGGCGAGCGGTATTATCCTCAATACGATTGTAGGTTGTGGGCAGTATATTCCGATGGAGTAGGTAATGCGGCTGTACACGATTGTGCTTCTGGCGAATATGTGATAGCCAGTGCAGCATGGGGCGTGACCTTGACAGGTGGTGTGGTACATGAGGAAGTGGCGACAATACCCGTACTGATAGACACGACTGCCAATGGCGAATATCTATTGCAGACAGGTGTGCAAGATGAGATGCTATATCATTTTGATTTTAAAGAAGATAGCACGGTTATGATTTGGAATATATCCTCCATGTCTGTTATTAGTCATGCGGGGACAGATTTGGCTGATAATGATTTGGCATGGCAGTATCGTGTGTTGGGTGATGGTTCGTATTGCTTCTATTACAACGATAAGACTTTGCATCGTATGTTGTGCGTAGGATATGGCAAAGATGGCGATAGTCCTCAGATAGTGGCATATTCTATTCGTGGCAATGTGGGGGTGATGAAAAGTGATGGTTTTAGGTTGTTTAGCACCGAAGAGCGCACCTTTACGACTTGGCCCTTTGGCAAATTGGATGGTGTGGAGGATGTGGTATCGTCCGAGTCTTCTGCGCAAGAGGGTGAATATAGCATGCATTTGGGCAATTACACCCTACATATACGCAATGGCAGAAAATATCTGTATCTACAATGATTTATTTGCATATGTCAAAAAAAAGTAGTATCTTTGCGCGTTTTTTGTATAAGGTCACTTTGTAAATTTATAAAACGAGAAAAATGATACGAAAAAGTATATTATTGCTGTGCGTCTGGTGCGCGTGCACATCTGCACATGCCAACCGCATGATAGACATCATGCAAAATTACAACGCCAAGACTATGTCGGCAGCACAGATGGATAGCGTATTGGAAGGCGATAGAGCACCCCAAAACGCCACGAGCGTTTTCGGGGACCCCGCTGAGGCGAAAGGCGAGAGGTTAAAGGCAAGGAGATATAAACTGGAGTGGAAGAACGAACAGAAACTATTTCGCCATTCATTCTACGCCGATTACTACCTGATAGATACACAAAAGAATGATACTCTGGCGTTGAGCAACTCGCCTGTGCGTGATGCGCAAATGTCACCTAACGGCAAATATGTGGTATATGCCAAAGCAGACAATAACCTATATATCTATAAGGTGGACTTCAAAACGGAAGTGGCAATAACGAATAGTGAGGATATGGGTGATGGGGTATTGGATATGGGTGATGGGCAGGCGAATATATATAATGGTGTTAGCGATTGGTTGTACGAAGAGGAATTTGGTACCACAGCCTTATTCGCCTTCTCGCCCGATAATAAACAAGTGGCGTTTGTTCGCCTGGATGAGACAGAAGTGCCTACATTTAGTTGGCAGATGTATTTAGGCGCTGAGGCGAAAGGCAAGGGGTTATATCCGGAGTTGCATAGTTTGCGTTATCCGAAGGCAGGTTTGGCAAATGCACAAGCAAGTGTGTGCGTGTATGATATTCATTATAAAACCATCCGCACGATGGAGTTGCCAAGTAATATGGACGGATACTTGCCTCGTGTGGGCTGGACCCCCTTGACCCAACCAACGAAAAAAGATGAACAACCCACAAGCGATGTGGTGATTCTGCATTTGAACCGCGACCAAAATAGAATGGATGTGCTGAAAGGCAATCCTAAATCCACCGTATGCCATCCATACTACAAAGAAGAAAGTAAGAAGTACTTCGTGAACTATGAACTCTTTGATGAATGGCAATGGTTGAGCGATGGTCGTGTGGTAGTTGTGAGCGAGAAGGGTGGGTATGTACAAGCCTATCTATACTCATCGCAAGGCATAGAACAGCGACTGCTGACTCCAGAGGAGCGTGATATAACCAAGGTATATGGCTATAATGAGAAAACACAAGTGCTATACTATCAGGCTGCTAATACGCCTATGACGCGTCAAGCATACGCAATGAATGTCAAGAAGAATACGACTATTCAACTCACACAAGGCGAGGGTACACACGAATTGCGTTTTGCTAAGGACTGGACACGATACATAGACTGCTATCATAGTACTACCCAGCCGCATACTTATACCTTGTGGAAGGCTATAGGCAATGGGCAATGGGCAATGGGGGAAAGGATTTTGGACAACGATTCGATTCTGCAAGCATGGCAGGCATTGGGCGTGAACGAGAAAGAGTTCTTTAGTATCAAAACAGAGCGTGGCGATGTGCTGAACGCTTGGCGTATCTTGCCAACGAACTTCGACGAAAAAAAGAAATATCCTGTCGTAATGCTGCAATATAGCGGACCAACCAGCCAACGCGTGCTCAATAACTGGCGTAAACGCTTTGGTTATGCATTGGCAGATGCAGGCTATGTAGTGGTGAATGTGGATGGTCGCGGCACAGGTGCGCGTGGCAGAGCATGGCGCAATGCTACCTATATGCAATTGGGCGTGAAAGAGGCAGAAGACCAAATCAGTGCTGCGAAATACCTGAAGACTCTGCCGTATGTGGATGGCGATAGAATGGCTATCTGCGGCTGGAGTTATGGCGGATATCAGACGCTGATGTGCCTGAGCGTGCAGAGTAAGGCTATTGGCGATGGGCAATTGGCTATTGGCAATGGGGATTTGGTTTGGCAATGTGGTATTGCTATTGCGCCCGTGACCAGTTGGCGATTGTATGATTCAGCCTACACGGAGCGTTTTATGCGCCGTCCACAAGTGAATGAGTTTGGCTACGAAGGTAGTGATTTGATGCAGATGGCAGGTGATTTGACGGGCGAACTGTTGATTGTGCATGGATTAGCCGATGACAATGTACATGCACAAAACACATTGCTATATACCGATGCGCTGGTGAAAGCAGGCAAGCAATTTGAAATGCAGTTGTATGTGGATGATAATCACTCGATTCGTAAACCACATAACAATAAACACTTGCACGAGCGTATTATGCTGTTTTTAGAAAAGAACTTATAAATAACCAAATAAATTTAATATTATGACAAACAACAAATCTAACATTTTGCCCATAGCGGTGATGTTTCTCTTGTTCTTTATGATTGCCTTTGTGACGAACTTCGCAGGTTCGATGGGTGTGATTGTGAAGACACAGTTTGGCGCCTCCAACGCAATGGCGCAATTAGGTACATTGGCTAACTTCATCGCTTATGCCGTGATGGGTGTGCCAGCAGGTATTATCCTCAAATGTAAGGGCTATAAGTTCACTTCGCTCTTGGCTGTATCCGTAGGTTTTGTAGGCGTAGGCGTACAATGGTTGAGCGGTTATGCCGAGAGTTTCGGTGTGTATGTATTGGGCGCTTTCATTGCAGGTTTCTCCATGTGCTTGCTCAATATCGTGGTAAACCCTATGTTGAACACCCTTGGCGGTGGTGGCAAACGCGGTCATCAATTGATTCAGTTTGGCGGTTCGTGCAACTCCATAGGTGGCACTTTGGCACCGATTATTTTGGGTTATTTGATAGGTGGCTCAGCCGCGACAGCACAAGTGGGCGATGCTGCTCCTGCCATGTTGGCGGCCATGTTGATATTCATGTTGGCGTTTGTGATTATCTCGCTGACTAAGATTCCTGAGCCCCATATCGAAACAGCCGATCAACGCGCAGCTGCAAAGGCAAAGAAAGACCCATATAGTCCGCTCAGTTTTCGCCACTTTGTGTTGGGTGCTGTGGCAATCTTCTTTTATGTAGGTGTAGAGGTCGGTATCCCTAATACCGCTAACTTGTATATGTCGAACAATCCTGCGGTTGGTCCTGCTATAGCAGGTACGGTAGTGGGTTTGTATTGGTTGATGATGATGTTTGGTCGCTTGATAGGCGGTGCTGTTGGAGGCAAAGTGAGCAGCAAGGCGATGTTGGTAACCGTGTCGTCATTGGCTATCGTGCTGCTCTTGTGCGTAATGTTCTTCCCAGAGACATGGGTTGTGGTCTTCAAAGGCATTGAATTGCCTGTGAGCATGATTCTGATGTTCCTCTGCGGACTGATGACCAGCGTGATGTGGGGCGCGATATTCAATCTCGCAGCCGAAGGCTTAGGCAAATATACTCCTGCTGCCAGCGGTATATTTATGGCATTGGTTTGCGGTGGCGGTATATTGCCATTTTTCCAAAACTTATTGGCAGATCATACTAACTACTTGATTTCGTATATCGTACCCATCGCAGGATTGTTGTATATCCTGTTCTATGCGTTGGTAGGTAGCAAGAATGTGAATAAAGAGATTATAGTTTAACATCTAAAAATAAACAAAATTATGCAAAAGAAACCTTATGTATTGGGCCTGGATATGGGTGGAACGAACTCCGTATTGGGCGTAGTAGATGCGCGTGGCCATGTGTTGGCGCGTACTTCCATTAAAACACAAGCATTTCCAGACATTAATGATTATGTAAATGCATTGTATGTAGAAGCCGAGAAAATCATTGAGCCATTGGGTGGTTTTGAACAAGTACGCGGAATAGGTGCCGGTGTGCCTAACGGTAATTACTACACAGGTATGATTGAGGGAGCCATGAACTTGCCATGGCAATCTATTCCATTTGCACAAATCATGTCCGACCGTTTTGGTTTGCCATGTAAGATTACTAACGATGCCAACGCAGCCGCCATGGGCGAAATGACCTACGGTGCGGCAAAAGGTATGAAGAACTTTATTATGATAACCCTTGGAACGGGCGTAGGTTCTGGTATCGTAGTAGATGGCAAAGTAGTATATGGTCATGACGGTTTTGCCGGTGAGTTGGGTCACACATGCGCTGTGCGTGGCGAGAGTGGTCGTCAGTGCAACTGCGGCAAGAAAGGCTGCTTAGAGGCATACGCTTCTGCTACAGGTGTAGCGCGTACCGCAAAAGAGATTATCTCTTCTACTACCAAAGATACCGTTTTGCGCAAGTTGGATATCGATGCTATCACCTCTAAGGATGTGTATGATGCAGCCGAGCAAGGCGATGAAATAGCAAAAGAGATTTTCGATTATACAGGTACTATCCTTGGACAACAGTTGGCAGACTTTATTGCCTTCAGCGCACCAGAGGCTATTGTTATGTTCGGCGGTTTGACCAAGTCGGGTCATTGGATTAAAGATCCAGTGGTGAAAGCCATGAACGATAATGTATTGCCATTGTGGCGCAACAAAGTGCAAGTGTTGTTCTCAGATTTGAAAGAGGCAGATGCTGCCGTATTAGGTGCTTCTGCTTTGGCATGGGGCGAGTAATGATTGTTTAGACCGCCGCTATGCGGCTGAGAGAAGAGAGACCAGCTTCGCCTGAGAGACCGCCCTACGGGCTGATAGATTATAGAGTCTAACAGCGCAGCGATCTAACAGTGAAACGGTCTGACTTCTAACAGCGAAGCGATCTATGAAACTATTATATCAATTCCCTACATGGCTACAACGCCTATATAAGGGTGTTGTATGGCGAATGAATCCATCGTCGAAGGTTGTGTATCTGACCTTCGATGATGGTCCTATACCCGAATGTACGCCTCAGGTGCTGGATATACTGGCACAATACGGCGTGAAAGCCACATTCTTTATGGTAGGTGAGAATGTGGAGCGTTATCCCCAATTGCTGGCGCGCGTGCGCGCTGAAGGACATGTGGTAGGCAATCATACTCACCACCATCTCAAGGGATATAAAACTTGTACCCACACCTATCTGCAAGATGCCCATGAGGCAAATAGCATATTGCACACCCATCTGTTTCGTCCACCACATGGACGAATGAAATATTCTCAGAAGAAAGCACTGCGCGAAGGGGGTTGTACGATTTACTTATGGGATGTTCTCACCCATGACTACAACCCAAGATACAGCGTGGAGAAAATGCTGGCGGTGGTTAAGCGTTATACACGCAATGGCAGTATCATCGTGATGCACGACTCAATGAAATCCAAAGATAGAATGCTGAAATTGCTGCCTTTAATGATAGAATGGCTCAAAAGTCAAGGATATAGATTGGAAACCTTACCTTAAAATTAAGAATAGATATGACAATTCGTAATTACACCTTATATATAGTATTGATTATCTTGTTGGCATGCTCTGCATGTGCCAATCGTGGTGGAGGTCCGCAAGGCGGTCCCAGAGATACTATTCCACCTAAAATGGTAAAAGAATCGCCCGTAAATGGCATACTTAACTTTGCGGCTAAACGCATCGATGTGCAGTTTGATGAGTATATACAACTGGCTGATATCCAAAAGAATGTGATGATTTCGCCACCACAACTTAATCCACCAGATGTGAAAGCCATTGGAAAGACATTGTCGGTGGTATTCAACGAGGCATTGCAAGATTCTACTACCTATACCATTGATTTTGGGGCGGCTATCTGCGATTACAACGAAAAAACACCGCTTGAGGGGTATGTGTATTCGTTCTCCACGGGGGATTTTATCGATACATTGGCTATATCGGGTAGGGTATATAATGCCGAAAACTTAGACCCTATGCCCAATGTGTTGGTGGGTATTCATAGCAATCATAGCGATACCGCCCTCAATACATTGCCTTTTGCGCGAATCACGCGCTCGGATGCTGAAGGATATTTTACCATACATAATATCCATGAAGGCAGTTATCGATTGTATGCACTCAACGATATTAGTCGTGATTATATGTATCAACCAGGCGAAGCATTAGCATACGCGGATTCGATAATCAAGCCATATTTTGAACGCCGCGAAGTGCAAGATACCCTTTGGCGCGATACTTTGGGCATTGACCCTGCTACCAAAGACACACTCTTTACCGAGCAAATAGATACCATTCAGACGGTAATGCGTACATTCTTTTTGCCTGATAGTTTGGTATTATGGTATTTTCAGGAAGATAAACAACGCCATTACTTCAAAGGCGTTTATCGCGAGGAGCCACATGCCTTTACGCTGATTTTCTCTGCGCCGCAAGACACGCTGCCCGTGATACGGTCGTTGAAGCGAAGCGAGGTAGATAGTTTGGCTACAGATTCCGCGTGGGTGGATTGGATGCCATATACGCTGTTGCAAACCAATACCACGCATGATACTGTTACTTATTGGCTCACCGATTCATTGGCCATAGCACAAGATAGTATTTATTTGCAAATGAGTTATATGGTGTCGGATTCGGTATATAACCTTGTGCCTCAAACGGATACTGTATTGGCAGTATATCGCCGTCCGCGTATGTCGGAGAAGGCACGGGAGAATATGCTACGCAAAAAACGCGAGCGAAAGTTGGAACTCAAATCCAATGCTTCGTCCCACTTTGAGATATATGATACGCTGCGAATCATGTCGCCTTTCCCAGTAGATTCTATTCATGTGGATAAAATTCATTTGGCGCAAAAGGTGGACACCACCTTGCGAACAATATCGTTTCAACTGACCGAACGCGATTCGCTACGCCAAACACTCATGCTGATTACTCAGTTGGAGCCTGAGCAATCGTATATATTGACATTGGATTCGGCGGCAGTGTATGATATCTACGGCAAATGCAACGACTCGACAGCCTATACACTGAAACTCAAATCGTTGAATGACTATTCGTCGTTGTTGGTCAAAATGACGCATTTTGATTCACACGCTCGTATCCAATTGCTCAATGACAAAGACGAAGTAGTGCGCGAATTGCCCGCATTGCCAGAGGGAACCAAGTTTGAATACCTTGCACCCACTACCTATTACCTGCGTCTGTACATAGATTCCGATCAGAATGGCAAATGGACTACGGGTGATTGGCTCAAGAAACGACAACCAGAACCTGTGTATTATTTCCCTTCTAAACTAAAATTGCGTGCTAATTGGGATTTCGAGGAGAATTTCGACCATTTGGCCATTCCACAAACGGTGTCCAAACCGCGCGCATTGGTAGGTAAAAGTCCAAAGACAAACTAAACAGTAGCGCAACAATACAAATATGTCTCTCAATCGTACCACATGGATTTTTCTACTATTGGGTGTATTGGTGCAGGTGGTAACTTTCAGTTTCTTGCCTGAAGATAACCCATGGTCGTTGATCAGTGGATTGTTGGGTATTTGCTCGGTGGTATTGGGCGCGCAGGGCAATATCCTCACTTTTGTGTTTGGCTTTGCACAAGTGGTTACCTATACTTATTTGTGTTGCTTAGAGCGATTTTATGCCGAGATAGCCATTAATATCTACTATTTTATCACCATGATATATGGTGTATATTGTTGGCGTAAGCGTTTGTCCAACCAGACTTTCCAACTCAAGACGCGTAGCCTATCGGCAAAAATGATTCCTGTGGTCATGGTGGCGATTATTGCTATATCTTTGATTGTTGGGTGGTTGTTGTCGCGCTATACGGACGACCCACAACCTTATCTGGACGCTTTCACCACAGTGCCTGCTATTGCAGCGCAATTGCTAATGATATTGGCATACCGCGAGCAGTGGTATGTATGGTTGGCGGTGGATATATTGGCGGTGGTAATG
>JBGVFY010000004.1:0-15708 GCA_045121435.1 Paludibacteraceae bacterium | reverse complement strand
AATGCTGGTAGCATGCTCCGCAAGTTTTGCACAAGATGCAAAAGAAATCATGAAAGAACGCAAAGCTGTTCAAAAAATGGCAAAGCAGGAACTGGCTGCTAAAGTGGACAAAGCCACTAAGAAAGAAGCTAAACGCCTCGCCAAAGAAGGCTGGGTCGTTTCACCTGGTGCACTTCCATTGGAGAAGCAATTGCAACGCTCATATGAGATGGAATACCAATACGATGATATGGGCTTCCCCAAATACATTATGGCTAATGCACAATCTATTGCAGAGAATTACGATGCTGCCAAAACAACTGCTACTTCTTTGGCAATTACTAATCTTGCAGGACAAATTCAAACGGAAGTGGCTGCTTTGATTGAAAATACAGTAGCCAATAAACAATTATCCGCAGAGCAGGCTGCCAGTATCTCTGAGACAGTGATGTCCAGTAAGAATCTGATTAGCCAATCAATAGGTCGCACTATAGTGGTGGTAGAATGTTATCGTGTATTGTCTAACAAAAACCGCGAGGTGATGGTGCGTATTGCCTATAATGGTGAAATGGCAAAAGAGGCAGCTAAGAAAGCAGTACGCGAAGAATTGGAGAAGAAAGGCGAGGAATTGCACGAACAATTAGATAAAGTACTTGGGTTCTAATGAAACACACTATTTGTGCGATATTATTTGTGCTTCTTGCAATCACGATACAAGCACAACGCGTAACTACTGTTTGTGGAGAGTATCGCTATATTGTCCCTGGCGAGATTCCACTGAATAGAGCGAAGCAAATAGCCATTGATAAAGCTCGCAACGAAGCTATTGCCAATGAGTTTGGACAAGTAGTTTCACAATCTACCACAACAACGATTCACACTTCGGACACCAAGTCCGAAATACAATCGGATAGTTATGCCTCTACTGAATCCAAGGCTATATGGTTGAGCGATACGAAAGAGCCAGAAGTTAGCATTGCATACGAAAACGATGTGATGGTAATAACTGCTTCCGTTTGTGGAAAAGTACGTGAATTGCAAACGGCAGAGGTGGAGTTAAAAATGCAAGTACTCAACAATGGCTTTGAATCTGACCGATTTAGGAGTGGAGATAGAGTTTCAGTTTTGTTCAAATCACCCGTATCAGGATATGTGGCGATCTTCTTACGTGATGACAATGCTGGTATAATCTCTTGTATGTTGCCTTACGAGAATGAAGATGGTACTGCACGAGAAGCGAAAAGTAATAAAGAATATGCCTATCTCTCAACTGCTGACCCTATTTATCCCTATCAAGAGGAAACGATTTTGGTGACAGATAGGACGGTAGAGTTTGATACATTTATTCTTGTCTTTTCAAAAAAAGACTTTTCAATGCCTTCCTCAGAAGCAGGAGAGTTTGTGCCAGAACTCTCGGTAGAAGACTTCCAGAAATGGTTGCGCAAAAATCGCATCAACGATGAAACGATGCAAACAATAGAAAAAACAATTCAAATACACAAATAAAAACAAATGATTATGAAAAAGAAAATCTTTATTATGGTAGCATTATTAGGCTACGTCTTGTCAAGTTGTACAATGTACAAATCATTCATGTCAGAGCCAAGTAGGGAACCGATAGCGCAGAAATTGCCTAAAATGGACTTTGAATGGTATACTAAAGGAGATGTTAAAGGTCCTCTCGGAACTCCAGCCGAAACATGGGCTGAATTTATAAAAGGAATTGTTCGAGATGAAATAAATCAAAATATTGCAACTACAACAGGTAAAAAACAAGGTACTATAGAAGTTAGTTGTGAAAAATTGCATATAAAACAAAATTTAGGGTTGACATTCTTAGCTAGTTATACATTAGGTGTTGCACCATTATTTGGAGCACCTATTACTTCAACAAAAATTGATCTTACATTATCGTTTAATATATTGGATGCAGATGGAAATGTATTAGACACTTATAAATATTCAACACACCAAAAGAGTGCATTAGGTTTTTATTATGGAAAAGCTTACAAGGTTTGTCTTGTAGATGCAGCAAAAGATATTATTTCTCAATTTAAAAGAGACATAAATGTAAATTCTACAGAGATTATCGCTAAATTAGAAGAGAAAAACAGTTCTTCTCCTATTTATTATGCAAATGGTCAAGTACCTGTGAATATTAAGAAGAAAGAGGTTACCCAATCTGATGTAGATCAAAACATTCCTCAAAGTGGTAAAAAATCTGAAGATACTTATGCTTTGATTATTGCTAACGAAGATTATCAATTTGTGGATGATGTGAATTTTGCAGCACACGATGGCGAGGTATTCAAAGAGTATTGCATCAAGACATTGGGTATTCCTGAGCGACAAATACGCTATTGTGCAAATGCTTCATATGGTGTTATTTCTGGTGGTGTAGATTGGCTGAAATATGCGCTCAATAACTTCGAGGGTTGCAAAGCCATTGTATATTATTGCGGTCATGGTATTCCAGATGAGAAAACAGGTGATGCGTATATTATTCCTGTGGACGGAAAAGGTACAAACACTACCACTTGCTATAGTTTGAATACGCTTTATACCACATTGGCAAATACAAAAGCATCAAACATTACTTACTTTATGGATGCCTGCTTCACTGGTGCAAATAAAGAGGGTAGTATGCTTGTGGCTGCTCGCGGTGTAGCTCGTGAAGCAAAAAAAGAGACTTTACAGGGTAATTCTATTGTATTCTCTGCTTCAAGTGGAGATGAGACCGCTATGACCTATCCAGAGAAGGGACATGGTTTGTTTACCTATTTCTTACTGAAGAAGTTACAAGAAACACAGGGTAATGTATCTTATTCTGATTTAGCAAATTATATCAATAAGAATGTGAAGAAAGAAGCGTTCTTAATCAATGAGAAACCTCAAACTCCTGTAGTCGCAACAAGTACAGCAGCAAGTAGTACTTGGGAAACCATGACACTGAAATAAAGTCGTTTTCGCCAATTGCTCATTGAGACTAAAACTAAAATTCCTAATCCGCATAATTGGTTCGTATTGAATCGGTTATGCGGATTGTTTGATAGGTATAGCTTCTTCTGCACTAAGTTTATCGGGTGGATAAGCGGTGGATATGCGGTGGATAGGCAGCCAAAGACACAAAAAAAAGCCATGGAAGTGCTACGGATGTGCCATGGATAGGTTCGCGATGGTATCTTATGAACCCGTCAAGAACCCGTCAAGAACCCGTAATTGCTTGCATAGCGATAGGCAATTCGGCAATGAAGTTGAAAAACAAGAATAACCACATACAGCAAAGATAAAATGAAAGATTATTAAAAAAACACATCTTTTCTGCGAAAATAAGCACAATAATTTGGTTAATTCGGAAAAAAGCACTACCTTTGCACCGAAAATTAAAACCTTATTATTATGAAAGCGGAGAAAATACCATTGATTGATTGCCCCTTTGATTACCTCTTTGGCGAGGCAAGTGGTAAGGTGCTGAACGAGTACGGACGATTTCCCTGTCAAATACAAGGTGCTGTATATGCGTTTATGCTGAAAGGTAACGCACGAGCAACATTGAATATCACCCAATATGAGTTCCACGAAAATGATTTTATCTATGTGAAACCAGGCAGTTTCTTCTTGGTACACGACTTCAGCGAAGACGCACGCTTGTGCTATATCGTGTTCTCTTCCTCTTTCGTAGAAAAGAACTCCTACAACCTGCGGCGTATATCATTGCCTTCGCATGTTCATGCACCTATGGTGCAACTCAACCAAGAGCAAGTCGAAGTAGTAATACACTTCACTACTACATTGGAAAAAGCCGTGAATACAACACCATCCATGCTCTCCTCCGAGCGAATGGCGTATATATTCAACCTGATTCAGCAAACCTATTTTGAACTATGTTCTTCAACGGTAGAACACCGATTAGCGCAAGACCGCAAGACCGAGATTTACCAAGAATATAACGAACTGGTCATGCGGCATTATCACGAGTGGCATCATGTGGCGGCCTATGCGGACGCAATGCATATCACCGTGCCGCACCTCTGCTCCACCATAAAAGTGGCGAGCGGACATACTGCGGGCGATATTATTGCAGACGCTATACTCATGGACGCCAAAGCACAACTGAAAGTAACTTCTACACCTATCAAAGAGATTGCTGCACGATTGGGATTTGATAATGTGGCATTCTTTAACCGCTTCTTCAAAAGCCATGTAGGCGTAACGCCACGAGCGTATAGGAATGAGTAAGCCCCCTCCGGCTCTATTGGGTAATGGACGCTTTGCTAAGGGGTAATGGTTATAAGCCGAGGCTGAGGCGGAAGCGAATGCTCCACCATGGCGTGTATGGGTCGTGGATATTCGTAAGGCGGAATATACCATACACCTCGCCAACACGCAAGATATTACCAATACCTACACCCAACTCCACATACGGAACTTGCATGGAGGAAAGAGGGGTATAATGTGGCGATGAGGTGGTAGGCGAGGTGGGGAAGGGTACTACCGATTTATGGTCGAGGCGTTGGGTGCCGTAGGCTACTTTGAACTCTACCAACTCGTGCAAACGGGCATAACGCAGACCTGGAATCAAATTGAATAATATACCATTGCCGTCCCACAACGCTTGCAACGAGATATATTGGTCGGCAGCATATTGATAGGCGTTCAGCAGACTAAAACGCTGTGCGTCAAAAGCATAAGACTGGTTGGCAGCAAATACATGCAGCAATGGATATGGCACACGACCAAAGGTGATACCTGTCTGCAAGAGATACTCTAATTTTCCACCCAAGCCCAAGTCCGCCTTATGGCGAAGCATTAGATTCACATTGCCATACATGCGATAGGAGGGCATTTGCTGCGTTTGATAACTGCCCAGTTCTGCCCCCAGATAGATTACTGGCAAATGGTTGTATATGTGTCGGCGGTGGAAATAGGTGTCCACCTTGCGCTCCCCAAAACTCACACGCGCTGAAGCCCCAATCGTGGCATAGGAGAAAAAGGGTTGGGCATTGTAATCCGTGGTGGGGAGCCCGTAGCCCATACGCCCAATCTTGAGATAGGCTTGGGTTTCTAAATACTTATTCCAATCGTCCTCAAAATGCAATCTGCCTTCGCGGCGGCGAACCATTGTGTTGTAGTAGTAATCAGCATTGAACGGAAGCCCTTGCATGAGGCGAGTAAGGATATTGATTTGCTGACTGAGAATATTGTTCTCGCGCAGATATAATTGAAAATCAGATATTTCGGATAGACTATACTCATCGCTATAGCGCATACGCACGATATGTCGGCGTGTGGCAGGCAGTTGCCAACTGACTTGTCCCATGCCTTTCCATGCCCTATCCCTCGTGCCGTATGCCACAAAGGCCTCTAACGACACATTCTTCCAAAGGTCTTGGGTAGTTTGCAACGGAATGCCTACACGCAAGCCCTCGGCATAATTCAGTTTTAATACATGGTGCAGTTTGCCTATCTCCACATATTTGCTGGTAGGTATATTGCCCGTCTGCAATACATACGCCAAGAACTTAGCGGTCTTGAATAAGGGCGTATTGCTTATGCTGTCCATGGCGGAGATGATCGGTGTTTGGTTGCCGGAAACCGGCTGCCGGTTGCCTAATTCCGGATACCGGCTGCCGGACGCCGGGATTTGGGTGTTGCGCGTGAGCAGCAGGGTAGGGAATATGCGAGTGGTGTCGGCTTTGATAGCAAAGTCGAGTAATAGCGACAGGTCTTCGTTCTCCAGTTGGTTGTTGGTGGAGAAGGATTGGTGAATAGTTAGTTGGCGCAGGTAATTGATACTGGATTTGGCAGGCACCGAGGCTTGTATGCTGCGCAGGGCGTAGGTGGCGGAGTCAATAGCCATTTCGCCATTGAAGGTGGCATAAAACGCATTCTTGGTGCGGAAATGCACGATATAATGCTTTTCGCTTCCCACTTGCACGCTGTCCGCCAGAAAATAGTTGTAGTAGGTGCCGCCCGAAGTGGCCAACGGACTGAGCAAGGAAGCAGACAGGATATTGATATGATTGTGGTAGAAATTGCAGGTTGATTGCAACTGATTGAGCAATATTTGGTAGTCGGTGAGCGTAAGCAAGGTGGCTTTCTCGGCTACCTCTTGCCCCGTCTGATTGCGCCAATAGAGGGGGATAAGATAGGTGGAATCTTCGGCTTGCAGCATACCCGCTTGCAGGCTTTTCCACAGATTGCGTTGCAGGTGTTTGGATTGAATATCCGATACATAGAGGGCAGTTTGCATATTCGCCTGCTGAATGTCGGTAGTGCGTTCATTGCTTTGTCGGTGTTGGCGCACCTTGTCCATTAATGCCAACGCAGGATTAACACCAGGGGTAATAAACACCTCAGAGAGATTGGCAATCTTCTCCCTTAGTGCAATATCGGTGCCTACTTGTTGCCCAACCTCAATACGATAGCGTTCGGTGTGATACCCTACTGCCGATACGACCATAGTACACGCTTTGTCGAGCCTTCCGCGCAAGAGAAACATACCCTCTGGATTGGACATGGTGCCAATATCGGTGCCTTGGAAATAAATGTTGACATTCGCCAATGGCTCACCCGTATAGGCGTCATACACATCGCCAATCACAATGGTCTCGCGTATATCTCCCTTTCCATCTGGGCGGGGTTGGGGGTAGGCCATATAGCCTATAGCCCATAGTCCCAATAGTATGAATAGCAGTCGTTTCATTGATTCTCAGGGTGGTATTTCAAGACCGCTTCGCGCAAGTCTTGGATATTGACATGGGTGTAAATCTCGGTAGTAACGATAGATTCGTGTCCGAGTAGTTGTTGTATGATACGCAGGTCTGCACCATTTTGCAATAGGTGTGTGGCAAACGAGTGGCGCAGCGTGTGCGGGGAGATTGTCTTGCGGATACCTGCAGCCTCTGCCAGTCGCTTCACAATGGTGAAGATCATGGCGCGGGTGAGTTGCCTGCCATAGTGGTTGAGGAAAACTATATCGGTGGCTTCGGGCTTAATATCTAATTGGCTGCGGTCGTTGAGCCAGTAGCCAAGTTGTTCATCTGCCACGGGTGAGATAGGTACGAGTCGCTGCTTGCTGCCCTTGCCTAAAATGCGCATATACCCCTCTTTGCGGTATATGTTGCTCAACCGCAATTCGGTAAGTTCGCTTACACGCAATCCGCTACCGTATAGCATTTCAATAATGGCGCGGTTGCGGTGACCTTCGGGCTTCGACATGTCGATTTGTGCAATCATAGCATCTATTTCTTCCAGACTTAACACCTCAGGCAGGTGCTTTTCTATGCGAGGCATTTCCAATAGTTCGGAGGGGTCTTGCTCGATATAGTGGTGGTAGAGCAGGAAACGATAGAAAGAGTGAATGCTTGATAGTAAGCGTGCTTGTGTTTTGGCACTTTTGATTTCCTTGAAGGTGTCGAACACAAAGGCTTGCAGGTCGTCAAAAGTGGCGCGCACCACATCAATATGGTGCTCGTCCATATATGCTTTGAGGCGTTTGAAGTCCAACTCGTAGGCAGTGACGGAGTTGTCGCTCAAAGCGCGCTCTAACTTGAGGTAGGTATGATATTCGCGTTCAATCATCGGTAAAGAGCCAGTCCCTGATAAGTGGCACGATAACGAGTAGAGTCCGCCATATAGAGCGAAATATCCATGCGTATGTCATCATCGCCCAAGGAGGTGATTTCAAACTCGCCTGCGGTGAAGCCAATAATGCGTTGCACCTTGCTTTCCTGAATATCCAACATATAGCAGCCCGTGATATTACCTTCGAAATTCATATAGGGCAGGAAGGTGTAATCGGTGGCAGTGGAGTCCATGCGATAGACACCTTCTTGCAGCGCGCTATCGGTCATGGGTAGAAAAATATCCGAGAAGTAGAGGTTCATGCCTGTACCCATGATATGATATGCCGAGTCGAAAACAAGTCCATCGGTCAGCAGGTCAATGGAGAACACCTGCTTATCGAGCAACGGGTAATATTGCTTGTGCCATTGTATGTCGGCCATTACATATACGCTATCGTATGGCATAGTCATATCATCGGGCTTGTTGCGATGGTGGCATGCAGTCAGCAGTGCCAATAGTAGTACTATAATATATCCTTTTTTCATATCCCTTGCCTTTAAACTTTAACTTTTAACCTCTCGCCTTATTCCTCTTGCGGGTATCCATGCTGCGAGGAAACCTAATGCCAGTACCACGGCGGCGACAAATATAATATCCGTCGTTTGCACCGATACAGGGTAGGCGGAAACTACATATTCCGTACCGTTGCCCAGTTTCAGTATGCCTAAGTGTTCTTGCAGCAGACACACAATCAGTCCTACTATTAGACCCACCATTGCGCCTAATGCCGATATTAGCCAACCTTCAAACAAGAATATCTTGCGTAGCATCTGTGGGCTTGCACCCAAGTGGCTCAGCGTTTGTATGTCGGATTGTTTGTCAATGATAAGCATAGACAGCGAGCCAATGATATTGAACGAGGCAATAAGCAGGATAAACACCAATAGCAGGGTAGTAAGTAACTTCTCTACGCGCAATATGCGGAAGAAGTCGGCTTGCTGCTCGTAGCGGTCTAACACTTTGTATCCCTCGCCCAAGAGCGATTGGATTGCCTTCTTGGTTTGTCGCACCGAAGCATTAGGGGCTATCTTTACGAGCAATGCACTCACTTCTTGTTCGCCATAGTCCAATAGTCGGCGTGTAAGGTTGATATCTACCAGCATGACTTCGTTGTCATACTTGGTTTGTTGTACCGCGAAAGTGCCTGCAATAAAGCACACCTCATCGTTGAAGGCTTGGTCAGGGCGTAGCATGTTTACTTTGGCGGTTCGCTTGGGGGCATATAGTTGCAGCGGATTTATGAAGCGTGCGCCTATGCCCATTTGCCAAGCTAATCCCTGACCCAATACGGCGCGGTCGAAGGCTCCGTCATACACCTCGTAGTGTCCATCGGTAATGATATCCTCGATATGGGTGAGGGTAGGGAATATTGAGTCCACGCCATATAGGCGTACTGGCATTTGTTTATTCTCAAATTGCAGTAGGGCTGTTTCCTCAATGCTTTGGCTTACCATAGCCACTTCGGGCAGGGCTCGTAGGGCATGAAAAGGTGCGCTATTGTCTTGGAACGACTTGCCACTGGTGGCTTCGATACGGATATCGGGGTCGAACTGCGAGAATAGTTGCTCTACCATTACGCCAAAGCCGTTCATTACGCTCAGTACGCATACCATAGCCGCAGTCACCACGCCAACAGCAGCAGCACTAATGCCGCTGATAATATGAATAGCGTTGTACTGCTTTTTAGCAAACAGATATCGCCATGCTATTTTGAGTTCGGTTTTCACTGCTTCAGCAGTTCGTCAATGCGTGCCATTTTGTCAATGGTCTCATCGAGGTGGAAGTGCAGTTCGGGTATGATACGCAGTTGGTGGCGTTGTAGGTGTCCCATCTCGCCGCGGATCTTTGCTGTGTCTTCTTGCACTTGTGCGATTACGCTTGCCACTTTATCTTGTGGGAATATGCTCAGATATACATGAGCCACACTCAGGTCAGGCGATATGCGCACCTCGCTTACTGAAATTAGTGTACCGCGTATCGCGCGCGCGTACCTTAAAAAAATATCGCTCAAATCTTTTTGAATCAAGCGTTCAATCTTTTGTTGTCTTGTTGATTCCATAATTTTGTTGTTTTTGGCATCCGGCTACCGGCATCCAGTGTTGATAGGCTGGCTTCCGGCTACTGGCTTCCGGCTACTGGCATCCGGCTACTGGCATCCGGAAACCGATTATATTTCTGGTATCTAGTATCCAGCGTCCTTGGTTTTTCTAAACAGATTTATACGCAATAAGGGAAAAGAATATACTCTTTTCCCTATGCTTGTGCCTTAGGAAAAAAGCCCTAAGGTAGTCTAATCGCTGATTAGCGTTTGTGGCGACCTTCGTCAGCTACAGTCAATTTCTTGCGACCGTGTGCACGGCGAGCTGCCAATACGCGGCGACCATTTGCAGTTGCCATACGAGCACGGAATCCGTGTTTGTTGCGACGACGACGTTGACTTGGTTGGAATGTACGTTTCATTGTTTTTTATCTTATTTTATGCCCCATCTCGTGGGCTTGGTTAATAAATTCGTGCAAAAAAGCGTGCAAAGGTACTGCTTTTTTTTTAACTGACCAAATTTTTTTTAAGAAAAAAGCACTTTTTTATGAAACATATCTTCTTTTTAGTCTCTTTTATCGTATTTTAATCTCTTCAATAGGTTGTCGCTTGTCCAAGTCGAGTGCTGCAAATTGGAATTTAACCCGTTTGAAGTTGATATCCTTCAGATTAATGCAACGAATGGAACTGTCGTACATGGTGCGGAAGTACAGGCGTTGGTTGCGTAGGTCGGACGCAATGGTGATTTGCGTAGCGCTTGGCATATTAGGCACTTCGCGTGGGTCGGCGAACTGTATGCCCACGGGAATGTCGAAATTGTTGAGCAAGTGAAACGCTTGTACCACCGTAGCATCTTCGTCTGCCAATCGTGGTGCGGTGCTTTGGAAGAACGCTGCGCGGATAAAACGCGAAGGTGGAGTCATGTCGCCTGGCAGACCATGCAGACCGCTACCGCCACCAAAGGCGTTGAGGTCGAGCGTGCCTACTTGACGGTGATTAATGCTACCCGCGGATAGATTAACATAGTTGTTGAGATTGGTTAAATGCCATTGAAAATCAGGCGAATTGGTGATCACACCCAATGGGTTCTCGTAGAAGCGAACTTGTTGGTTTACAATCTCCAATACCACTTGTCTGCCACTACTTTCGGTGATACGCCAATGCACGGTACTGGAGCGTGGGTCGGTGGCAATCACACGGATTTGTGCAATGCCTGCTCGCAGTTCGTTAATGGTGGCAAAGTTGCTGAGTATCCATGCTACCAATTGCATGTCGCTCACGCTTTGGTCTTTCTTTTGCGGGTCATAGGGTTGATACTCGCCATATTGCGGGAAGTAGAACAGACCCGCACCCAGTCCTGCCTCGTTGATACCTTCCATGACAAACGCGTCATTCTCGACACAAATGCCTACATAGCCATATTTGGCAGTGAATTGCTTTCCGTTGAGGGTGCCGTCTGGCAAGAAGGATTGTTGTACTTGTCCGCGTGGCACGACCACATACATGGCGTTGAGTGGTGTGGCAGCCCACTCGATAGTGCGGGCGGTGACGGGATAGTTGTTGGCGGTGTGGAGGGTAATGCCTGTGCAAGCAAATGCTCGTTGGGCAAAGAAACTGCCTGCTATGAAGCAAGCCAAAACAATAAATCGTTTCATAATCTGTTTGGTTTAAGGGTTAATATATTCCGGTGTCCGGCAACCGGGCTTTAGAATCTATTTTGGCTTCCGGTAGCCGGTGTCCGGTATCCAATGTGGTGCAAAAGTCGTGCCAGAGTAAAAAAAGAGAGAAAAAAAGCAATTATTTGCATATATGCAAAATATTTAGTACCTTTGCAGGCAAATTGGATAAATAGGTAATTATGAAAAAGAAAATAGCGATTATAGCCGGCGGTGATAGTTCGGAATATGGCGTTTCGCTCCGTAGTGCTGCAGGTATCTACTCCTTTATGGATAAAGAGAAATATGACCTTACTATCGTTTGTCTGCGTGGCAATGAGTGGAAGGCGCAAGTGTCGGAAGATACATGGGTGGAGATAGATAAAAACGATTTTTCGTTTACCCACCAAGGCGAAAAGACCGTCTTCGACTTTGCGTATATCACTATCCACGGTACGCCGGGCGAGAATGGTGTGCTGCAAGGATATTTGGATATGATTGGTTTGCCTTACTCCTGCTGCGGTGTGTTGGCGGCAGCCATGACCTTTAATAAATACACTTGCAATCACTACCTCAAGGGTTTTGGAGTGCGCGTGGCGGAGAGTGTATTGTTGAGACGAGAGGCTAAAGGCGAGAGGCTAAAGGCGAGTGAGATTGTAGAGAGAGTGGGGTTGCCATGCTTTATTAAGACCAATGTGGGCGGTTCTTCTTTTGGCGTAACCAAGGTTAAGACAATGGAGGAAGTGGAGCCTGCTATTGAAAAGGCATTCGCAGAGGGCAATGAGGTGATTTGCGAGGCATTTATGAAGGGTGTGGAGATTACTTGTGGTGCCTATAAGACGAAGACTAAAGCGGTGGCTTTTCCTATCACAGAGGTGGTGACCAACAACGAGTTTTTTGACTATGACGCTAAATACAATGGTCAGGTAGAGGAGATTACACCTGCTCGTATTCCTAATGAGGTGCGTGACAAGGTGCAAGCCATGACGCTGAAGATATACGATATTTTGGGTTGCAAAGGCATTATCCGTGTGGATTATATCCTGACAGAGGACTGGACCATTAACCTGCTGGAGGTTAATACTACTCCAGGCATGACTGCCACTTCGTTTATTCCTCAACAAGTGCGCGCAGCGGGATTGGATATCAAAGATGTGTTGAGTGATATTATAGAGGATAATTTTGAATTTTGAATTAAGAATTATGAATGTCAATGAAGAAATATTAAAACTGAATTGGAAGCGTGAACCTTATGGTTTGTACGAACCGATTGAATACACGCTGGCAGCAGGTGGCAAGCGCGTACGTCCGCAGTTGGCAATGATTGCCAGTCAAATGTTCGGCGGCAAGGATGAGGATGTGTTGCCTGCGGCATTGGCATTGGAGGTGTTTCATAACTTTACGCTGTTGCACGATGATGTAATGGACAAGGCGAATGTGCGCCGAGGCAGGCCTACTGTGCATGTGAAATGGAACGAGAATACTGCTATCCTATCGGGCGATCAAATGGTGATTGAGGCGTATAAGTTGTTGTCGGGTGTGCCTGCAGACAAACTGCCTGAGGTGTTGCGCTTGTTTAATAAAATGGCAACGGAGATATGCGAGGGTCAGCAATACGATGTGGATTTTGAAAGCCAAGAGCAGGTGGCGATAGAGGAGTATCTGAAGATGATTCGCTTGAAGACCTCGGTCTTGTTGGCTACCGCTTTGCAGATGGGTGCGTATATCGCCGGGGCAGATCAAGTGGCGCAAGAGGCGTTGTATCAGTTTGGTATATCTATCGGTTTGGCGTTCCAGATTCAAGATGATATCCTTGATGTATGGGGCGATCCCAAGACTTTTGGCAAGGCTGTGGGTGGCGATATTAGTTGCAATAAGAAGACCTTTGTGTATCTCACTGCGTTGGAACATGCAACAACTGCAACAAATGGTACACAGCCCTATGCTATCCTTCAACAATGGTATAGTCAGGTGCTGGAGGATAACACAGAGAAGATTGCTGCGGTGAAGGGTGTTTTCGAGCAGTTGGGTGTGCGTGCGGCGTGTGAGGCAATGGTAGAGGACTATACCCGCAAAGCCTTAGAGGTATTGCATACGCTTCCGCAAAATGCTGCTACTGAGCAACTTCGTCAGTTGACTGAAAAACTCAATACACGCAAATCATAATTTACGATTTATAGTTCATACTAATAGTTTATCACTTATAGTTTATACTTTATATTATGCCTTACCGCAGATTACCTAAAACAGACCAAGCACGATTGTATGCATTGAAGCAGGCCGTTCATCGTGCAGGCGAAGTGGCGTTCAATCAGCAAGCTATTAACTATAAAACACTGATTGAGGCGCAGCGATTGTTGTTGCAGTTCGAGAATCAAGTGGCGCAATACCATGCTAATTTCGATAGTAAGGTGTCGGATAATAAGCAGTATCGTCATAAGGTGCGTAATGCCCGTATGTATATCTCGCATTTTATTCAAGTTCTGAACTTGGCGGCTATACGCGGTGAGATTAAGAAAGGACAAAAAGAGTTGTACAAACTTGACCCGAACAACCATACGCTGCCTGATTTGAGTACCGAGGAGAATCTTATCACTTGGGGACAGAATATCATTGAGGGTGAGAATGCGCGAATCAGTCAGGGCGGTTTCCCTATTTATAACCCTGCTATCAATAAAGTGAAGGTACATTACGACATTTTCCGCGAGCATTATAATACACATGTATTGCATCAGCGCTCGCATACGCGTGTGTTCGGTGAGATAGAGAGCCTGCGCGAGAAGGCTGATATGCTGATACTGGAAATGTGGGATCAGGTGGAGAACTTCTATAAGGATGAGTTGCCTTATGCCAAACTCACCCAATGCCAAGCCTATGGTATGATTTACTACTACCGCACAGGAGAGGCTAAACTAACCCCTCAAACCGACCAACAGATATTGCGTGAACGCGCTCAGCAGACTACACTTGAATGGTCTGCGATGGAAGAATAATACGGTGTACTTTTTGGTCGTGCTTGCGTACTGGCACTTCGTCCACCAATTGGAAATCATATCCCACGCCAATGAGAGTTGCGTGGGGTTGTTTTTTTAGGAAGCGATCGTAGTAGCCACCGCCTCGTCCCAAGCGATTGCCTTCTTTGTCGAATGCTACTGCGGGTACAATGATAAGGTCGATATTGCCTTCAAAGGGTGGTGTGGTGGGTTCAGGAATGCCCACTTTACCGCGGTGCATCTTGTCGTTACCTTCGTAGGGATTGGCAGTCATGCCATTGCGATGGGTAACGGGCAGGAGCAGGGTTTTGTCTTTGTGGCGTTTGAAGAGTGGCAGAACATCCACTTCGTTGTTTTTTGGATAGTATAGCATCACCGTTTTCGCTTCTTTGAAAGCGGTCATTTTCTCTAATTGGCTAAGAATCAACGCTGATTGAGTAGTACGATCTTCTGCTGAGAGCATACGGCGTTTTTGGATTAGCAACTCACGCATACGCTGTTTGGCGCGATGCAAACGGCGTTGGGGTAACAGACTGAGTAAGTCTTTTATGTTCGCTTCAAACAACATAAATAACCTAATTTGATAATTTGCCTGCAAAGGTACTGCTTTTTTTGCATATATGCAAACATTCATTGTCTTTTTGCGAAATAATCGAAATATATTTGCGTATATCAAAAAAAAGCAGTATCTTTGTGGCGTATTTTGTTGTTGTTTAACATTTGTTTATAAAATGCAGCGTTTTTTATACATATTTGCGGTAGTAGCATTGCTCTTTGTAGCTTGCGACTTGGAGAACAAAGAGGTTAATCTCTCTACAGAAACACGAGTAGAGGCTTTTACTTTCTATGAGGATACACTTAATCCTGGATTAACGGAAGCCGTCTTTAAGATTGAACACAAGAGTTGGCCCGATACGGGTAGAATCTATAGCGTGGATTCATTGCGCTTTGGTACATGTTTGGATAGCGTGGTACCTGCTGTGACCTACAAGATTACCCCTTCGTCTGCTATCTTTGTAACCCCTGATACCACATTGGTGAGTACTGGTGCTGACACTTTGAACTTCAATCATAAGCCTATCTACCTCTATGTGCAGGCTGCAGATACGCTATACAAGCGTTGCTATCGAATCGATTTGGCAGTACATAAGGCAGATCCTGATTTGTATGTATGGAAAGAGATGACCAGCCAGTTGTTTGCACCACAGGCAGCACCACAATACTGCACGATGAAGGCGGTGTATGGCAACGGGCTGATCTCGTTGTTTGTGAATAATGGTTTTGGTACGAGTCTTTATCAGTCGGTTGACGGAGCAAGTTGGAAGCAAGCTCAGGCTTTGACGGGATTGCCTACGCCATGTCAAGTGCGTGATATAGTGCAACATAATGGCAGATTGTATTATGCTGCTGATGG
>JBGVFY010000003.1:0-10625 GCA_045121435.1 Paludibacteraceae bacterium | reverse complement strand
GCATAAATAATGGATATAGCACGATACTTAATGCTTTGGATAAGATGTTGAATATCTGTGGCATAGGTGTTATATCTGGTGTCGTAGTCGGGCTACAGGAATACCTAATTGTTCGCGGTATTTGGCTACTGTTCGGCGAGCAATAGCGTAGCCACTCTCGTGCAGAATCTCCACCAATTCATCATCGGTTACAGGGTGAGTTTTGTCTTCGTTGGCAATCACCTCACGCACTTTATCTTTGATTTCGCGTGTGGATATTTCGCCACCGTCTTGTTTGGTGATAGCCTCGGAGAAGAAGTATTTGAGCGAGAATATGCCAAAGGGTGTTTGCACATATTTGTTGCTACACACGCGCGAAATAGTGGATACATCATGTCCAATCCTGTCGGCTATGTCCTTGAGTACCATTGGTTTGAGGTATGAACTATCGCCTTGCAAAAAGAACTCGCGTTGGTATGCCACTATCGCACGCATCGTTTGCATCATGGTTTCGTTGCGTTGGCGAATGGCATCAATAAACCATTTTGCGGCATCAATTTTGTCCTTTACAAAGCGTGCGGCTTCGCGGTTGGCAGTATGCGCTTTGGTTTCTTGCGAGTAGGTTTCCAACATCTGGTTGTATTCAGGCGACACATGCAACGGTGGTATATCGCCTTGGTTGAGCGAGATTACCAACTCATCATCTTCCTCTTCCACAATAAAATCAGGTACAACCACTGACTGATTCCTATCGTACACGGTACCCAACCAATGGTTGCCTGGTCGTGGGTTCAACCGAGTAATCTCGGAGATAGCACCTTTCAGCTGTTCCTCGTTCACCTCCAAGCGTTGCATGATTTTGTTGTATTGCTTGCGCGAGAAAATGTCAAAGTATTGAGATATAATGATGGTCGCCAATGCGACATTGGGCGTTTGTTCCTTTTGCTGCAGTTGAATCAGTAGGCAGTCTTGTAGGTCGTAGGCTGCCACGCCAGGTGGGTCAAACTGCTGGATTTGCGCAATGATATCTCGCATTTTGTCGTCAGCAATCGCAATACCTTCTTGGAAACTGAGGTCATCTACCAATTCCTCGGCGGTGCGGCGCAAATAGCCATTTTCATCAATATTACCTACCACAAACTTGGCAATGTGTCTGTCGGGCTTGTCCATTTTGGTAAGATAGATTTGCGATTTGAGGTATTCGCCAAAACTCATGCCTACCGAGAATGGAATATCCTCGCGTACTGATTCCTGTGAGCGGTTGCTGTAAGCGCGTTCACTGATATCATCATCCTGCACATAATCATCGTAGTTGAAATCATCGTTTTGCAGCGGATTCTGATATTCGTCATTGGAGTCTTGCTCCTGAAAATCAGTATCTTGTGTTTTGTCAAGCCCCTCTTCTAAGGCAGGATTTTCTTGCAGTTCTTCGTTGATACGGGCTTGCAACTCACACGCAGGCAACTCCAACATACGCATCACCTGAATTTGTGCAGGCGATAGTTTTGTTTGGAGTTTTTGTTGTTGAGTGAGTGTTAGTGAAGCCATATTATTTACTATTTGACTATTTACAATCTACTATTTATGATTTGCACGCGGGAATGGCTTCCAACAGGCTTTGGGTGATATATGCCAGTTGTTCGTCATCCAACTCGGTGTGCATAGGCAGTGAGAGTACGCATGCAGCCAATTTTTCTGCCACAGGGAAGTCGCCCTCTTTGTAGCGTGTGTCTTGATATGCTTTTTGCAAGTGCAATGGGATAGGGTAGTATATCATGGCTGGAATACCCTTTTCGGCCAATGCTTCGCGCAAAGCATCGCGATTGACATCCACAAGGCGCAAGGTGTATTGGTGGAACACATGTGTGGACTTGGTATCGCGTGCAGGAATTAGGATATTGGGGTGATTAGCAAACGCTTGGTCATAGTAGGCAGCAGCACGCTGACGCGAAACGATATATTCGTCCAAATGAGGCAGTTTGGCATCCAATACTGCGGCTTGAATACTATCCAAGCGCGAATTAACGCCCACTGTATCATGGTGATAGCGAATGACCATACCGTGGTTGGCAATAGCGCGCATCTCTGCGGCTAATGTATCATCGTTGGTAAAGATAGCACCGCCATCGCCATAGCAACCGAGGTTCTTCGAGGGGAAGAAACTGGTGCAACCGATATGTCCGATAGTGGATGCCTGGCGCACTGTGCCATCAGCATGGGTATATTTGGCACCAATGGCTTGGCATGAATCCTCCACCACATATAAGTTATGTTCGCGTGCTATGTCCATGAT
This sequence comes from Paludibacteraceae bacterium, assembly GCA_045121435.1. Lineage (GTDB taxonomy): Bacteria > Bacteroidota > Bacteroidia > Bacteroidales > Paludibacteraceae > Colicola. Next base: position 8,353 of record JBGVFY010000003.1, on the reverse strand, counting down.
TGCATCCATATCCGCACACTGACCAAACAAATGAACTGGCACAATCACTTTTGTGTGTGGAGTAATGGCTTTGCGAATAGCATCTACCGAGATATTCATGGTATCCCAATCTACATCTACTACCACGGGTTTCAAACCCAATAAGGCTACTACTTCGGCAGTAGCGATAAAAGTGAAGGTTGGGGTAATGACTTCGTCGCCGGGTTTCAAACCCAGTGCCATCAGTGCTATTTGCAGGGCATCGGTGCCATTGCCGACAGGAATCACATGCTTGGCGCCTGTGTATGCTTCTAAGTGCTCTTGAAAACTCTTCACCACAGGACCTTTGATAAACGCTGCGGAATCAATCACGGCTTGAATGCCGCGATCAATATCGTCTTTAATGTGCTGATACTGCGTTTGCAGATCTACCATTTGAATCTTTTTCATTGCTTTCTTTCGATAATATATTCCACTTCCCGAATACTGCTGCGTATTTGGGTAATGTATGGGTTATTGCATATAATGTTCACAGGCAGAGTAGTTTGCGCTTGTTGGGGATATTCGCATACAACACGAATATCCTCTGCGCTAATATCTTGAAAATGCGATATTCCTACGCGTGCAATGACGGTGGTTGTTTGTGGAAATAGGTGCATAACTTCTCCTTCGGGCAAATTGTTTACCTCAATGGGTAGTATAAATGATTTGTCGGTAAAGGCTTCTGCTATCCACGATACAGTGATCGTGTTGGTTTGTGTGCGAATGCCTATAGGCAGTTGCAATGCCACTTGGCGGCGTATAGTATCGTACACTTTTTCCACCATTATGCTGTCTGTATATACGGAATCAACTTGGTCAATAGCCTCTTGTGTGCCATAAATGTCCACCTCTGCGGGTTCTAAGATAGGGGGAACCGACAACTGATATTGTTGCTCCAGTGTCCATGTGGCACATAATTTTACAGGCACTTTTTTGGTGGCTTCTACATAGTAGGTGGTTGTAATTTCTTCAGGACGAATCTGTTGAATATTGGTGGAACCAGGAAGATTATCTTGTATTTTTTGTCGGAGGACATCGGTGGATAGTCGTAGGGTTCCACTTGTTTGGTCTAATTTATCTGCCAAACTAATGGTTACAGTCGGCTTGGTATGTTGCACTTGGCGCAACAATCGTCCGTTGTCGCGGAGTACAACCTCCAGTTGGGTGGGCAGAGGAGTGTTGAATACTACCTGGGCGGGCACATTGGCATACGCCACAGGTAGTTTTACCTCCACTTCGCGTTGCGAACTCATAGCGCGTCCCCACCAAAATAGGGTGGCTAAACCTACAAACAGCAGATAAACCAGTGCATCTTTGCGCACCAGCCATTCCCATAATTGTTTGGTTTTCTGCGTGATATGTGTGAGGTTTATGTGCATGCTTTGAGTTGCTATGCTGTTTCTGATTAAAAGGATTATTTTGCGTTTTGTTGAGCATCTTCTGCTGCTACATATACGCTACCTTTGTCCACTTTAATGGTTACATCTTTTGCCACTTCAATTAAGAAGGCATTGTCTTGTACCTCTTTCACAATGCCGTAGATACCGCCAGCGGTAACCACTTTGCTACCTTTGGTCAGTGCTTCGCGTTGTTGTTGCAATTCTTTTTGTTTCTTTTGTTGTGGGCGAATCATGAAGAAGTAGAATACCACAAAAATCAAGATCATCATTATCCAGAATGACCAACCGCCACCTTGTTGAGCGGTACCATTAGCAGCAGTGGCTGCTTGCAAAAAAATGAAGTTTAACATAGTTGACTTATAAATTTGAATTATGAATTATCTTACTACTTTAAAAAGTTGGTTATCTGCTTTGAGGTCGTTTACAATGCGGTTGAGTACGCCATTAATGAAGATATAACTTTTCTCGTTGGAGTATTCTTTTGCGATTTCGATATATTCGTTCATTGATATCTCCAATGCAATCTCGTTGAATTTGCGTATCTCCGCTAATGCCACGAGCAGGATAATATGATCCATATATGCGATACGGTCAGCCTCCCAGTTTTGTAATGATTTGGCAATCAGTGTTTTGTTTTCTTCGGTCAGTTCTATGCTCCATTGCAACAGGTTTTTGCCGAAGTCCAACTCCTCTTCCGAGCCAAACATCTCTAACAGGGGCAACTCATCGGTATATTCCTCTTTGAAGCGTTTGAGTGTTTTGAGCACATAGGTGATTACCATGTCGCAATCGGTGGTCCAACCTTCGTGGTCGAGTGCCACTTCCATTTCCTCTAAGGCAGATACCAGATCTTCGCTTTCCAAGAGCGAAGCATAGATTTTGCGCCATAGGTTTTTCTCATCCTCGTAGGTAGGGGCTTCCAACGCCATGAACTCTTGGTAGTATGGTGTGGTGATGAGTTGTTTGTAGATAGCTTCGATAGCGGACATACCTGTGTCCCAACGCAGATTCCCGTTTTCGAGGTAGTTGCGTAGTCGGCGGTTATTGAACACCTGCTGCGCAATGCGGTTGTTCACAAAGTTGCGATTAGCGTTGTAAGTTTGGTGGAGTACTGTAGCACGCTTTTGATTTTCACTGATTTGTGATTCAGCGTAGGTGGTTAGCTCGTCTGCAAAACTCAGCATCATCATGTATAGACTATAGGTGCTGTTGAACTTGTTAAGCAGGGTCTTGCGTGCAGATAAAGCGGTATGATCACTACCGCTGTAGTGTGCAAAAAGTGTCTGAACGACCTTCGTTCTAACTAATGTTCGATTTATCATATTCGTTATGTCAAATAACAATTTGTTTCAGGCTGCAAAATTACTAAAAAAATCCGATATATACAAATAAAACGCAGTGGAAAATAATTTTTCTGTTGTTTTCTTGCGTATTTGCATTTTTTGTTGTACCTTTGCAGAAAATTAACCAATATAGAATGATTAAAGAGATGGAAAATCGTAGATTTGAAGGAAAGAATGAGCCTGAAATCGTGTATTCACGCTCGGTGAAAGCAGGTAAACGCATCTATTATTTGGATGTGAAGAAGGCTCGCAATGAGGACTTGTATCTCTGTATCACAGAGAGCAAACGCAAACAAACAGGTGAGGCAGAACCACCACAATTTGAGAAACACAAAGTATTTCTCTACAAAGAGGATTTTGCACATTTCACCGAAGGACTGAATGATGTAATCGCCTTTGTACAAAGCCAATTAGGTGATATTGAGGAGCGCAAAGAATGGACTCCTGAAACGGAGGAAACACCTGCAGAGGAACCTCAAACAGAAACAATAGAGGAGAAAACCGAAGATAAATCTATCTTGGGAAGTATCTTGAACAGACTCAAAAATTAATAGCAGATACTATCAATAATGACATCTGCTACCTCCTGCTTCATAAGAAGTGGGAGGTCTTTTTTTGTGCCATTGGCATAGAGCAATGTCACTTTGTTGGTATCCACACCAAAGCCTGCCCCCTTATCTTGCAGCGAGTTCAGCACAATCATATCCAGATTCTTGCTTTGTAACTTGCGCTCGGCATTTGCCTGCTCATTATGTGTTTCCAAGGCAAAACCCACCAATACCTTTTTGCCATTCGTTTCGTTGGCTTTCAACTTCCCCAAAGTGGCAGCAATATCGGTGGTAGTCTTGAGGTGGATAGTCATTTCGGTTTGTCCCGATTGCTTTTTGATTTTTTTGTCGGCTGTTTCGCAAGGGGTGAAATCTGCCACAGCAGCGCATAGTATCGCTATATCCGCTTGCTCGAAGGCTTGTACGGTGGCTTCGCACATTTCGGCACAAGATGCTACATTTGCCACTTTCAGCGGGCAGAACGCCTGCCATGCTTGCAGCGATAAATGGGTAGGACCACTTACCAATGTCACCTCTGCACCTCTATTGAGGCATGCGCGCACGAGCGCATAGCCCATTTTGCCTGTGGAGGCATTGCTAATATAGCGCACAGGGTCTATAGCCTCTTGGGTTGGACCTGCGGTAATGAGCACATGCTTGCCAGTGAGAGTTTTAGGGGTGAGGGCATATTCGGCTGCTGCCACTATAGTGTCAATCTCTTGCATACGACCTTTGCCCGTAGTGCCACAAGCCAATTCACCACTGGCGCAATCCAGCATCGTAATGTTCTCCCATTTGGCTAACGCGCTGATAGCCTGCTGAGTAGCGGGAGAATCGTACATGTTGGTATTCATGGCAGGCGCAATCACCACGGGTTTGCGCATGGCAGCAAAAGTGGTGGTCAGTGCATCATCGGCTATACCATTGGCCATTTTGCATAGCACATTGGCTGTGGCGGGCGCAATAAGCATTAGGTCTGCCCAATCGGGTAGAGAGATATGCTCGGTGCTATGCTCATTAATAGCGGCAAACACATCGGAATATACTTTGTGTCCGCTTACTGTTTGCAAGGTAAGAGAAGTGACAAACTCCAAGGCATGCTTGGTAGTTGTCACTTGCACATCTGCGCCTGCTTTTTTCAGTAGGCGGATTAGTTCAGGAATCTTATAGGCAGCAATACCGCCACTAATTCCTACTAAGATATGTTTACCCGCTAAACTCAAAATTACTTCAATGCTTCATCGCGGTTACCGCTACGATAAATCAGCTCATCATCAATGAACTCTTGTGTAGCGATCAATGTAGCCTTTGGCAATTGCTCGTAACTGCGCGAAATCTCGATTTGCTCTTTGTTCTCAAAAGTCTCTTCAATAGAGTCTTGTGGAATAGAGAAGTCTTGCAATTTAGCATCCAACTCTTTTTTGAGCGCAGTGCTAATTTGGTTGCTGCGCTTGCCAATGATAGCCACTGTCTCATAGACATTGCCTACTTTCTCGGTCAGTTCGTTGAGGTCCCTTGTGATAGTTGTTTTTGGGGCTTTTGTTTTTTTGTAATCAATCATATTGTTTGTTTTATTTAGTTTTCAAGCATTTTTTTCATCTCTTTGCCAATGCGTTCTGCGGTATTGCGGTGTTTGGATTCAGGATACTCCGTGATGAAGTTATAGTACTCGTCTTCGGTTTCTCGGGCGCGATCCAATTTCTTGTCCTCTACCGAGTTAAGCGTCTGTTGGTATTTGGATTGGAGTATAATCCAACTCAGTTCCTCTTGATATTTGTTGGTAGGATAGTTTTTGAGTGCGTTCTTGGCTGTAATCTCGGCACTCAAATAGTTATTGCCTAAGTAAGTGCCTAAATTATAGTAGAGTTTGGCACTCAGATACTCTTTTTGCGCCAACTTGTCGTACAACTCTCCCATCTCTTTGTAGGCCTGCTCTGCGTACGGACTATCGGGGTAGAGCTCTACGAATTGGGTAAAGAACTCGATACCTTTTTTTGTTTCTGTTTGGTCCAATCGCGCATCGGGAGCATCCAAGTAATAGCAGTGTCCTACTTGAAAACGCGCCTCTACGATATATCTACCCTTTGGGTAGTTGCGGATATAGGCTTGGTAGTATTCCGAAGCCGAATTATAATCTTTTTGCCCCATATAGCAGCGAGCCAAGTATGCCAACACATCTTGCGAACGGTCGGTGCCACGATAATAGGTGGTAATATCATCCAGCAGGGTTTGTGCTTTCACATATTGCTCATCATTGAAATACACCAATGCTTTTTGATATTTCAATTCTGGGTCGTTGGATTTCAACAATTGTTGATACTCACCGCAAGCGGTAAGTCCCAACATGATACATACTATTAAAAGTCCCTTTTTTGTCATAATACAAAATTCAACCTGCAAAAGTACTGCTTTTTTTTAATATATGCAAATAAAAGTGCATTTTTAGCGATTTTTTGTTCAAAACTGCCATCTTTGAGAGGTGGCTATGCGCAAAGTATCGCTATCTGCCACAATCAAGTAGCATGCAGCATCCTGAGTTTGCTCAATCATTTGTAGTGCTGCCTGCTCGCCCAATACCATGCAGGCGGTGGCGAGCGCATCGGCACGCATGCCACTGCTGGCACTGACTGTGGCACTCAGCAATGAGTGCTCTACGGGGTAGCCTGTGCGTGGGTCAATGGTGTGGCTACGGCGTTCGCCATTCACAAAATAGTATTGCAAATAGTTGCCCGATGTGGCCATGCAGAGGTGACTACTCTCAATGATCTCTTGCAATTCTTTTTCGGCGCCTGTGGCATCAATCGTTGGGCGAGTGATACCTACGCGCCAAGGCTTGCCTTTGTCGTTTACGCCCTGCAATACCACTTCGCCGCCAATGTCCACCAACAAGTTGTTGCACCCTTTTTCGCGCAGCAAATCTGCCACTATGTCGCAGGCATAGCCTTTGGCTATCGCACTGGCATCCAGCATAATATGCGCGTTGCCTTTCTCCAAATAATGCCCCTCCAAACGAATCTTCTCGTACCCTACTAATGCTTTGATACTATCCAGATTTATGTCTTGGCTCTTGGCTCTTGGCTCTTGGCTCTTGGTGCCGAATCCCCACGCATTAACCAATGGCGCCACGGTAATATCAAACGCGCCGTCCGACAACTGACTGATGGCATGTGCTTCTGCGTACATGGCTTCAAACAGCGAGTCGGTTGTTACCATTTCGTTGCGATTAATCTTGCTAATCACCGAGTTGGGGTTGAACATGCTCAGTGAGTTGTCAAACGCTTGCAAACGGTCTTGAATGGCTTGGTGGTAGTCGGCTGTACCTTCGTAGCGGATATTGTAGTAGGTGCCGAAGATATTGCCTTGATGGTGATAGTATTGTTGTTTTGGTTCGTTAGGCAAAAACAGCAGCAAAAATGCTGCTGCTATTGCTAAACTGAGTGCAATCCACTTTTTCATAAAGAACAAATCGTAAATTGTAAATAATCAAATGGTAATTACCATTCGCTACCAAAGTACAAACTTGCGCCTACGCGCCAATTGAGGCGTTGCTCTCCTTTGTTTTCGAGAGTAGTAGTCAGATTGGTTTTGTCCAGACCGTAGCAGTTGAGCATCATTTCTCCCCATACGCCCAAGAATACATGTTTGAGTGCGAACTCACGATCCAAACGCAGGTTGATGTTGTTAATGGCTACTGTTTTTGCATTTTTCCAAACCTCTTGATAACCAGAGTAGGAACTGCGCCAAGGTACGATACCTACGCGTGTGCCGAGCATCAAACCGAGTGGCAACTCAAAGTCGTATCCCAGTTCGATATATGTGGACCATGCGCGTTGCCACTCCCCCTTGTCATTAAGGTAGCAGTCGTCGCCATAGATAGTGGTGTACCAATCCAAGGACAATGGCACTTTCTCAAAGAGGTCGCCCAAGTGAAGACCTGCGTGTGCCTCCATGGTGCTACTTGTTGTTTGTTCTTGTGCCTTGAAACCACCTTTGCCAAAATAAGGGTCGCCACCAAAATAGTAGAGGTGGGTCAAATCAACTGCCAAACCAAAATTGTCGTAACCGATAGTGATGTCCAACTCAGGATTGATATCTTGGAATGCCCAGTTGTCTGCACCGATATTTGCCCAACCACTTACATATAGCCCCTTCCAATCCAGCGAAACCATAGGTTGGATAGACATACCGCCAATGTTCTGTCCACGCCACAAGTATGAACTAACCAAATCTGCACCCACTTCGAAGGTTAGACCTAATTCGCCATACTCTTTTTTGTCCTCAGCGTATGCTTGATAAGGACAAGCACTAACGCCTAAGAGCGTTAGTGCTAAAATCAATAATGTTTTTTTCATTTCTTATTTCTTATCATTATAATGCGTTCTTGCTCGCCCAAGCAACACGCAACGCTACTTCAAGGATTTTGGTATCATCCAAAACCACGATTCCACCATCAGGACCTGGCTCAATGTGATAACCCACAGTAGCAGTGCCGTTGAAAAATGCTCTTACATCGTCAGCTGCAATTCCTAACTCTTCAGCAATTACAGCTGAACTACCTTTTGGAAGGCTATCCTTCACTTCTCTCAGTTTGTTGAATGTTGTGCGAATCATAGTAACTAATTCATTTATAGTTAATAATTAATATTTTATTGTTAATTTTTACACTTTTTGTATGTATTTCGCCTGCAAAGGTAACACTTTTTTTTTATTTATGCAAATTTTTTCGCAATTCTGTTGAAGAAATATCAAAATAGGGTGCTTCTGCCAAGAAAATTACCTCCCTTGCCTTTCGCCTTTCGCCTTTCGCCTCAGCGGGGTCCCCGAAAACGCTCGTGGCGTTTTGGGATGCTTTTCTCCTTGGATACACGAATATTCGATAATTATCCAAAATATATTGATATTCGCGCCATTGGTCGAAAATGGTTAGGTTATCTTCGCCGATGATGAGTGTAAAATTGTGTTCGGGGTATGCTTGCGCGAGCGCGCGCAGTGTATTAGCGGTGTAGGTAGGGCGAGGCAAATGAAATTCAAAGTCAGATAC
>JBGVFY010000002.1:0-44954 GCA_045121435.1 Paludibacteraceae bacterium | reverse complement strand
AAAGCAGGAACTGTGTCCTGCTCATCTCTATAGAGCGGCAAACGAGACTCGAACTCGCGACCCCAACCTTGGCAAGGTTGTGCTCTACCAACTGAGCTATTGCCGCAGAATGTTAAAGAACATCACTCTCATCCGAAAGCGAGTGCAAAGGTACTGCTTTTTTTTGATATGACCAAATATTTTGAGAAAAAAATGCAAAAAAAGTGCTTTTTTCTTCATTTTTGTATGTTTTTTGCCAAAAAAGCAGTATCTTTGCATGATTTTTCGTGTTGTATGCAACGAACGCCCGAAGAAATAGAATTGATACGTTTGCGCTCTCGTTTGACCAAACGTTTCCATAAAGCCTGCGCTGATTATGGACTGATTGCCGATGGCGATCATATCTTGGTGGGCGTAAGTGGCGGCAAGGATTCGCTGGCGTTGGTGGAGTTTTTGGGCAAGCGTGCGCAGGTGTTTGTACCTAAATTCAAAGTGACCGCTGTTTATGTCCGCTTGCAGGAACGGTCGTATCAGTCGGATATTGCGTATTTGGAGCGTTTTTGTGCAACAGTCAAAGTGCCATTCTTAGTGCGTGATACGCAGATTGGTGCGGAGGAGAAAAAGGATCCCTGCTTCCTTTGCTCATGGTATAGGCGCAAAGCGTTGTTTGATGTGGCGCAGGAGTTGGATTGCAACAAGATTGCCTTGGGGCATCACAAGGACGATATTGTGGAGACGCTGCTGATGAATCTGATTTTCCAGGGCAGTATAGGTACTATTCCACCGCTTTTGCAGATGGAGAAGATGCCTATCCAGATGATTCGTCCGTTGTGTTTGTTGGAGGAGCGTGAGATAGCTCGCTATGCGGAGTTGAGTGGGTACGAGAAACAACTGAAGGCTTGTCCGTTTGAGCGCGAAAGCAGTCGCACACAGATGAAGCAATTACTCACACAACTGGAAACGCTTAACCCCAATGTACGCGATAGTATCTGGGGAGCGATGGAGAATATCAAGACGGAGTATTTGCCCAAGCGCAAAGCGTGAGAGGCGATGAGGCGATAAAGCAATAAGGCGATGAGGCTAAAGGTTAGAGGCGAGAGGCTAAAGCGAGAATATGCGGCGAAGCCGCCCAGCCTTTACACTATACACCATACACCATACACCATACACTTTACACCTTACACTAAAACAGAATTATGAACAGTTTTTACACAATAGCATTATTAGTAGCGTCGAATGTGTTTATGACGCTGGCGTGGTATGGCCATTTGAAGATGGCGGAGTTTTCGTGGTTCAAGACCTTGCCTCTGATAGGCGTGATTGCATTATCATGGGGTATTGCGTTCTTCGAGTACTGTTTGCAAGTGCCTGCCAATCGTATAGGCTTTGAAGGCAACGGCGGTCCGTTTAGCCTAATGCAACTCAAGATACTGCAAGAGGTGATTACACTGGTGGTGTTTGTGGTATTCTCAGCGATAGCCTTCCACATGCAAATCAAGTGGAACCACATTGTAGCAGGTCTGTGCTTGGTGGCTGCGGTGTATTTCGTGTTCGGGTTTAAGTAGATATATTTTTTGAAACAAAAAAATAATTAAAAATAACAGGATTATAGATAAGACAATATCGACAATAAAGGAGACAACTTAGACAATTACTCGGATTCTTACATAAGAACACAAACAACAAACGCGCTCGCCGATGTGGCGAGCGCGTTTGTCTATCCTAAAAATTGTTTTATCGGATATTTACACCCAATACATTGTAGGTCTTACCATTGTGAATGATGAGGAGTTGACCGTTGTGGAGGAGCTTTTGATAATCGGCTATTGGCGATGGGCTATGGGTGTCCTCAATCGCAGTCATCTCGTCTGTATTATATACACAACCGAAGGTATCATAATCAGGATGGTTGGTGGTGTAGAGACAACTATCTTCGCGCCAAGCGCAGAGCATGACGGAGGTTTGCTTATCGCTACTGCCAGTACTTCTGCTTGGGGCTGCGTGAACATCGTTTGCTTGCTTAGCAGCGTTATGCACAATACCATCGATAGAGCCAAGACCAGCTAACCAGACTTTTTCTGCGTTTTCTACAGGCGTAGTTCCTTCTGGGAATACTACCTCGAGGAACATTCTGCAAGCTCCATCTTCAGTGGTATCTTTATCAACCACTACATGGGTGTAGGTGGTGTGTTGAGGGTAGTTGTTGATACCTGCAAAGAGTTGCAATGTGTCACCTGGATCGGCAGTGAAGTCATAGAGAACATACTCTGCACCGTCGTGGTAGAAATATACGCGGTTGTCTTCATCTTCGCCAAAGTGTAGTGCGCCCACAACGGACTTGGTAGTAGCAGTATCTTTAGTAGATTGGCGTGCGAGTTGGTAGAAGGTCTTACCGTTAGCAATAATGGAATCATTTTCCAAGGTGTAACTAAAGGTCTCTGCACGCAAGACTATTGAGGTACCGTCCATCTCCTTCGTTTCTACCTCTAACATATTCCATTGTGTAGGAGTAGGTCTGCCACCAATCTTGCCGTTCTTTGCATTGTCGTGGCGTGGTCCGCTATCATAATCGCATAGGCACTCTGCGCCAAGGCGCTCCATCTCGGCATCGTCCATTTGGTAGAGGAGTTGACCGTTTTTGCTGACACAAACGAGGTGCGTGCCTGGGTTACATGGTACAATGATTTCATGAATCAATCTGAAGAAATCACCATTGCGATGACCGCCATACATACCAATACCCTCTACATACTCCATACCATTGTTGAATGTCCATTTCTTGTATTCTTTTCCGTCAAGGAGAGTAACGGTAGAAATGTTTGTAACTACAAATGTGTCAGCGGGGTAAATCGTTCCGCCATGATCTATATTGTAATCTACCACACCTATATTATATGGCATCCAATCCATCGCATTGTGCTGTTGGTAATCAATATACAAGGCTGGCAGCGAGTCGCCTACTTCCAATGTAAAGTCATACAGCACAAGGTCTTTGTTGAGAATTTGGCTATAGATAAGTATCTTATTTTCTTCTTCACGCAGGAGATAACCATTGCAAAGGATATATGGTTTGTCATTCTCAAAGAATATGCTATCGAATGTTTGTTTGTATGTGTTATTCGCAGAATTATCATCCTCTGTCTCTCCGCAATACTCATTGCAAACTGTTCGTTGCAAGCCTGACAGTATAGGGAATGCACCCTCGATAAAGTCGCCTTCGTTGTACACACAACCGAGTTGCGTGTAATCAATCCAATATGGATTATTAGAATCCGTTTTATAAACACACTCATCATCGCGGTATGCGCACAGCATAACGATAGCTGCATCTCCATCAATACCTGGATTGATACTTGTATAAACTATGCCATTGGTCGAACCCAATCCTTCTATCCATGTTTGTGGCATTTTCTCCTCAAAAGCCCCATAGCTATCTTCGAATATAACTATAGCATCTGATGTGATTTGCAATCTGCCATCATCTAATGTATCTATCTTAGTTATGACATGTGGGTAAGTCTTTTGCTCAACAAAACTATAACTATAGAGCTCAATACCTCCAAAAATATCCAATGTGTCACCTACTTGCACATCAAAATCATAGAGAAGATATTCGGTGTTATCGTAGTTGAAATACACTTGTTTATCTTCTGTAAAGCGTAATTCACCAACAAGAAGAGTTGATTCCTCATTAGGCATACTGGATGAACACATAAGAGGGATATACTCTTGACCACTTCTGTTGACAGTATTATTGCTCAACCAATATATGCTCGTTCTTGCACCCGCTAACGGATCTTGTGGTCCAAGATAACCATGGGAAAGAATATTCCATTGGTTGCACCATGTTTCAGACCATTTTGGTTCTATTTCACACAAGCACTCTGTTTCCAATTGCTCCATTTCGCTCGCATCCATTTGGTAGAGGAGTTGACCGTTTTTGCTAACACAAACGATTTGTTGACTATAAACATCTGAAGTTAGCGGAGCGTTGGCTATTAGTTGGTAAAAATCGTTGTGAGCATAACAGGTACCAAAACTACCAATACCTTCTACATATTGCATGCCATTATCAAATGTCCATTTTTTATACTCTTTACCGTCAAGTAATGTGATTGTAGATACTTCTGTTACAACAAGTGGCGACAATCCCCACTCATCATTGTCATAATCCACAACACTTGATAAGTCGTAATCAACATATAAGCGTGGTAGTAAATCGCCTACATTTAATGTGAAGTCGTATAATACAAGATCTTTCTTTTGTGCTGTACTATAAAGCAATATTTTGTTGTTTTCTTCGCGTAGCCAAAGACTGCAATATTCATCATAAATATTATTCGTACCAAACAATAGATATTGCTTTCCATCAATAGTAGCGGTTTCTATTTCTTGCATTAGATATGAACGCGATCCCCAAACAGTCCCCTCTTCATCTTCTCCTATCGTCTTTGTACAACTTGTTCGCTGCAAGCCCCAAAGCGTTGGGAAGAGGTCTGCGGGACTTTGTTCTGCATTATCACCACAACCGTATTCTTCGTATAAATCCCCTGTATATTTTAATTCATCGCCTTGGTATGCGCAGAGGAGATATTCTGCGGCGTTTCCGGGTATGTTTATGTAGCCATTTATGCCATTAAGAAATCCATTGATATCACCTACTCCTTCTATCCATTGGGTTTGACGATAGAACTCTCTAAAATCATCAGGGTGATTATGTACTTCCAGAGTGATAGTTGCAGGGCATCCTACACATGCGTATTGTTCAACGCCTGTCACGGTACATTTGTATGTTTTGATTTCAGATATATAGTTGTTGATACCAGCAAAGACTTCTAATTCATCACCTTCTTGCACATTGAAATCATATAACAGATATTCAGCATTATCGTAATAGATATATACCTTTCTATCATCAGTAAAACGAACTGCTGCTACATACCGAGGTGCATCAAGCGCATCATTGATGGCTTTGCTAACAACAGCAGTATAGGTGTGCTCACCTATGACGGTATCTTTCGCCAATTGATAACGATATGTTTCTTCATGTGGTGGATATACGCTGCCATTTTCCACAAATATATTCCATGTGTCGCACCATGTGTCTGACCATTTCTTTTCTACATCGCAAAGGCACTCTGCGCCGAGGCGTTCCATTTCTGCATCATCCATTTGGTAGAGGAGTTTGCCGTTGCGGCTGGCGCAGACGAGGTGTTCGCCATGCAAACTAACAGGAATATCCATATTACCTATCAATTGGAAGAAATCGCCTGACCATTGTCTATTACCAAAACTACCTATGCCCTCTACATACTCCATACCATTGTCGAATGTCCATTTCTTGTATTCTTTGCCGTCCAATAGGGTGATAGCGGAAACATCGGTGACAATCAGTGTGTCTGCTGGGAGTATATTACCCTCTAAATCTTTGTAATAATCTACTACACACCATATCTCCATATCACGATCTGCACCCCAATCATCTTTTGCAAAGAAGTCAATATATAGCATCGGCAATGAATCTCCTACTTGCAGATTAAAGTCATATAATACAAGATCTTTATTCAAAGAACGACTGTAAATCAATATCTTATTATCTTTTTCACGCAGCAAAAATGGCGAGCAATATAAGTATGGTCCACTTGTTTCAGTTCTTGTTGTTAGATTGGTGAATTGTTCAATTCGGGTTTTATTGTCGGCTTGTTCGCAATACTCACGGCAGATTGTTCGTTGCAATCCAGACAACGTAGGGAAAAGATCTTCGCTGATCACACCAGCGTTATAGTCACAACCAAAACGCTCATAAAATGAACCCGTATATTTCAATTCATCATCTTGATATGCACAAAGAAGCGTAAAGAGACCTCCGCCTGGCTTAGGATCATCAAATAAAAATCCACTGGGTGAGCCAACACCTTCTATCCAAGTTATTTCCTGACCAAATATTCCTATATTACCCTCGCTATCTACAACACCTAACGGATATAACTTTATGGTACGTAGATTGGTTTCTGAGTTTATTTGCACATCAGATACAACGCATGGACATGTGCTATACCACCCTCTTTTAGAAAACACTTCCAGCGTATCGCCCACTTGCGCAGAAAAGTCGTATGCTAAATATTCGCCTGTTGGTAAATCTTCGGTATATGGGTCGTTGTCATCAAAGCCTTCATAATAGACATATACTTTTCTATCATCAGTAAAGCGTACGGAAGTACTTGAAGTAAATTTGGAATATGTATAATCACCTATGATAGTATCTTTACCCAGTCGATATTTAGTGGTACTTGCTGTTTCATCAAAGCGCATGCCATCAAACCACATGACATTCCATGTATCGCACCATTGATCTTTGTAGGAAGTTTCGATTTCGCACAAGCACTCAGCGCCAAGTCGCTCCATTTCGGCGTCGTCCATTTGGTAGAGGAGTTGACCGTTCTTGCTTACGCAGACGAGATAAGAACCTAAATAACTCACAGGAACAGGTAAATGATCCGCAATGTGATGGAAGAATGTTTCGCTCATTGAACCGATACCTTCTACATACACCGTACCATCGCTAAATTTCCAGCGTGTATATTCTTTTCCATCCAACAATGTCTCTTTTGATAACTCAGTAACAACCAATGTGTCAATAGGATATGTATAGTCATAATCTGACAGAGGATAGTCCACAATTCCTACAATTCCTTCGTATTCGAGGAATTCAGGAGTTACCAAATTTAAAGTGGTCAATGTATCTCCTAACTCCAATGTGAAATCATACAACACCAAATCTTTTTTCTGTATTTCGCTATAAACGAGGATTTTGTCATTCTCCTCTCGTAAGTACCAACTTCCCCATTGAAGGTAAGGTTTGCCATCCATCATTGTTATTTCTTGGCTTGGACCTGTCAGTCCTGATGCCCATTCATCACCTTCTTCGCCATAATAACCACTACAAATAGTCTGCTGCAAACCCCAGAGTGTTGGGAAGAGGTCTTCGGGATTTTGTTCAATTGGCAAGATTTGAAGAAACCATTTCCAATGTTCTGCGTTTTTATATGCTTCTACAGATTCGGCTGGGACATAAACAGTTGGATTATTGTATATAGGATTTGACCCTTGGAATGTGTAGCTACTAACAGTTGGTGGTACTAAGGCATAACAAATTATCGTATTCAGACTTAGACAATCAGCAAAAGCCCAATCTCCAATCTCTTTCAGGCTTGCGGGTAATGTGACTGAAGATAATTGATTTGATTTGTTGAATGCAGAGCGTCCTATCTTTGTTACACCGGTTGGGATTGTAATACTTTCTATTGCAGAATTATAAAAAGCTTTATCCGCGATTTCTGTAACAGAGTTTGGAATAGTTGTCGCTTTGCAACCTGCCATTAAGGTATTAGGCGTAGAGTAAGGATTTTGAGCTGTTGTGATAATAGCATTGCAGTTCTTACGACTATCATAGTAATGATTTTCGCTATCAACTACGATAGAGGTTAGGTTGGAACAACCTGCAAACAGAGGACTATTGATGACTGATATTCCTTTTGGAATGGATATCGATTTGACAGTTTCTTTAGCAGAATTGGTGAATAGAGCTGCTCCACCACCAAGCGTAGTAACGATATAAGTTACGGTAGTATTTGAAAAAGTATAAGTTATAGTGTCTGGAATAATCACATCTGCTGCGCAATCAGCGATTTCAATCAATGCAACAGCACCATATGGCCACAGTGTATTAGATGGTAGTACTTTATACGCGAAGCCGTCAATATGGAAGTCATTCGAATATTCAAATTCATACGCGAAGGAAGACACACTTGCCATGAGGGCAAGGGTGAGAGCAAAGAGTTTGCTACTGAGAGAGGAGATCGTTTTCATATTCTTTATGTTTTTAGTTATATTCTTCTGGTGTATATTGTGAGGGTTATTACCCTATTGAAGTTGCTTACTCTTATACTTATCTACCGTGTATCTACCGTATATGTACCGTATATCAACCGTGTATCTACCGTATTTATCAGCGAATTGATAGCGGTAATGGAGAGTAGAAGTTGCTGGTTTGTTATTTCGGTGCAAAGGTACTGCTTTTTCTGCAATGCTGCAATAGGGCGAGGCATTTGTACTGATAGCAAAAATGTATAGTGTTGATTATCTATTATTTATATTAAAAATGTACAGGTTGTATTATTAGCTCCTATGCGCTGCGCTAAGGAAATGTAGCGGAAGATAATAGTTCATCGTGCAAGAAGTCGTATAAATGCTTATTATCCACGCCAATCTTCTGTGCAATGCGGCGTTTGAAAGTACTGATACCTGTGGTGGAATAGTGGATATACGATGCCAGTTCCTCCAAAGAGGCTTTGGGATAAACGAGCATAAACACGCAAAAAACATTTTCGCGGTTGGAGAGTTGCAGTTGCTCCAACTGGCAGAACCAATCATGCAACTGCGCATCAAAGTCTTTCTTCAGTTGATTGTAGTCGTTCCATTGTTTGCGTGGTTTAGGGTATGTGCTACGGATGTCTGCCAACATGGCATTGAAGTCGTAAACTCGCTTCTCCTCTTGATGCTCCGAAGCTTGCACCTCCATGCGAGCCGATAGGTCATCAATCTGGTAATGCGCTACTTGCAAGCGAGTGGCAGCATATCGGCGGTGGAGCAGAATCACAATGACCAGTAGCAGGCAGGCGACGAATAAACATAGGAGCGTAATCCATGCCCAGCGATAGGGATAGGGGTTTGCCAAATGTTTTTCGAGTTTGGTTAGCGCAGCATTGTACTTGCCGACACTTTCCATCAAGAGTTCGTTGGCGTCTTGGCGCGCGTGCGCATACGTGCTCAGTTTATTTATATCTCCGCGCGCCTTGGCATCTTGCATGAGGCAGTAGTAGGCATTGACCAAGTCGTTAGGGTCGGCAGATTGCTCAACAATGATTTGTGCGTAAGGCAATGCCGATACTTGGTCGCCCATATCATGATAAAGTTGCATGAGTTTCTTGTAGGTGTAGAACTTATCCTCTTCGTACTCCCAGAGGTTTAAGGCTTGGTGGAAATAGAGCAAGGCAGAGTCGTATTGCTGCTGTTCGTAGAAATAGAGTCCTTTGGTTTCGTAGAAGCGTGCGAGGTAGTAGTTGTCTATGTCGTAAGACTGCGCGATATGCAGTACGCTATCGGCTTGGGAGTAGTGATGTAGGTAGGTATGAAACTCGCTGACATCCAGCAGGGTATGTGCATAGTACCAGTCTTTGCCGCTTTCCTTGAACGCCTCGTTGGCGCGAATGAAGAAGATGAGGGCAAGGCTATCGCTTTCGTTTTGTTTGCTGATATGACCTAAGCAGGAGTTTATACGCCCGCGATAGATAGGGTCGTCAATCTGTGCGCGGTCGGCGGCGATATAATGCTCTGCGGCTTGGGTAATTTGGTCGTCGAGACTGAGATGACGCCCCATGTAGTAGTGCGCCTTGCCAAGGTGGTTGTGCGCGAAGAGTCTGCCGAGAGGGTTGTTGAGGGTGCGGATGGTTTGTTGAAGCGCTGCGGTGTCATCGTAGAGCACGTGCTCGGTTTGATCGAGACTATCGGCAAGACAAATCACCTGCTTTGCCTCTTGCCAGTGACAAGAAGATAGCAGACTAATCAATACTATGAGCAAATAGATATTTCGCATGGTGACTGATTTTGAGTGCAAAGGTAGTGAAAATATTTGAATCTGTCAAGAGGGCGGGTGAAATGTACATGATTTTGCGAGAAGAAGTGTTGATAATGTGGTAGTTATGGGGAATTTGTACAGATAAAACAAAATTACCTGTACCGTGGAGTACAGGTAATTTTGTTGCTATAAATCTATTGATTAGTAGGATGTGCGTTGGGTAGCAGCGTAGCTGATCTTCAGCGCGTATGCACGACGAAGTTCTTGCTTGATATCTGCAATAATACCCATCTTAGTCTCCTTATCCGCTTTGATAGACACGGTCATCAAACCTTGGTCTTGCTCTTTCATAGAAGAACGCTCGTTGATGATAAAGTCACCAATCTCTTTAGCGTCAGCGAAAGCATCGTCCAATTGGATACGCGTCTCAGCACCGTATTGTTTGCGGAACTCAGCAGTAGGAGTACCTACATAGATGTAACGAACCAATGATTTCTTCTCAAGTTTGGTCAACTCAGTTGCTTGTGGATTTTGAATTTGAACCTTGTAGGTTACCTCTTTCATAGAAGTTACCGACATGAAGAAGAAGAGCAACATGAAAATGATATCAGGCAATGAACTGGTGTTCAACGCTGGCATCTCTCGTTTGTCATTTCTACGAATTTTTGCCATAATTACTTTCCTCCATAATTTTTAGGTTCAGCCTCAGAAATCTTTTGAGGATAAATCTTTTGGATTTTCTTTTGCCAGTCTTCATCCAACTCTGTATAAGCAGTATGGAAGTACTTTTGAGCGCATTCCTCACGCAACTCGTTGTAGGCTGCCACCAATTCGTTCTGCACCTCCAAATATGCTTGGTATTGTGTCTCGGCATCGTTTTGCACAGAGATCACATGCTCCTTAGTATATTTGAGAGTACCAAATGGTTGTCCAAAGTCCTCCTCAAAGAGTTTAGGCATGTTTGGATCATCATTGGCATTAACAATGAACTCCTTGGCTTTAGCGCGCAGCTGACGAACATCCATTTCTTGGCCCTGAACGAGGAGTTTGTTCTCCCAGTTGATCTTCACAACAAACAAGTTACGCTTGTTGATATCGGTGTCCTCCACCTTAGCATCTGGTGGAATAGGTGCAGGCAAACGGCGTGCGAGACCTTGATTCACATCCATAGAGGTGGTCACCAAGAAGAAAATGAGCAGCAAGAACGAGATGTCAGCCATGGAACTGGCGTTTATCTCAGGAATTTTCTTTGCCATAATTGTTTTACAGTTGGATTACTTTTTAACTTTAGTATAAACAACACCCCATACCAACGCTGCCACAGTAGAAGCGGTAAGGATGTAAACAAGGTACATGATAGCATCACTCATGCGCGCCATGTTACCCACATTGTCGGTACCTTCGTAACCAAGAATCTCCACCTTCTCAGGGCTACCCAAGAACCAGCAGAGAGCAACGAGACCAACTGCTGCGAGTACAACGAGAACAGAGCGTACACCTGCTTTTGGATCAACCTTGAAAGTCTCAACAAGTTTAGCAAGCACGAAACCGAAAGTAACAAGGATAACAAGACCTACGAGCACATAGATCCAATAGAGGAGCAAGTCGGTGAACTTAGGAATGTTCAAGAAGTCACCAGCCACCTCCAACGAACCTTCTGAACCTCCAGCGAAGAACATCACTGCAGCGAGGATGCCTACGAGCATGAGGACCAAAACGGTTACCTTTGGGATTAATTTATAATTCTTCATAATAATCAAATTTTGCAAGTTTAACAATAAGAGTTCTGCACAATGCAAAATAGATTATTTCTTTTGTGCTGCGTCGTATTCAACCACGAGGTCGAGGAGGCTGATAGAGCTGTCCTCCATCTCATTAACGAGACCCTCGATCAAGCTAAGAATGTAGTTGTAGAATACTTGGAGAATAATAGCAATGATCAAACCGAGGAGGGTTGTCAAAAGCGCAACCTTGATACCACCAGCCACAACAGTAGCAGAGATATCACCAACTTGTTGGATCTTATCGAACGCTTGAATCATACCGATAATGGTACCCAAGAATCCCAAAGATGGAGCGATAGAGATGAAGAGAGAAATCCAAGAGAGGTTCTTCTCGAGAAGACCGAGTTGTACACCACCGTAAGAAGCTACAGTTTTCTCAACTACATCAACACCCTCGTGATAACGGCTCAAACCTTGGTAGAAAATACTTGCTACAGGACCACGAGTATTGCGGCAAACCTCCAAAGCAGCCTCGATACCACCTTTCTTCAAAGCAGCCTCAACATTAGCCAAGAGGGCTTTGGTGTTAGTTTTGCTCAAACTCAAATAAATAATACGCTCGATACAAAGCGCCAAACCAAATACCAAGCAGAGAAGAGTTGCAGCCATGAAGCCAGCACCACCTTCAATAAACTTAGTCTTAAGAGTCTTGTGGAGAGCTACGATACCGCCCTCAGCCTCTTGAGCGACTTCTTCTACTTCAACTGCTGCAGGAGCTGCCTCTACAGTTTCAGTTGTTTCCTCAGCTACAGGAGCAGCAGCCTCAGCTGCCTCTTGAGCCATTACTGCAACGCTTCCGAAAGAAAACATTGCCAACACCGTCAGGGTTGCAAAAATTTTTTTCATACGATTTGTTTTTTGTGTATTAAATTGTTAATTTATTTTGTTTGTTTCGTTTTAGTCTTTCAGCGGTCGAATATCTTAGTAGGGAGAGGGGGATTGCTTATCTCGGCAAAGCCTCGAACGATTATTTCTTCGTAATCCCTAAGTCTGCCGACGGGAGGGGATTCGAGGACACCGACCTCGCTTCGCTCGCTCACCTCGAACGCCCCACAGTCTGCCACGGGCATCCTGTGCAAATCCTTTTACTCTCAATCTCACTTGAGCAAGCTCAGATTCGATTGTTCGTAAAAGTCTTTTGCGGAGAGAGGGGGATTCGAACCCCCGAAACCCTTTTGGAGTTTACACGCTTTCCAGGCGTGCCTCTTCAACCACTCGAGCATCTCTCCTTCGTGTTAGCGACAAAGTCTAATCATGTTCAAGAACGCTATCTATAAGGCGGCGATTATGCATACAAAATGACACAATACACCTTTCGACCCGCAAAGGTACAAAAATATTTACAAATTACAAAATTTACAATGTACAAATTGCGTTTTTTTTGTTATTTTCCTTATTTTTTTACAATTTTATAACAAAAAGAGCCTTTGCATTGGCTGTTGTTACCTCGTTTACATGCTCTGGAGAACAACTGTACACCTGCGCCAAGCGTTCTGCCACAAACTTCATCCAACGACTCTCGTTTCGTTTACCACGATACGGAACAGGCGCCATATACGGTGCGTCCGTTTCCAACACCAATCGCTCCAACGGAATACCCACCAAATGCTCCGCCAACTTGCAATTCTTGAAAGTCAGCACACCACCAATACCCAAATAGTATCCCATATCAATGACCTGCTTCGCTACTTCATGGCTACCGCTGAAACAGTGCATCACACCCTTCACAGAGGGAAACTCGCGCAAGATATTCAATGTATCCTCTGTGGCG
The DNA here is from genome assembly GCA_045121435.1 of Paludibacteraceae bacterium. Taxonomy (GTDB): domain Bacteria; phylum Bacteroidota; class Bacteroidia; order Bacteroidales; family Paludibacteraceae; genus Colicola. The sequence goes on along the minus strand of JBGVFY010000002.1, from coordinate 31,783 downwards.
TCGCGGCTATGAATCATCACAGGCAAATGATACTGCTCTGCCCATCGCATCTGCTCGCGCAACGCCTCGTGTTGCTGCTGCTTGAAAGTGGTATCCCAATGGTAGTCTAAGCCTATCTCGCCAATGGCAATGAGAGGGCCTACCCCCATCCCCTCCCTAAAGGGAAGGGAGTTTAAAGGCGCAGAACACATGCGCGCATCAACTGCGGCTTTCAGTACTTGCAGTTGCTCTTGCCAGTCTTCTTTCACATTCTCGGGGTGGAGCCCCAAGGCAGGAAATAGATAATCTGGATAGCGGTCGCAGACATTTAAGACATCCTTGACGGAAGTCTTGTCCACTCCGGGCACTAAGATTGCTTCTACGCCATCTTGGCGTTGCTCCGCCAAGAAAGCATCTAATCCGTCCGCATACTGCGGATCATCTATATGGCAATGGGTATCTATCATTTAAGTTGAGAGTTGAGAGTTTAAAGTTTAGAGGCAGGGTTATTTCGAAACAGGATACTACTGTCACCGTAACTCAGGAAACGGAAGTCGTGGCTGAGAGCGTAATCATAAATCGTATGCCAATCGCCACCAACAAAAGCACTCACTAACAACAAAAGTGTAGATTTGGGTTGGTGGAAATTAGTAATGAGTTGATCCACTACGCGGAATATGTAGCCTGGTTTAATCATAATTTGCGTTTCGGCATGGAGAGTATCTTGCTGCGTATCAGTGAGATAGTCCACGATTGCCTGCAAGGCTTGGCGCGTGGAAAGCGTATGTTCGCGTTCGTAGGGAGTGAATTGCGCCACAGAGAGTATTGAATCTCCAGCATCCGGCATCTGGCATCCAGTACACAACCCTTCGCCAATAAAATAGAGGCTCTCCAATGTGCGCATACTGGTGGTGCCGACCGCCACAATATGTCCAAGATTATTGATAATCGTTTGGATAGTGGTCTTTGGTACGGCGATAATCTCCGTATGCATGGTATGTCGGTTGGCATCTGCCACCTTCACGGGTTGAAAAGTGCCTGCTCCCACATGCAATGTAACCTCTGCAGTTTGTATGCCCTTTTGGCGCAAGCCATTCAGCACATTGTCCGTGAAATGCAAGCCCGCCGTAGGCGCTGCTACCGAGCCTTTGATACGCGAATAGACTGTTTGATAGGTGGTCTTGTCGCTTTCCTCTGTTTTGCGGTTGAGGTATGGCGGGATAGGCAACTCGCCCACAGCATCAAGAATCTCAGCGAAACTAATGTTGAGGTTAGAGGTTAAAGGCGAAAGGTTAGAGGCAGGGGTGTCCCACCAGAATCGTACTGCAAAAGTGTTGCCCGTTTGTTCGCCTTTTTCAGCAAAGAGGGTGATTGTTTCACCAGAAGGAAGTTGTACGGGCAGGGACAATGCACCTGTTTTCCACTTCTTGGCGTTGCCAATCATACACTTCCATGTGCCCCCCTCCGTAGTGCCCAAAGCCAGTTGGTAGTCATGAGGCGCAAGAGGTTCAAGGCAGAAGATCTCAATGCGAGCACCCTGAGGTTGTGTAGGGTTGTTTGAAGTGGTTTTATGAAACTCCAATCGCGCTTGTATCACGCGCGTGTTATTATATATAAGGAGTGAGTCCGCAGGCAGGTAGTCGCCTACGCGATAAAATTGGTCCTCGCTGACTTGCCCATCGCGATAAACCAATAGTTTGCTTTGGTCACGCTGCGCCAATGGATATTTGGCAATACGCTCGTCAGGCAAAGGGTAGTTATATTCTTCTATAAGGATTTCTTCCATGTCTTACGGTCGCCTTTGAACAGGACATATTGGTTAAACAAACATTCGAGGTCACCATTGACCAAATGAATACGCTTGGCTGGGCGTAGTCCCACGCATTTGAGAGCCTCTTCGTTGCTGGAGATAATCCACGCAGTAGCGCCATTGAACTGGTGTTTGAGCGCAGTACCCATGTCTTGGTAAAGGCGCAACACATCCTTGTCTTGCGACAGACGCTCGCCATATGGAGGATTGATCATTACAAGTGCACCTTCGGTGTTCTTGTCGGCGAGTTTGAGTTCCTGCACGCGGATCTGTTTGACCTCTATATCACGCTGTAGGTTAGCAGATTGGATATTCTTGGTGGCCGCTTGTACGGCGTAGAAGCCTGCATCGGAGCCATATATCTTGTGGCAGAAGTCGCGTTCACGACTATCATCGCTATAAATATCCTCAAACAAATCGGCATCGAAGTTTGCCCATTTCTCGAAAGCAAAACTCTTGCGGTAAATACCTGGGGCGATATTGCGTGCAATGAGCGCAGCCTCAATGAGTAGCGTACCCGAACCACACATAGGGTCATAGAAGTCGCTTTGACCTTTCCACCCAGCGAGCAATAGCATACCTGCTGCAAGTACCTCGTTGATAGGCGCTTGAGTATTAGCCACACGGTAACCGCGTTTGTGCAGGCTCTCGCCCGAACTATCCAACGAGATAGTCACCATGTCGCCTGCAATGTGAACATTGAGATAGATATCGGGATTGGTGAGTTGCACACTTGGGCGTACACCGCCATGCTCCATCCACCAATCCACAATAGCATCTTTCACGCGATAGGTGATAAACTGCGAATGGCGGAAGAGGTCCGAATAGACGGTGGCATCAATCAAGAAAGTGGTCTTGGCAGTCATATACTGCGACCAGTCCAATTGCTTGATTTGTTGGTATATCTCATCTGTGGTTTTGGCTTTGAAGGTAGCGATAGGCACCAGAACGCGCGAAGCAGTGCGCAGACAGAAGTTGGCCGTATAAAGCATGCGCTTATCGCCCGTGAACGACACCGCACGGCGTTGTATTTGCACATTATTGGCTCCAAGTTCAATGAGTTCGCCTGCAAGTACTTGCTCTAACCCCTTGAAGGTCTTTGCCAACATTTGAAATTCGTGGTTCATCAAGATAATTTTGAATTTTGAATTATGAATTATACAGGTTACTTGCTGACGCGCAGATAAAGTGCCACGCCAATAGCAAGGAAAATGAAGTTTGGCAACCACACACTCATAAATGGCGACATCACACCACTCACCGAGAAGGTGGTAGATACCGTGGAGAAAAGTATATAAAGCGCACTCAGCGTTAAGCCTACGCCTAAGTTCTTACCCATACCACCACGCACTTTCTTGGAACTCAATGTTACACCCAAGAGGGTCATGATAAATGCACCGATAGGACTTGCCCAGCGTTTCCACCACTCGGTTTCGAAGGCTTGCACATTGCCCGAACCGCGTTGGCGTTGGGTTTTAATATAGGCTTTCAGTTCGTGGTTAGGCATCATCTGGGCATTCTCAGCGGTGTAAAACAACTCTTTGGGCTGCACAGGAATAATAGTATCCAAACGATTACCACGCGACAAAGTTTCGCGCATGCCATCAAACTCGCGGCGCACATACTTATCAAAATGCCAGTTGTATGCCGAATCGTAATGAATACGGTCGGCAGTGATACGCATGGTCAGTTTCTTGCCGTCAAAATGCTCAAACGAAGCACGATAACCCGTATTCGTGCGTTTTTGGAAACTCTCGATATACAAAATCGTGCCCGGTTCTACCTCCATCTGCACATTGCGCGCGTTCTCGCGACTGAAATGCTGAATATACTTATCCTGGAAAGTGAGCATCTTCTCCGAAGCAGGCGGAATGACATAACCCGTCATCCAAAACGAAAAGAGGAACAACAGCAATGCACTGACAAAATAGGGATACATCAAGCGGTGGTAACTCACGCCACTTGCCATTATAGCAATGATTTCGCTATCGCCCGCCAACTTCGAGGTGAAGAAAATCACCGAAATGAAGATAAAGAGCGGACTGAACATATTCATGAAATAGGGGATAAAATTCAGGTAATAGTCGAATATTATCTCTTTGAGAGTTACCTGATTTTCAAAAAAGTCGTCCAACTTCTCTGTCAAATCGAAGACAACAGCAATACTCATAATCAGCACAATCGAGAAAAAGAATGTGCCGAGGAATTTGCCTATTATGTATTTGTCGAGTCGCTTCAAAACTACGATGATTTTTTATATTAAAGACAACATCAACAACTTCTGCGCGCGCCCAACAATGGCGCTTGCCTAAGAATAATTGCTGTTATTGTTGTTTTCTAATGGTTAATAAATATATTCTCCCGTGCCGCTGAGCAATGTTGGCAAAGCGGAATTGTTGTTTAAGTTGTCTTTCTTAAATATAGGATATAATCATTGTTATTACATTCTCTGCATGAGTCGTGGGGTGATTTCATCTTTCCAGGCTTTGAAGTCGCCAGCAAGGATATGCTTGTGTGCCTCACCTACCAACCAAAGGTAGAATGCCAAATTGTGGATACTCAATATCTCCAATCCCAACATCTCTTGCGCATGAATCAAGTGGCGAACATAGGCACGGGTGTAGTGATGGTCCACAAAACTGGTGCCACATGGGTCGAGTTCGGTAAAGTCGTCCTCCCACTTCTTGTTGCGCAAGTTCATCACACCGTTCTGAGTAAAGATCATACCATTACGCCCGTTGCGCGTTGGCATGACGCAGTCGAACATATCCACACCGCGCTCAATACCCTCAAGGATATTCCACGGTGTACCCACACCCATCAAATAGCGAGGCTTATGCTCGGGTAGGATATCATTCACCACCTCAATCATGGCGTACATATCCTCGGTAGGTTCGCCTACAGCCAATCCGCCAATAGCATAACCATCGCGGTCAAGATCACGCAAGCGTTTTGCGGCATCTTGACGCAGGTCGGGATATACACAACCCTGCACAATAGGAAAGAGGTGCTGTTTGTAACCATATAAATCGGGTGTAGAGTCGAAGCGAGCAATACAACGGTCCAGCCAACGGTGGGTGCGCTCCATGGATTTCTGTGCATAGGTTCGATTCGCAGTACCTGGGCAACACTCATCGAATGCCATCATAATATCCGCACCTATCTCGCGCTCAATATCCATCACGCTCTCGGGTGTGAACATCAGTTTGCGTCCATCAATATGCGAAGAGAACTGCACTCCCTCCTCCGTCATCTTGCGGATATCGGTCAGCGAGAACACTTGGAAACCACCCGAGTCGGTCAGTATAGGGCGTGTCCAACCTTCGAAGCGGTGCAAACCGCCTGCTTTGTGTAGGATTTCGGTACCTGGGCGCAAATAGAGGTGGTAGGTATTACCCAGAATAATCTGTGCATTGATATCCTCCTCCAAAAAAGTGCGCTGTACACCTTTCACAGTTCCGACTGTGCCAACAGGCATAAAAATAGGGGTTTGGATATCCCCATGATCGGTATGCACCACACCCGCGCGTGCGCACGAGTGCGCATCCGTATGTATTAGGTCAAAAAAAACTTTCTCCATTCTGTCGAAATGAGGTGAGAGGTTAAAGGTTAGAGGTTAAAGGCTGGTATTTGCGGCAAAGCCGCTATTTCTTGCCTTTCGCCTTCTCGCCTAATCGCCTTTACACTCTATTATTATTCGGGAAAATGATAGCAGGTTTGAAGGTCTTCACTTCCTCTTCGGTCATCAGCGCGTATGCCATGATAATGACGGTATCGCCCACATGCACGAGGTGAGCAGCAGCACCATTAATGCAGATACACCCGCTTCCGCGTTTGCCAGGAATGACATAGGTTTCAATGCGTGCACCGTTGGTATTGTCCACGATTTGCACTTTCTCCCCTGCATAGATATTGGCAGCATCCATGAGGTCTTCATCAATGGTTATGCTACCTATATAGTCTAAGTTTGCTTCGGTCACCGTTACGCGGTGAATCTTGGATTTTAGTATTTGTAAAAGCATTTTGTACAAATTTTGCTGCAAAATTACTACATTTTTTGCATATTGGCAAGAATTTTCGCTAAAAATTTGCGTATTTGAAAAAAAAGTAGTACTTTTGCACCCGATTTCGGGAAACGATTGTGTTTTACCGAAAGGAGAGATGGCAGAGTGGTCGATTGCGGCGGTCTTGAAAACCGTTGAACTGAGAGGTTCCGGGGGTTCGAATCCCTCTCTCTCCGCTAAAAATAAAGGAGTCCAGAAGGGCTTCTTTTATTTTTTTGTGAGGGGAGGGGGCAATCTATTTGAATTATCTTCCAAGCCTCTCCTTCACCACTATAGTCTTGATCGTATTGTACTTCAAATAGATTGTCTTCAAGTTGGTTAATTTGGTGATAGATGGCAGGTATAACAACATTACCTTTTGAATCAATAATTCCTTCTTTATCCTTCACATAATATTCGACATATCCGTTGCATAACTTAAAAATTTTGCGGAATTGGGTGTTTTTATAGAGTGTAGGGTGTAAGGCGTAGGGCGTAGGGAGTAAAATGTAGGGTGTAAAGGTAGGGAATAGCGGCAAGGATGTTCCTCGCAGAGGCTTATAATTCTATAAGGAAGTGCTTTGAATAACATAATAATATCATAGTAATCACATAGTAATCTCATAGTAGAGATAGGGGAACATAAGCCCCCTACCAACCTCCCCAAAAAAGGGAAGGAAGAATAGAAAAGAGGAGTCGCAAATACGCCGAGAGAGGAACAAATTATGAGTTAGGTTTTTTAGGTTTTTCAGGTTTTTTAGGTTTTGCAAATCCTGAAAAACCTATAAAACCTATAAATCCTATTTACGCTATTTTACATATTGCTTTGCGGTAGCTAACATGCATAACTCGTTCTATATGTGATAATTGTATATATTTCTGCAACCAAGCTTCTATTGTCTTCATACTTATTCCAAGGACTTCAGTTTGCTTCACAGCATCCTGCATGGTGAAGCAACCATTCGAGTCCGTGGAGAATATAAGAAGCAACCATTCGAGTCTTTGGCGAGATAAGAAGTTCGTGGGAAATGTGGAGATACACCATTTTACAGAAACTTATATTCTGTTTGATGGAAGTAAACTTCTCCTGGGCGGAGAATGGCAGAAGGAAAAGATGAATGATTAGGAGCATCTGGGTAGTTTTGCGCCTCTATACAAATAGCATTCTGCGGATGGTACATCATACCACCCTTACCTATATTCTCCTCTACGAAATTCGCAGTATAAACCTGTAATCCAGGTTGGGTGGTAAAGACCTGCATTGTTCGTCCGCCTGCTGCAAGCGTAGCCGCCAAAGCCAATGGTTGGTACTCCAATGAAGAAAGCACCCAATTGGCATCAATGCCACATGTGGGTGCAAAAAATGCGTCATCAATACGGTCTGCAATGCGCGTAGGTTGGCGGAAATCCATAGGTGTGCGTTCTACAGGGAGTATCTTACCCGTAGGACAATTAGTAGCATCCATCTCCGTAAAAGCCTCCGCATTAATCTGCAAGAAATGGTTGCGAATAGAACCCGATTGTTCGCCCTCAAGATTGAAATACGCATGCTGAGTGAGATTGATAATCGTAGGAGCCGTTGTTTTGGCTTCATAGGTGATACGCAAAGCATTATGCTTGGTAATCTGATAGGTAACATACACATCAACTGTACCTGGAAAGCCTTGCTCGCCGTCCATGGAACGATAGTGCAACGATACGCTATGTGCAGATTGCCCTACGATATTCCATATCTGCTGCTGGAAGCCCTGCCACCCACCATGCAGCGTATTGTCCGCACAATTGATGGGCAGTTGGTATGTCTGCCCATCAATGGCGAAACATCCGTGCTTGATACGATTGGCGAAACGACCTATAACTGCATTAAAGGAAGGCTCAAGCGTTTGCCATTGCTCCATAGTAGAGAACCCTAATAATACATCCACCTTCTCACCCGATTGGTTGGGAACCAATAGGTTGAGAATCTTGGCACCATAATTGGTAATAGAGGCTTGCAACCCACCTGTACCAATAATCGTAACGGTTGAAATCTTCTTCATGACATAAGGAATCACTACTGCGGCTATCTTGCAAATAGATTATTGGTATAGCGCATCAATGCCTGCGGTGAGAGCAAAGAGCGTGACATTCCAGTTAATGGTCACCTCGTTGGAGGCATAACTGGGTCGGAAATCCAAATAACTCTCATCTGCTGACACATTCTTAGGATACTTAACGCCATCAATGCCTTCATCTTGGCGTTCACGGTTGGGTCCTCCAATTAGGAAGCCAGGAAGTGGTCCATTGGGATAGATATTAGACAAACGATGGTGTGGCTGCTTAGGCGAATGTGTACCAAAACCCGTGACAAAACAATAGCCCGTGGCATTCTGCCCCAACACATGGTTGAGGCAACGCTCCGCATTCATGCGATATTGTTCGTTACCCGTGAGGCAATACGCATACAGACACTCTATACCACGCCAACAACACCCCTCAGAGTTGCAGCCCCAGAAGAAATCTTCAGCGCGATTACCATAAGGAGAACGGTGCACAGAAGTAGTCTCTGCCTCATCGATATAAGGTTGCAAATGCGTTAGCAAATCGGCTTGGCGTTGTGCCGCAAACGCCTCTACACCCTGCGGATGCAACATCCATTCCAGCGAAGCCAATTCCGCCACATTACCCCATACAGCAGGTATGAAAGTCGCAGGACAATAACTCAACGCCTCATCACGATAGACAGGATCGTGGGTGAGGAGATACAACTCGGTGGCTGCCCAATAAAACTCATCTTGCGACTGGAAATCATCGTAGGCACCCGTGGTGATAGCAGGAGCAAACTGCTCATTCATTGCAGGTTGATCGTAGTAGATAGCAGGATGATCTTTCGCCCATGCGTATGCACGCTTGGCTGCCTCAGTAGCTTCGGCAACGAAGCCAGGATAGACATGCTCGTATGGCGCATAAATGCGCGCTGCAAGTGCCAAAGTAGCCGCAAGGTCGAGTGTAGCAGGGGTAGTCTTGAGCACCACATAGCGAGGTTTTTGGCACTCGGTAGGATGGATAAAGCCCTCGAAGTCAGGTTCGGTGAGTTTATGATACGCACCACCATCGGTATCCTGCATGGTCATCATCCATCGGATATTATACATCGCTTCCGCCAACATATCAGGCACAGGCAATGTGGACTCAGGGATATTGAGCGACAAGGTGTCATAGTAGGCAGATTGTTGCTCATACGCCATGAGGAAAACACCCATGGTGTATCCGCTATTAACGATATATTTGTTATAGTCGCCTGCATCGTACCAACCGCCAGAGCTGGAAATGACCGTATTCTCAGGACGCTCCGCAGTGGCAGCCGAAGCATGTACAAGGACATGGGTGTCAGGGTGACCAGCAGGACGCGCATATCCCTCGGCATAGGGTTCCTCGATAGGCATAGCCGTACGCTGATAGTAAAACGCGCGCAATGCCTGACGAGTCAGCTCGCGATAAGGGCGAGGGGTGATGGTGATAGGCAATGAGGTAATGAGGCTATTAGGCAATGAGGCAATGAGGCGATAGGTGCCTGGAGTGGTGAGAGCAGAGAAGTCCACGATTTGGCGTGGCTTGCCCGATATGGGATTGAGCATCGTAGAGAATGCTGTACCTGTCCATACTGTATCACCTGCCTCAGAGAGAATAGACACCGAACAAGGTGCGGCATCTGCCACGCAGACATCAATAGTGGCTGTCTTCTCTTGCTCAGGCGCAAAACCTACCTGATTGACGCGAATCTCAGGAGAAGACGAAGTGTGCTTGCACCCCGTAAGAAGGGCACAAGCACACGCGAGAAGAAAATATGAACTTTTCATTATTATTTCTTGATAGGGAATTTATAGGCTAATATACCCATGACCAATGCAATAGCGGCAGGGAAAAGCGAGAAGAGCGACCATACCATGGTACGCACCGACTCCTCGTTGGTGATAGTAACCATTGTTTCGCCAGTGAGAATATCGGTTTCGGACACCAATCCAGCAATACCCAATAGCAAAGCAATCAAACTACCCGAGATAGCTCCACCTAACTTCTGTGCCATGGTTCCTGAAGAGAAGATCAGACCTGTAGAGCTGGTACCATTCTTTTCAGTAGCATAATCAGCCACATCGGCATACATGGACCATAGGAGTGGTGAATAGAGTCCTGCACCAATAGAGGTGAGTACGGACACTGCCACCATGAGCCATATATAAGCAGGGTTCATCGGTATGAAGAAATAGCCCACTGAGAACACACAACAAATGACCGATGCCCACACAAACGCCATACGCTTAGAACCCACCCATCGTGTGAAAGCAGGGCTGATAGCACCAAAGAGCATACATGTGACTTCGCTGAACGCCATGAAGACGGTGTAGTTGATAATCAGTTTGCCCACCGTGACATCACCGCCGAGGCAGTAGGTGATCATATACCCAGCAGCAGCGTAGCGGAAGCCATTGAAGAAATTGGTACATATAGCCACGAGGGTCATGTATATCCAAGGACGATTGCGGAACAGGTCAGCATACTGACGGAAACTGAATTTCTCCGCGCGGACAGGTTTGCAACGCTCCTTAGTGAGCAGACCACAGGCGAGGGTCATAGTTGCAGCCACGATACCGAAGATAGCACCAAGTACGGCATACTGGTGTTGGTCGGTGCCACCAATGAGCTTTTGCAGGTAGGGGACAGAGAGCAATGTGATAAATCCCATTGCATAGGCTCCCACCATACGGAAAGCTGAGAATTGGTTCTTCTCGTTGTCATCCTCGGTCATCACGCCCAAAAGCGAACCATAAGGCACATTCACCATGGTATATACCGCCATCATAAGCAGATAGAGGATATATGCCCAAATGCGTTTGCCCGTCATGCCCAGTTCGGGAGTGAAGAAGAGCAATGCGAAGATCAATCCGAAAGGTATGGCACCGAAGATAATCCAAGGGCGATATGTACCCCAACGGGACTGCGTGCGGTCGGCAATGCTTCCCATCAATGGGTCGGTCACTACGTCGAACATGCGCGCGAGCAACATCAACGCAGCAGTGTCAGCAAATGTAAGACCAAACACATTGGTGAAGAACAGTGGGAAAGCAATGGACATAATCTTCCAAGTGATGCCGCCAGCAGCGGCATCACCCAGAGCATATCCGATTTTTTCCTTTAAAGTAGCCATTATTTGAAGGTAATCTTAGTAATAGTCAAACCAAAGCCCACTACCGACATAGCACCTGTGCGGTCAACGGCCTCTTTGCCTACTGCTGTGTAGGTGAAGCTATATGGATTAGGTTGTCCCTCCATACCATCTACCTGTGGCAAGAGGTCAACATCCCACCATGGGGTCGTCACGCGCATAGCGTGGTACTCTGCCGCAGGCACCTCAAAGTACACATAGATAGTAGCACCCACAGGCACAGCCGCCATGACACCAGCATCCACCTTCACGAGGTCGGCATTCCAGTCAATAGTCACAGGACCTGTCCAGATAGTAGTTTCCGAAGGAACAATCGTCTTAACCTGCTCAACAGCACCTTGATCGGTAATGAAGATAACAGCAGATCCGTCCTCGTTGAACATAGATAGTGTATATTCGCCCACTTCCAATGCAGGAGCGGTGAGAGTGACAGTATTGTCAGTGACTTGTAAGTCAGTAATCTCAATATCACCGACCATCACTTTGGCTACATTTTGCAAATTAACACCCGTGATTACCCATTCGCTACCAGCAGGCATCTCTTGGAAGCCAGCGAGTGCAACAGCACCGTTGTGCACATGGATATTGTTCGCTCCGTAAATCTTGCCATCGGTATCTTGCAGACGGAGGAAATAGGTACCATCTTCTGTATCAGGAAGGATAAACTTGAGGAAGCCATCCTCTTGGTAGGTTGGAGTGAGGGTATGTACTGCCTCCAAACCAAAGATATCCTTCGATATAATCACAGCTTTTGCCTTACTGAGGTTTTGACCATCGATTTGGGTCTCTACTCCAGGAGCGAGGTGACGACCAGCAGCAGGAGATGCAGAGTACGGATCATAATCGTATGGGTGCACCGTAACGGTACCTGTACGCTCAGTACGCAAACCAGCGTCCGTTACAGCCTCAATGGTGAGTGCGTATATACCTGCTGGGAAGCACATGTCAATTTTGGTACCAGTATACACCAATTGCTTGTCAAGATACCAATTAATGGTAGTGTATTTGGATGGAGTGACAGTCACAGAGTCATATAGCGGTGTATCTGGATTCAACAAATCGTAGGTAAAAGTACCTGTACCCGATTCGTTGTAAGGTGTCAGGATAATGGGAGCATCATTAGGTGACTGGGTGTCAAATGGTGCTTCTGGCTGACAGCCTGTGAGGATAGTTGCAACTGCTAAAGCAATAAGCAGCAATATATTTTTCGTTTTCATAAATAGAACTATTAGTGGTTAATTGACTATACTACGCTATTATTTCACATCCCACCATAGGCGAGCATGCCATGAATAATTGCCCACGCGTTGGATAGCCGCGTCGTAAGCCTCCTTGCTATAGGTTTGTTCCTTGAGCGGATAGCACAGGCGTACAGGAATCTCAGCACCATCAATGAGTGGGTTCTTGGAATTAGGAGCATAGAGTTTAGGCCAGTCGGAGCGACGAAGATTAGACCAGCACTCAGCAGGGTTGTGGAAGTGGAGAATCCATGCTTGGGTGTTGATTTGGCTCTTTTGTTGCTCAGGTACAGCACCAAAAGCGATAGCAGGTTGAGCAATATAGTCCGCAAACTCTACATCGGTGATAGCGGTGCAACCATAATAAGTAGCCAACATATCCATGGCAGCACGGATACCTGCTTCGTACATAGATTTAGCATCATCCGATGTCCAGCCCAATACAGCCGCCTCTGCACGCAAGAAGCATACCTCAGCGTAGGTCATAATTACGCCAGGGTTGTCCGAACGCAAGAAGTTGTTTGCGAGTTTAGGCATCAACCAACGAGGATTGGCACCTGGATTGTAATCAGGATGTGCTGCTTGGACAGTTGCCACTTGCTCTGCCAATGGGCTACCAGGAAGTTCAGGATAAGTAGGCCAGTTGTCCCAAGAGAACTCACCTGGAGCAATCATGTGAATAACCTTGGTACCAGGGTTGGCAGTTTGGGTAGCCATCACTGCATCCGTCATATCAATACGACCATCCGCAGAAGAGAGCGACATAAAGTCGTCGATAAAGAAGCGGCAAAGGCGCAAAGTACGTGGGTCATTGTTGTTGTAGAGTTGCTCCCAAAGTGTCTGGCAGATATACGATGGGTTATTGGCAGGGTCGTTACCATAGAAGAACTTAGCCATGGCATTGCCACGGAAGTCGGAGTAAGACTCTTGACCGAAGCTGTAACTTACATTGAGGTGCTTGACGCAAGCGTCTTGGGCAGCACTGGTCATCACACCGCCAGCGATTGCATCTGCGAATTGCTCTTTAGCCAACTCTGGCAACACATCAGAAATACGCATTGCGTAGCGCAAACGGAGTGAGTTGGCAAATGCTCTCCAAGCATCAATATTACCTCCAAACATAGGATCACTGGAGATAGGAGTGGCATTGATATTCATTTGAGCAGCAGCATCCTTGAGCTCAGTGAAGAATGAGCGGTATAGTTCCTCTTGGGTGTCATAGGCTGGTTTGGAATTACCAGTGATATAGCCAAGACCTGCTTCACTATAAGGTACATCACCATAGAAATCTGCGAGCAAAGCACCTGTATATACGCGGAAGATGCGCAATGCAGCGTTGATATTCACTTGCGAAAGATCATCCTTGGTATTCTCAATTGCATCGGTGAGATTGCGGATAGCACCAGGATAGAGGTTATTCCAAGGACGTGACATTTCATTGTCGTCCATACGATGTTGTCCGCCATAGTTGGTCGTGTTCCAACAGCCCATGAGTTGCTGTGTAAACGCATAGGTATAAAGTCGATGCACATCGACATAGTTCATATCACCAAACATTTGAAGTTCGGCATAGGTAAGCTGCGATGCTGGATTGACATAGGCAGCCTTAGTAGGATCGGTATTGATCTCCTCGTACACCTTGTCAGAGCAGGATACGAGAGCGGCAGCCGCAGCAAACATTATAAAAAGTTTCTTAATCATAATCGTAAAGGTTTTCTGTGTTAGAACTTAAGGTTAACGTTTAGACCATAACTACGACGGCTTGGTAATGAGCCATATTCCAATCCAAGACCAGAGGTGTTATATTGAGCGTCAGGATCAATATCCTTGATATTCTTCCAAATAATGAATGGGTTACGCGCTACAAGGCTGATACCTACATGTTTGAGTACACCCTTCTTATCAAGCCACTCCTTAGGGAAATCAAGGCTAAGAGTCAATTCGCGGCACTTGATATATGAGTTGTCGTAGATAAAGAGCTCAGGAGAATTACGTGAAACCTCCATCCAATAGTCTTCTGGATTGATGTAAATATCGTTCTCGCGGTATGTACCATCGCCATTGTCGATCACACCATCTACGAGATAACCACCCGTAGCTACCCAACCACTGGTTACACCAGCAGCACGGCGCTCCTCCTCTGACTTATACCACTCAGCACGACCTTCGAGTGTCTCAAGGGCTTTACCCGTCTCGAAAGAAGAGCGTTGCGACATAGAGAAGATGTCTGCACCGACTTTCACATCAAAGAGGGCAGTCAGGCTAACCATTTTGTAGCGTAATGTAGTGAGCACACCGCCAGTCCAATCCCATTGCGCGTTACCCAGCACCTTGTTCTCGCTTGTATAGGTTGGTAATCCAGTCTCTCCATTGACAATAACGCGACCGTCCTCCGTGCGTGCCAATGCAGGACCACAGATGGCACCATACTCTTCGCCCTCGCGAGCAGATACATATACATTACACCAAGTTGCCTTCGCCAATTCCAACTCAGATGTACCTTCTATGAGCGAGAGCACCTTGTTATTGTTCTTAGACCAGTTGATATTCAAATCCCAACTGAAGTCCTTTGTCTGTACCAAACGAGAACCGAAAGTGATTTCAAAACCTTGGTTAAGAATCTCACCAGCATTGATCATACGAGAGTTATATCCACTGGTAGGAGAAATAGCCATACCAATGATTTGGTCGCGAGACTTCTGATGATAGAATGTGAAGTCCAGACTAATGCGTTGGTTGAACCACTTGGTCTCAAAACCAGTTTCGATAGAGCGAGTACGAGTAGGTTTGAGATCAGCATTAGGAATAGTATTTCCATATACATAACCAATAGTGTAACCCGAATAGCCAAATTGTGATTTGGTATAGCGCAGGCTCAATTGATATGGGTCAGTATCGCTACCTACTTCAGCCCAACTCAAACGAATCTTACCATAAGGCAATACTTTGCGATTAGACTTGATAAGTTCTGAGAACACCCATGAACCACTCACAGAAGGATATACATACAAGTTGCTACCACTTGCCAGAGTAGATGACTTGTCGCCACGTACAGTAGCATCAAGATACAACATGTGACGCCATCCCAAGTTTACAGAACCGAATACAGATACGATACGCTTGTTGTAGGTAGCCTCTTCTACGGATTGATCCTCAAAACTACCCATTGCAATCACCTCGCGAATACCCATGTTGGTTCCCGTGTTAATGGTCGTACTATTGTGGACATTATAGAGGTTAGCACCAGCAGTAGCAGTGAGGTCGAAATCGCCCCAACTATCGTTGTAGATAGCCAGCAACTCGGCATTAATCATGCGGTTGTTGAAGTAGCTGTTTTGCAAACGGCCTGCTTCGTAGCCAGGAGTAGTAGGATATTTGAAATCAGAGAATTCAAAGCGATTTAACTCTGCACCTACAGTGGCTTGCACCTTAAGTTGAGGAATGATGTTATAAACAATCTTACCATTCATACGCAAGAGATCCTTGTATGATTGGTTTTTATTCTTGTTAATATCCCAATATGGGTTCACATTGTATGGATCCATACCATTCCAGTTTTGATACTCACCTGCTGCCGTTTCGTAGTTCTTAAGCCAAGATTGGTCATAAGTGGTAGAAAGCGTCATTAAGTTCTTACCTACATTGGACTTATCATCGCCCAATGCAGGACGATTCTTCACATCCTCATGGGTGTAATTAGCGGTAAAGTCAAGATCCACAGGACCGAGCGATGTGTTAGCGCGTAGGTTCAATGTGTTACGACTCATACCTGAGTTAGGAAGAATATCCTTGTTGCGCATATCGGTGTAGGTAAAGCGAATACCCGTTTTACCTGTATTGGTTGATACAACAGCGGTATTCGTTGCCGTAAGACCAGTCTCAAAAAAGTTGGCTGTGTTGTTAGGAATTATCAAGAATGGATGCTCTTGACCATCAAAATAGCGAAGTATCAATCCACCATCAGCTTTTGGTCCCCAAGATTTATTGGTATTGCTGACAGCATCTACATTGTATTGTCCGTCAGAGCCCATACCATAGACTTGTTGTACATTATCCCACTTGCTGAGTTGTGACTCCATAGTGAAAGTACCATTGTACTCCACACTCCATTTAGAATCACCCGTATCCGCTTTCTTAGTAGTAATGAGAATCACACCATGACTTGCACGGCTACCATACAATGCGGCAGCTGCAGGGCCTTTGAGTACGGACATCGACTCAATATCATCGGGGTTGATGGATGAGATTCCATCACCAAGGTCATAACCACCTTCTGTACCAGCAGAGCCAAAATTAGTGTTGTCCATAGGCACACCATCAATCACATATAGCGGTTGATTGTTACCTGTCATTTCGGTAGTACCACGCAACATAACACGAGTAGAACCCGAAGCACCTGAAGCAGTACCTTCTACTACCAAACCAGCCACACGACCAGCCAATGAGTTCACGACATTCGTCTCTTTGGCTTTGGTCAGTTCGGTGCCTTTTACCTCACCCACTTCATAGCCAAGAGCCTTACGATCGCGCTTGATTCCCATAGCAGTGACTACCACTTCTGAGAGTACCTCGGTATCCTCTTTCATGGTTACATCCAATAGATTACCTATCACAGTGATAGTTTGCGAACTATAACCCACATACGAGAACTCCAGTTCCTCGCCTAGGTTTGCTTCGACAGCATACTTACCATCCATATCGGTAATTGTACCGTGGGTGGTACCTTTCACATGTACACTGACACCCATCAGTGGACCTTGTGCGTCCACGACCGTACCAGTCACGATGTTCTGTGCTAATGCCCAACTTGTACTGCCCAATAATAAGGAGACGAGGCATAGCAAAAGTCTAAAATAGGATTTCATACTATTTAGATTAGTGGTTAATAATATATTTGATTGTTTAGCAGTTATTGTACCATTGTCTTGCGACCATTGATAATCACAATTCCCTTGTAGTTCTCATCCACGATTTGCCCCATCAGGTTATAACGAATACCATTGTTCTGGATAGTTATATTTTCCACTGCAGTTGGAAGCTCAATAGGAGAGAGACTCACTTTCTTCACATTGAAACCATGACCATGAATAGCGAAGCCACCTTTTGCAGCCACATCAGCCTTTACCTCTGCGGTAATAGATAATGTCACTACAGTATCATTCTCGAAATCTGTAGGCGCTTGTCCAGGAAGTTGACCCCACCAACCATTATCCAATTGATACTTCGAATATTCTTGATTATCAGTGTTAGTTGGATCTACTATGATTGGGTTAGCTTCCAAAAGGA
This sequence comes from Paludibacteraceae bacterium, assembly GCA_045121435.1. Taxonomy (GTDB): domain Bacteria; phylum Bacteroidota; class Bacteroidia; order Bacteroidales; family Paludibacteraceae; genus Colicola. The sequence continues at coordinate 14,224 of JBGVFY010000002.1, read as the reverse complement.
TATACAAAGTAGAGCCTTCAGCCAAAGTTGCAAAAGTAGCTTGGCTTAGGTGTTTCCACTCCTTGTTTGGATTACCATCTGCATAATGCCATGATACAAACCAATCGCCTTCCCAAAGTACATCGCCTTGTGGTTCTGGATCCTCACCAGCCTCGTCTGTCAAAGTAGCTTTCACCACATTGAAACCATGACCATGGATAGCAAAACCGCCAGTAGCGATAGCATCCTTTACCTCTTGTGTAATAGGCAATGTAGCTACAACACTTCCTGAAAAATCAGTACCTACTTGTCCTGGAAGCAATACCCAACTCCAATTGTCAATTTGATATTTTGCATAGGTAGCACCTTCTACTTGCTCCATGTAAAAACAAACAGTAGTGCCCACTTCGTATGCAGCAAAATCAGCTTGACCAAGGTGTTTCCATTCGCGATGTTCACTACCTTCTGGTTCGTCCCAAGACACATACCAACTGCCTTCCCATAACACTGTCTCTGCTGCGATAGCACTTGTCATAGCCATGAGGCTAAAAACCAAAAATGTAAAAATCTTTTTCATAATACTTTTAAATTTAAAGAGTTAATATTCATTTTTATTGTTATGTCATTTTACTTACGGCTGGACTGTGGAGCCGTACCTGCCACAAATTGTAGAGTGTAGTTAGGATCATTATTTTCCCATGATTCCACCATAGCCCGTACCACTTGCTCGCCATTGCCGATATACTTACCCGTAGCATGATTGATAATACCAAAGCCGTCATCTCCACTCTTCGTATTGCCATTATCCCAATAGATAGCCGACATCTTACGGTCGCGCATTGCCTTGCAGATATAACGCAGATAGTAGAGGCGGAACGCCTCATCTTGTTGGCTCACACGGCGCACGCAACCAAACTCACCAAAATACACAGGGATACCGCGACGGATATACATATTATATAATCGATTGAGCATATTCACATATTCCACCTCGCCACTGCCTGGTACCACATCTTTACCCGTATGTCCCCATTCGTTGTACTTAGCCGTTCCGGCAAATTCCCATGGATCATAACTATGTACTGCCACCATCAATCGGTTAGGTGTCTCATCCTCTGGCAACACCAAATTCTCTACCGTCAAATCGGGATTGCACACATATCCTGGCACGCCAATATAGCGCGTCTTGTTTTCTCCCCCCGCAGCACGGATAGCATCTACACAGACTTGATTCCACTCGTTGAGTACACGGTATTGCGCGCCACCATCGGTTCGGTTGGCACCCGCACCCCATTGACCATCCTGAATCTCGTTCATGGTTTCAAAAACAAGGTAGTCGCCCTCGTTCTGAAATCGCTTGCCAATCTGCAACCACATCATAGTAAGTTGCTGCTTAATGCGCATATTCGTAGCCTCATCAGCCACAGCCGCAGGCAAATCCAACCAGTGATAACCACGTTTTACTACATCCGTCTCCGCACCAAAGCCATCATGGTGAATATTGATAATGACAATCAGCCCCGCTTTCTTAGCCATCAGTACCAGTTCTTCCACACGGTCTAACCATGCATGTTCAATAGTATAAGTAGGCGCAGGACCAATATGCCCCATCCATGTCACAGGGATACGCACCGAGCGAAAACCAGCTTTCTTTACATTGTTAAAAGTCTGTTGAGTAGCTTCTTGATTGCCCCAGAAGGTCTCACCCGACACACCATTGATATGAGCATCTAATTGGTTGCCCAAATTCCAACCAATCCCCATAGACATTCCAAACTCAAGAGCTGTCTTCTCCTGTACAGGAGGAGTGGTTGTCTGAGCCTCGCAACTGATAAAAGAGCCTACTATAGCTACGAATAATACAAATAACTTTTTCATACAATATATTATAAGGTGATTGTTATTTCTTGTTTTCCTGCAACATATGGCAGCATAGTTGGCTTATCTGCATGTTGTTTACCTTGCGGATTCTTAACGGTAATCACATATTCTGCCTCACGCCATTTGCGTTTAACCGTGTATTCCTTCAAGGTTGTAGGGATACATGGATCGATCAACAATCCATCGTAAGTAGGACGAATACCCAATATATGCTGCGTGATAGCCAACCAGTTCCATGCGGCAGTACCTGTGAGCCACGAGTTCTTGCCCTCACCTGGTTTCGCAGCCTCTTTACCTGCCACCATTTGGCAATAGACATATGGTTCTACCTTATGCAACTGCTGATTTTCAATCCATGCAGGTGCAATCTTGCTATACAGACTCCACGCCTCATTACCACGACCCGCTTCCGTGAGAGCAATCATCACCCACGGATTGTTATGGCAGAATATACCACCATTCTCTTTATAACCTGCTGGATAGGTGGATTGCTCACCCATCTCAATATGATAGCGCGTATAAGCAGGATAGTTGAGCACCATGCCATGTTCGCTATCAAGCCACTGAATAGCACTATCTAAAGCCCTTTCGGGCATTTGCCTATCAGCACCAATACGCGCCATAGCACACCATCCTTGGCTCTCAATAAAAATCTTGCCCTCATCGTTTGCAGCAGAGCCAATCTTATTGCCATAGTAATCATAAGCCCGCAGATACCACTCGCCATCCCAACCATACTGCTCTACCGCTTGGCACATGGCAGCGATATGCTGGCTGGCACGCTCTGCCTCTGATGCAAGCCCTCTCTCGCGGCAAAGTTCCACATATTGGCGTCCACAATAAACAAATAGTCCAGCAATCATCAGCGACTCTGCCTTAGAGCCTTCGGTTTGGTTGCCTGTGGTTTGAAACGACTCATTAGGATCCATAGAGAAACAGTTGAGATTCATGCAATCATTCCAATCGGCACGACCAATGAGTGGCAAACCATGAGGACCGAGATTATTCACCACATGGTCAAAACTAATACGCAAGTGTTCCATCAGACTGACCTCCGTACCTACCTGATTATCCCAAGGCACCATCTCATCTAAGATAGCCATGTCGCCCGTCTCGCGAATATAGGCTGTAGTACCAAAGATAAGCCACATAGGATCATCATTAAAGCCACCACCTATGTCATTATTGCCACGCTTGGTGAGAGGTTGGTATTGGTGGTAGCATCCTCCATCAGGGAATTGCGTGGAAGCGATATCAATGATTCGTTGGCGCGCACGCGATGGTATCTGATGAACAAAGCCGACAAGGTCTTGGTTCGAATCACGGAAGCCCATACCTCGGCCTATGCCACTCTCAAAGAATGAAGCCGAGCGGCTCATACAGAAAGTGACCATACATTGGTACTGATTCCAAACATTGACCATGCGGTTGAGGCGTTCATCCGAACTTTCGACTTGATATCTACTAAGCAGTTCATCCCACAAAGCCGTCAACTCGGCAAAAGCAGCATCCACCGCCTCCGTAGTAGCGAAACGCTGAATCACCTCGTGCGCGCGTACCTTATTAATGATATGGTGATCGCGGTCGCCTAAACTGGTTATCTCGCCGTTTGACACAACAAACTTTTGGTCTTGCGGATTCTCCTCATAGCCCAAAACAAATATCAACTCGCGACTCTCACCAGGAGCAAGATTAATCTCAATATAGTGACTGGCAATAGGGCTCCACCCATGAGCAAGGCTATTAGACGCTTGTCCATTAAGCACCACCTGTGGCCCAGAAAAATCATTGTATAGCCCCACGAAAGCCTCTCGGTCGGTATCATATCCATGCACGGGGCAATTGACGGAATAGTATGCATAATGATTGCGCCGCTCCTTATATTCCGTTTTATGATAGAGCGCTGTGAAAGCAGCGTTTTGCTCTATCTCCACCTCGCCCGTAGAGAGATTACGTTGGAAATTCTCGCCATCGGTAGCGGCATTCCATAAACACCATTCGGTATAACTGAAGAGTTTGAGTTGCTTCTGCTCTGCCGAGAGATTAGTAATAGTCATACGCTGAATCTCAGCTTTTACACCTATAGGTACAAAATGCAACACACTGGCTTTCACGCCAGCCTTCTCCCCTGTGATACGGGTGTAGTTCAAGCCATGACGACATTCATAACTATCTAATGGAGTCTTACATGGTTTCCAACCTGGATTCCAAATAGTATCGCCATCTTTCAGATAGAAATAGCGCCCACCATTATCCATTGGTACAGAATTATATCGATAGCGAGTGATACGGCGAAACTTGGCGTCCTTGTAGAACGCGTAACCACCTGCAGTATTACTAATTAGACCAAAAAAGTCTTCATTACCCAAGTAGTTAATCCAAGGAAAAGGCGTCTTGGGATTGGTGATGACATATTCACGATGTGCGTCATCAAAGTGTCCATATTGTACTTTTGCCATGGTATAGTAATTTAAAACGCTGCAAAGGTACTGCTTTTTTTTATAAGCCACTAATACTTTTCCGACCGATTTTGTGCGTTTTTTGTAAAAATTGCTATTTATAGTTTGCAATATTGATTATTTTTTAGTACTTTTGCACGGCGAAATAAAATATCATGAACACATGCGAGAAGTTTTCAACGAAATTACCCATCTTGAGCCATTAGATGTCTTTTATGTAGGCGAACGCCACAAAACCATTTTTGACTACCCTGCTCACTGTCATGAGGAGTATGAACTCAACTTCGTGGAGAATGCAGCAGGAGTGGTGCGAACCATAGGAGATAGCCGCGAGAGGATTGGCAATTTAGATTTAGTATTAATGACAGGCAGTAAGCTGGTACATGTCTGGGATCAAGGCGATTGTCCCGAACACGATATGTATGAGATTACTATACATATTGCACCCGATACTTTCCACGGCACACTAATGGATAAAAGCGCACTGACATCCATCCGACATATGCTTGAACGAGCGCAACGAGGATTGGCATTTCCAGAGGCCGCCATACAGATTGTGCGCGAAGATATCGTCAATTTGGCTCATAGCACAGATAGTTTTGCTTCCGTTATTCGCTTACTCAACCTGCTATATCGCCTCTCGCTGGTGAAAGATGCAAGAGAACTATCCTCCTCCTCTTTTATTGACGCGGAAGAGAGTATCGAAGACGACCGTATCCGTCAGGTCAAGGACTATGTAGCCAAACATTACATGCATGATATACACCTGCAAGAATTGGCGGATATGGTCTGTATGTCAGCCGAGTCTTTTTCTCGATTTTTCCGCCATCGCACAGGGCGTACGCCTAATCGCTATATTATTGACTATCGTTTGGGAATTGCAGCGCGGTTGTTGCTCAACACAAAAATGGCAGTATCTGAGATTGGATTCTCATGCGGGTTCAACACCCTTAGCCATTTCAATCGGTTGTTCCGAGAATCAAAAGGATGTACACCATCCGAATTCCGCGAACGATACTAATCCACCGTTATATTTTACAATAAAAACCATAAATCCATGAAAAAAATTATCCCTCTCATTGCATTGCTAACCCTCATAGCATGCCAACCTAAAGATGCTATCGAGCGAAAGATTGATCAACTCGTCGCACAAATGACACTTGATGAAAAAATCGCGCAAATGACCCAATTAGCTGGTGGCGAATACCCTGACGATCTTGAGGCATATGTGCGTGCGGGTCTTGGTTCTACGCTAAATATAGGAGGTGCAGAAGCCAATTATTATCAGCGCATTGCGGTTGAGGAATCACGCTTAGGTATTCCTATCTTATTTGCACGGGATGTTATCCATGGATATCGCACTATCTATCCTATCCCATTAGGTCAAGCTGCCACTTTCGATTTGGATTTAATAGAGACGGTTGCCCATTTGACTGCTCAAGAAGCCATACAATCAGGTATCCGTTGGACCTTTTCTCCAATGGTAGATGTAGCGCGAGACCCACGCTGGGGACGCGTAGCAGAAGGATATGGCGAAGATACCTATCTGACCTCTCAAATGGGTGCGGCCACCGTGCGTGGCTATCAGGGTTATGACTCTATTGTGCAACTTGCAGCCTGCGTAAAGCACTTTGCTGGCTATGCCGCCTCCGAAGCCGGACGAGATTACAATACCACATGGATTCCTGAGGTGCAATTGCGAGAAACTTATCTTCCACCTTTCAAAGCGGCGTTGGACGCAGGCTCGCTATCTATCATGTGCTCATTTAATGAGATCAATGGTGTACCTTCTTCGGCGAATAAACACCTGAATGTGAATATCCTCCGCCATGAGTGGCTTTTCAATGGTGTGCTGGTGTCCGATTATGCTTCTTCTCAAAATATGATTACCCATGGCAATTGTGCTAATCTTCGTGAGGCAGCATGGCTCAGTATCAATGCGCAAATGGACATGGATATGGAGAATCATGCATATTCCAAACACCTCAAAGCATTGGTGGAAGAAGGAGCCGTTCGTGAAGAACAATTAGATATGTGCGTGCGCAATATCCTCCGCATGAAGTTCCGTTTGGGATTATTCGACAATCCTTATTGCGCGGTGGAAAATCCAGATTACTACAATGCCGAGTCATTGGCAGCAGCACAACGCGCAGCCGAAGAGTCTGCTGTGCTTCTTAAAAATAATGGTATTCTACCATTAAAAGCAAAACCTACAGTTTTAGTATGCGGTCCTCTTGCAAACAACCAAAACGACCAAAATGGTACTTGGTGTTTTGATAAGGTAGATTCCGCTACTGTTACTCCCCTCATGGCATTCCGCAATTGGGCGCAACAAGGTAAGATTCGGTTAATTGAGCAAACAGGCAAACATTGGTCACGCGAGCAGAATGAACAAAATATTGCACAACTCACTCGCCTTGCTAAGCAAGCGGATGTAGTGTTGTATTTTGGTGGTGAGGAAAGTATCTTATCGGGTGAAGCCCGTTGTCGTGCCCACCTTGATCTACCTGGTGATCAATCAGCTCAACTCCGTGCAATCAAAGCAACAGGCAAGCCTGTCGTATTGACCGTCATGGCTGGTCGTCCATTGTGTATAGGCGAGGATATTAATCTCGTGGATGCTGTGCTTTATGCTTTCCACGGAGGCACAATGCAGGGTCCGGCATTAGCAAATCTGATTATGGGTGTAGTGGCACCTTCGGGGCGTTTGCCTATGACTTTCCCACAAGCAGTTGGACAAATTCCTATGTACTACAACAAGAAAAATACAGGTCGTCCCACTTCCAATCCTGTTCTTTACAATGATATTCCTGTAGGCGTAGCGCAGTTCTCTATAGGGGCAGATAGCTATTGGCTCGAATACGGAGATAAGCCACTCTATCCTTTTGGATATGGACTTTCTTATACTACATTTGAGTATGGTCCAGTCACTTTGTCCGATACCATAATGCCAATATCCGACCCACAATTCACGATTACCGCTTCCTGTACAATCACCAATACGGGCACCTGCGAGGCAGTAGCTGTTCCACAATTATATATCCGCGATTTGGTAGGCTCGTTGACACGCCCAATTCGCGAACTCAAGGGATTCCAACGGGTCAGCATTCCTGCGGGCGAATCGCGTACCGTCCATTTTGATCTGACGGCAAACGATTTGGCATATTGGCATTTAGCAGAAGGCGTGACCTTAGGGGCAGACGGAGCATATACCTTCTCTGCGGAACCAGGTGCTTTCCATGTATGGATTGCTCCCAACGCAGCAGAAGGTACACATACGAAGTTTCAAATCAAAGATTAGCGCGTAGCCTGATAGATAAGCGGAGCGATTTCGCTGTTGTCATGCCAACCCGTAAAACGCTCTGCACCTACGCCAATAGCAAAGATAGGCACCGCCGTCGCTGTATGGCTGTGTGTGGTCCAACCCAATCCTGCTTTGTGATTCACCAACTCTTTGGCTTTAGCAGCCAAGGCATTGATATCAGCATAGAGCGTCTTGAGCGACTCCTGTTGGCGCATCATATTGTTGAAAGCCTCCTGCAAAACAACTTCTTCTTCGGCACTAACCGACAACTCTTCAAACAGGCCCATGTTCTCTGCCAAGAACGCCTTCACCTGCTCCCAACGGAGCTCCGCACCATATTGCTCACACAAAGCAGACAGACGCGCCGACAGCGTGTCCGAAGAGCATTTTTGATACGCCAAACGCTCCAAAAGCAATGGTTGATTATTTCCCAACGCCATACCACCGGTCTCGTGGTCGGCTGTCACAACGATAAGCGTCTCATCAGGGTGCTGCTCATAGAAGCGGTATGCCACCTGAATGGCACGATCAAAATCCAGTACCTCTTGGATATTCGTAGCCCCATCGTTGCCATGACCCGCATAGTCAATCTTGCCACCCTCCGCCATCATAAAGAAGCGGTCGTGCTTGGAGAGTTGTTGAATAGCAACATTCACAATCTGCGCCAGGTTGAGGTCGCCCTCTTGTTGGTCGATTGCATAAGGCAATGCCTCCGCACCCTTGTTTGGATTATCTAAATTAATTTGTGGCACCAGCAGCATTTTGCGCTTCTTAATGTGCTTTTGCGCCTCAGCATAACTGCCCACCAAGGTATAGCCATTCTTCTTGCAGAGGTCATAGAGATTAGGTGCCGAAGCATCGTCCTTATTGATTGGGCGTTGGAAACCGCCACCACCAAAGAAATCGAAATCAGACTCCGCAAGGTGCGTACCAATCAAGTAATAGTTGCTGCGTTTCTCGGCATGTGCATAATGCGAAGCAGGCGTAGCATGATCCACAGGTACGGTGGACATGATACCAATACCCCATCCTTCTTTCTTCAAGTCGGAGGCAACGCTGTATATAGGTGTGCCATCAGGCGCCTGACCAATCATACCATTGTTGGTTTTCTTGCCCGAAGCCAGACATGTACCCGCAGCAGCCGAATCGGTAATGCCGTGCGAAGCCGAGAAAGTGGCAGCCTGACCCGAATAAGGGAACTGCGTCATGCACAATGGCACACGACCATGCTTGCCCTGCAAAGCGGCTTCATACATTTCGGCGGTCAGCACTTGATTAGGACCCATACCATCGCCAATGAAATAAAATACATACTTGGCCTGAGCCATTGTCGCTACTGCCAAACACAGCAGCCATGCGGAAAGAAGAATGCGTTTCATGTTATTTAACTATTTCTGCGGCGCGAGAGAGGGCACCATTGATATGGTTGCGCACATTCTCACGACCAATTTTATCTACTAATCCTGCTTTGTCAAGGGCGTTGAACACCTTTTCGTTTACGCCAGAGAGCACCAGTTGTATCCCATCGCGCTGCAATCGCATATGCAGTTGCTCCAAGTTGTGAATACCCGTCGAGTCAATAAACGACACCTTACGCATACGAATGATACGCACTTTCTGATTGTCGCTATGCGTACGGCGACTGATATCATCAAACTTATTGGCAATACCAAAGAAATATGGACCATCAATCTCATACACCTCTGTAAATGGCGGAATCTTCAGGGTCTCAAGGTCTTGACCATGCAAACGAAGATCGTTGTTGTGGGTCGGATCGAGTTCATTAGTGAAGGATTGCACCGTGGTGGACTCGTTGGTACGCTTGATAAACAGAATAACTGCCAACAACAATCCCACTTCTATGGCGATAGTGAGGTCGAAAAGCACAGTGAGTATAAAGGTGACACCCATCACGAGGAAATCGGATTTAGGGTTCTTGGCAAGCCATACGATTGAACGCCACTCCGACATATTATAACTCACCATAATCAGCACACCTGCCAAACAAGCCATAGGTATCATGGCTACCAACGGACCAAAAAACAGCAGCACAGCCATCAGCACAATCGCATGCACAATACCCGCTACTGGCGTCTTACCGCCGTTATTGATATTGGTCATGGTGCGCGCAATCGCTCCCGTAGCAGGGATACCGCCAAAGAATGGTACCACCACATTCGCCACACCCTGAGCTATCAACTCGGTGTTCGAATTATGCCTATCGCCTATCACACCATCCGCCACCATAGCCGACAACAGCGATTCTATCGCACCCAACATGGCAATGGTGAACGCAGCAGGGAAAAGACTTTGCACCAGACTCCAGAAAGTCTGACCCTCAGCCAACTCAAAAGAAGGCAAGTGAGGAGCAGGAATGCCATTCGGAATAGCATACAAATCGCCAATCGTCTGAATACTCTCCACGCCTGCAAATCTGCCGAGCAGCCATGTAATGAGTGTCATTACGATAATCACCACCAGCGAAGCAGGCACTTTCTTGCTGATACGCGGCAGGAAAATCAGCATGGCTAACGAGGTGATACCGATGCCGAACGCCCACCAGTTAATATCCTTCCAGTGCGCTGCATAGCATACCCATTTATGGATAAAATCTGCAGGCACGCCCTGTATGTTCATACCAAAAAGGTCGTTCATTTGGGTGGAGAAAATCGTCAGCGCGATACCGGCTGTAAAGCCCACAATCACAGGATAAGGGACAAACTTAATGATACTGCCCAACTTAAATACACCCATGAGAATCAGCATGATACCCGCCATAATCGTGGCAATGAGCAGTCCCGTGAGTCCGTGCTGCTGAATCACACCATAGATAATCACAATAAACGCACCTGTAGGACCACCAATCTGCACCTTGCTACCACCCAAAGCCGAGATAATAAATCCCGCAATGATAGCGGTGATTAGTCCTTCTGCGGGTCCAACGCCCGAAGCAATACCAAAGGCTATCGCCAATGGAATAGCCACTACACCCACAATCCAACCTGCCAACACATCTTGCAACAAGCGTTGTTTACTATAGTGTTTCAGCGTTTCGAATAATTTGGGTTGAAATACTCCTTTGAAAGATAATTTCATATTCTGTTTTGTTCTTAAGAAAATACCCTGCTTAATAATTGTTTTTAATTGTCTCCCAAGTTGTCTAAGTTGTCTTTACCACACCCCGAGGAATTTTGGTAGTGCCTAATTTCAGCTTTTTAAAAACACCGTAAATTCTTTGGGCATAGCAGCCTCAAAGCGCACTTTTTTCTCCGTCATTGGATGGATAAACTCCAACACCTTGGCATGCAGACAGAGACGGTCAACGGGCGAATACTCGTTGCCATGACCATACTTGCGGTCGCCCACAACTGGATGCCCCACGCTCTGCATATGCACACGAATCTGATTCGTGCGACCGGTCTCAAGGTTCAGTTCCACCAGGCTCACTGCCAATTCCTGATCACCCTCACCCATAATAGTAGACTTGAGCACCTTGTAGTGCGTCACAGCTTTTTGTCCGCCATCATCTTTGGGCGACGAATACACCATACCCGTCTGCTGGTCTTCAGTCAGCCAAGTGGTGATAGTGCCCTCCTTCTTCTCGAACTGTCCTTCCACCAACGCCACATAAGTGCGCTTCGTCACCAGTTGTCGCCAGTAGGTGCGCATATACTCCTGCAACTCAGGCGACTTGGCAAAAACCAACACGCCACTCGTCTCGCGGTCAAGACGATGCACCACATGCACCGTATTGCGCTTAGACTCCTTCCTCACATACTCCTTGAGGATAGAGTACGCCGTCATCTCGCTGCTTTTGGGGTTATAAGGCACGGTCAGCAGTCCGTTCTTTTTCTCCACGATAATCAGCGCATCATCTTCATAGATGATACGCAGCTTGGGGTGACGAAGCTCCACATTACCTCTACCTTGCAGCACTTGTACCACATCGCCCGCTTTGAGCATAGTGTCATGACGGGTCTGAATACCGGCATTCACCGTCACGCGACGCTGACTAAGCAGCTGTTTCACGCTGGTACGGGTCATACCGCCCAGTTTAGCGAGCAGAAATGGCATCAACTCACACGCCGCCTCCACTCTGAAAGATGTATCTTGTTTGCGTCTCATTATGCTCAAGTACTAATATTCTACCTTATCTTCTTTCTCTGCCCATTTCTTAAATGCTCTTATCGCTTCTGCGCGCATGAAATGGTCGCATTTAATGGAACGATCAGCATAGTTCAACTCAAGCTGATCATAGATAAACGAATCATCAAAGTTAATGGCCTTGGCATCATCCTTAGTATTGCCATAGCAAATACGCTTCACACCTGCCCAATACAATGCACTCAGGCACATTGGACATGGCTCGCACGAACTATATACCGTGCAATCGGTCAGTTGAAAAGTACCCAGTTTCTCACAAGCATTGCGTATGGCCATCACCTCTGCGTGAGCAGTAGGATCGTTGTTTGGTACGACACGGTTCGTGCCCGTAGCAATCACTTCGCCATCACGCACGATAACGGCTCCAAAAGGACCGCCACCTGTGTCAATATTGTCCTCAGACAGGCGAATAGCCATCTCCATGAACTTCGCATCTTCTTCCGAAATCTGGAAACTTTCTTCTAAGTATTGTTTCATATTCGATATAAATATTTATTCTATTTCTGCCCTTTGGATGCCTTAATCCACGCCACACCTGCTCCGCCATTCACTATCAGGAAGACAGTAAAGAGCACGAACGAAAAAGCATTGCCAATCAAAGCATAAAAACTCATCCCCGCCAATGCATACACCGCCCACCATAGCCATGCATCTATCTTCTGATAGATAAGGATAAAATTGGCAAGCGTAGAGGCAGCTATCATCAATCCCCCTATTACTTTCAAAACGACATTATCACCCCAACTATTATGTTGAATGACCCAGGTAGCCAACGCATAGTCCGCTACGATAATCACTACTAACAACAGCAAGGAGACGAGCAACTGCCCCACTGGCAACCATTCGGGGTAAAAAGGCTGCTCCAAAGCCGATAGGCTGAGTGTCTGACGGCGCCAACGCACAAGTGACATGAGCATAAAAGGGATAAACACTCCCAGCTGCAGAATCATCAGGTCATAACTACCGAGCAAAAAGAACTGCACAGCCAGCAACACTGCCATCACTATTCCACCCACAAACCCCGTATAGTTCTGCGGATTGCGAATGGTCAGCACATATGCTACTCCTATCACACTGGCAGGAATACCCACCACAAAAGCCGGCTCATGCCATTGTAGTAGCACACCACGGAGCGAAGGCACTGCCCACTCCACTATATATAATATAAGGAATAGAGCAGCGAAGATGCCCATCGAACAGAGCAACTGCTTACCTAATTCTTCCCAAAGTGCCTTTCTCATATGCTTGTAATTACATCCCGCACAACCATCTAGGCCGTCTATACCGCCCAGTCCATCCACAGCAACCTTTAGACAAAAAAGGCGAGCCACATGCTCGCCTTTTTTGTTTACCGTATTAGTTACGCTTGCGGTTACCGTAGCGAGACATGAACTTGTCAACGCGACCTGCGGTATCCACAAGTTTAGATTTACCAGTATAGAATGGGTGACTGGTGTTAGAGATCTCCAACTTAATCAATGGATAAGTTGTACCATCAATCTCGATGGTGTCCTTCGTGTTAGCTGTAGAGCGACTGAAGAATTGTGTACCATCGGACATATCTTTGAAAACTACTACGCGGTAGCTCTCTGGATGAATTCCTTTTTTCATAATTTGTTTCCTTTCTTTAGCGCTTACTCAGCGATTACGTTCAACTTAATTTCAGCCTTAACCTCGCGGTGAAGTTTAGCAGTAGCAGTAGCCTCGCCAAGGGTCTTCACAGCCTCGTCAATAGTGATCACCTTCTTGTCCACCTCAATACCTTGAGCAGCCAAAGCCTCAGCCACTTGTGCGGTAGTGATTGTACCGAAGATCTTGCCATCCTCGTTTGCCTTTGCAGACAATGTGATAACGGTGTTAGCCAATTTCTCAGCCAATGCTTGAGCGTCAGCCAACAATTTAGCCATCTTGTGAGCTTGTTGTTTGAGGTTCTCAGCCAATTGCTTGCGGTTGCTTTCGTTAGCAATCACAGCCATACGGTTAGGAATCAAATAGTTACGACCGTAACCATCTTTTACCTTAATAATATCGTTCTTGTAGCCCAAGTTTGCTACATCTTGAATCAAAATTACTTCCATGATGTTTCCTTTCTTATTAAATAGTTCAACAATCTGAAATTACTTCATCATATCGGTTACGTATGGCAGCAAAGCCAAGTGGCGTGCTTTCTTTACGGCTTGAGCCACCTTGCGTTGATACTTCAAGCTTGTACCTGTGATACGGCGAGGAAGGATCTTACCTTGCTCGTTGAGGAACTTCTTGAGGAACTCAGGATCTTTGTAGTCGATGTACTTAATGCCAGACTTTTTGAAACGGCAGTACTTTTTCTTCTTTGCCTCATTGGTCTTTGGGGTCAAATAGCGGATTTCGTCATTTTGTGCCATGATTAAGCCTCCTCTTGTTCTACTGGTTTAACATTTGCGTTGCGGCGCTTTTG
>JBGVFY010000001.1:0-1600 GCA_045121435.1 Paludibacteraceae bacterium | reverse complement strand
GCAAAACATATACCATTATTATTCCTGCTGATGAAGTGGGTGGTACTGGCTATTTATCCTGCGATATTATTGGTACCAATCTGACACTTATTGAAGATACGAACACACTTCTGAAAGTTCAGCATGAAGACGAATCTGGTCCCTACCTTCCTCCAGACGGCCTTTTAGTAGATATGCTGCAAAACTATGGTCATTTTGGATGGAGCGTTTCATATGGAGACGGAGAGTGGGAAAAACTGTCGTATTCCAACGATGGCGGCATGACTTGGACCACCTACACTTTTGAAGTTAAGCAGGCTTACTCCATTACCGTGAATGCTTCTCAAAATGGCACCGTTACTGCTAACGAATATGCCATTGAAGGCGATAGCATCGCCCTAAATGTATCTCCCGCCGAGGGCTATATGCTGGATACCCTGTCCGTCACCGATGCAAGCGGCAACACCATAGTTGTCGAGAATAATCAGTTCACTATGCCTGCATCCGCTGTCATCGTCAACGCAACTTTTGCCGTTTGCGACCACAAGGATAGCCGACATGAAACTGCTACCGACAACGGCGACGGCACCCATAGCTTTACCTGCACCGTCTGCGGCGTCACCGGAACCGAAAATCACACCATAGAAAACCACGTTTGTACCTCTTGCGGTGCGATGGAGATCGTAGTCAGCTTTGATGCGGACGATTACGAATGGAAAACAGGCGACGAACTCTACTTCTGCCGTGTTTCTCGTGACAATCAATGGGAGGAATATTGTTTCACAGCAACAGTTGCCGAGGATGGCACGGTCACTTGGACGCCTGATAAGACTCTCTATTGGGATGGCACAGGTGAGCATCGATTGATTGTCAGCTATCCTGCTAACATGGGTTTAGGTTGGGATGACTTTGCAATTCCCGGTGACCAAAGCACACCAGAATTGCTCCGTGATGCTGACCATATGAATGCAAGGTGGGTAGGCACACCTACAACCAACGTTATCGAGTTCGAGCTGAAGCACCGCATGGCAAAAATTACGGTGAATTATACGATTGCATCTCAGTTTGATCCGGATGCACCTGTTATCGCAGAAATATATAGCAATGCAATGTATTGCATATTCAAAGATGCTGACGGATTGCCTATTATCACCTCTGTAGGACGGTACGATGCTTGGATAATTCCTTATCATAACGACAATCAGTTCACCGCTTACGTTGCGCCCGGTGAGTACAATACTGACGGAATGTTTAAGTTCTATATTGGTGACGCAGAAGTGCAAATTAAAATAGCAAATCCCGGAGCTGTAACACTTGAAGAAGGCGGCGAGTACACCTTTGATGTTAAGGTAGGGCAGGATGTGCTTACAATCGTGGAAGTATCAATGGGTGATATCGATAGTCCCTTCGGTGACGGTTGGCACAATGAAATAGAACTCAGAGCAATCGGGACTCAAGCAGAAGGCAAGACGGCTTGGGAGGTGGGCGATCAGATCATAGTAACCTTTATATCCCCAAGCTTCGGCACACAGTATGGAACGCTAACCTACGACGGTACTGTGTGGTCAACGGACGTGAGCTTCTCGTACCTTGAAGATGAAACACCTACCGTTAGCGCAAT